>NZ_FMTR01000017.1:0-123958 GCF_900100135.1 Pseudomonas sp. NFACC05-1 | reverse complement strand
CGCACCGAATCCTGGCCGGCCAACCTGATCGCCACCGCCGGCTGCGTGGCACTGTGGGGTTACCTGCTGTACCAGGGCGTGATCGATCCGCTGGGTGGCATCAACACCTTGTGGCCGCTGTTCGGCATCTCCAACCAGATGCTGGCCGGTATCGCCCTGATGCTCGCCACCGTGGTACTGATCAAGATGAAGCGCCAGCGCTACGTCTGGGTCACGCTGCTGCCGGCGAGCTGGTTGCTGATCTGCACCACCACCGCGGGCCTGATCAAGCTGTTCGACGCCAACCCGGCGATCGGCTTTTTGGCCCTGGCGCGCAAATACAACGATGCCCTGGCCGCCGGCCAGGTCCTGGCCCCGGCCAAGAGCATCGAGCAGATGCAGCACGTGGTGTTCAACGCCTACACCAACGCAACGCTGACGGTGTTGTTCCTGTTCGTGGTCTTCAGCATCCTGTTCTACGCGCTCAAGGTCGGCATCGCCGCCTGGGGCACCAAGGAACGCACGGATAAGGAAGCGCCATTCCAGGCCGTGCCGGACGCTTGATAGGGGATTGCAACGATGTTCAATGACTTGAGTCGCCTCGGTAAATACCTCGGTCAGGCCGCCCGCCTGATGGTCGGCATGCCCGACTACGACAACTACGTCGAGCACATGCAAACCAAGCACCCGGACAAACCGTTGATGGACTACGAGGCGTTCTTCCGCGAACGCCAGGAGGCCCGTTACGGTGGCAAGGGCGGGCCCAAGTGCTGTTGAGTTGAGCTAAACCCAACCCCCATGTGGGAGCGGGCTTGCTCGCGAAAGCGTCGGGTCAGTCGCCGTTGATGTGGCTGACACACCGTTTTCGCGAGCAAGCCCGCTCCCACAGTTTGTTTTGGGTGTTCTCAAGATTTGCATACGCCACAGATCCCTTGTGGCGAGGGAGCTTGCTCCCGCTGGCGTGCGAAGCAGGCCCCGGCGGTTCTTCAGGCCGACCGTATCAGCCGGTTTTGCGACTGCTGCGCAGCCGAGCGGGAGCAAGCTCCCTCGCCCACAGGGTAGTTGTCTGGCTTGATTGCGCTGTTGATCACTCCGCCAACAACACCGCCGCATCGAAGCCCACCCGCAAATTGCCCCAATGACGGCCGCCGAAGAAGAACGGTACGTCGATCTCGGTCATGATTTCCCCGGTATCGCGCAGGTAGGTCTGCAGCAGGAAACGCTGGACGTTGCCCGCCGCACGCAGGCCGATCGGGTCGTTGAAGATTCGCTTGTTGCGGCACACCGGCAAATCCACCGCCCGGTCGCCGGTTGGCGGCTTGGAGACCCAGCTGTTATTCACCGGGCAGTAGCCCTTGCTGTCGACAATGAACGAAACCTTGCCACCCGGCGTGCTGCGGGTGAGTTTGTCGCATTCCTCCTGGCAGATCTGGGCAAAACGTTCGGTGTAGCTGGTCATGTACTGCTTGGGGTCGGTGCCGGGAATCGGTTGGTAATTCTGATCGAACAGGTTCAGGCCTTCACCTTGCAGCGCCTCCAGGCGAACCTGGAGCGTGTCGCGGCACTCGCTGGCGCGGGTGATGGCGGCGTCCAGCTTGCCGTGGCCGAGCACGAAGCGACCCAGCAGGGCCTGGACCTTTTCGGCCACGCCGGACAGGTCGCGGGTGGCCGTTGCCGAATGCTGCATGCGCTGGTCGATCAACTGGCTGTCGGCGTGGATCTGAGTGACTCGGTCGTTGATCCCCGTGTTGCTGTCGGCGAACTGCTGGATATGGGTCGCGATGTCCGCCAGCTTGCCGTTGGTGGATTCGAAATCGCCGATCATGCTCTCAAAATGGCCGGAGGCGCGCTCCACCACTTTCTGGGTTTCCCGGGCGCTATGGCTGATCTGGGTGGTCTGTTCGTGGGTGGAGCTGACTTCCTCGAGCATGGCGTCGATGTTGCGTGAGATGTCATCGGTGGCCCGGCTGACGTTTTGTGCCAGGGTCCGCACTTCATCGGCGACCACCGCGAAGCCCCGACCGCTTTCGCCGGCCCGGGCGGCTTCGATGGCGGCATTGAGGGCCAGCAGGTTGGTCTGGGCAGAGATCTGCTGGATCAACCCGACAATCGACTTGATGCTTGAGGAACGCTGGTTCAAGGCGCTCACCAGCGTGGCAAATTCACCGAGGCTGCTGGAGATTTCGCTGATGTTGCCGGTCACTTCCAGCAGCTCGGCGTAGGAGTCGCGGGCCATGCTCAGGTTCTGGGCGGTGGTGCTGGAAATGCCCTGGGTCTGGCGCGAGACTTCTTCGATGCGGCCCACGGCGGTGTTGCTCTGGTCCATGACTTCCTTGGCGAAGCGAGCCTGGTGGGTGGCACTGTCGCTGGAGTCGCTGATGTTCTTCAACGAGCGGGCCGATTCGACGGCGATGTGCACGGTCAGTGCCTGGACGTTGCTGATGATCTCCCGCTGCTTGGCCAGGAAACGGTTGCAAGTGCCGGCCAGCACGCGGATTTCGTCGTGAGTCACCAGCGGCAGGTCCTTGGACAGGTCACCTTCGCCATTGGCGATCTCTTCCAGGGCCTTGGTCATGGCGATGACGGGGCGCACGATGAGGTGACGGAAATACCAGACCATGAAGCTGATCATGCACAGCGTCAGGAACGCGCCGAAGAGCAGGGCATGGGTGAGGCTGTCAAGCCGACCCTCGATCTGCCCAAGCAAGGCGCCGTCCAACTGCGCATTGCGCAACTGCAGCACGATCTCGGCGCGGGCGCTGAGGGCCACCCAGTACAGCAAGCCACTGACCAGCACCAACAGGAAAAGGCTCGATAGTTTTTTGGTGAGGGTATCGAAAAACCGCATCTCGATAGACTCGTACAAGGCCTTTAACGTCTGCATGCCGCTGCTCCTGGGCAAAAAAATCTCTCAATGGAATACATTCGACCGCGAGCGCCAAAGCTTTAGGGGCGGATAGGGCTATTTGATATCACCCTGGAGACTCTGCTGCTCTTCAGCCTGCCATAACGATGGGATAGAGATGTCAATACCTATTGGAGCGAATTAGACGAAAGTCGTACTAGCGCCTTGCCTGACGACTGCTACGGTTTGAAGTGCAAAACAATAAAAACAACACGGGAGGACACCTCCATGTCCACTGAAAAGCAACAGGCTGCGCGTGCCTACTGGACGGAAAACCTACGCTGGATGCTGGTCTTGCTGGCTATCTGGTTCCTGGTGTCGTTCGGCTTCGGCATTTTGCTGGTTGATGCACTCAACACCATCAGTTTCTTCGGTACACCCTTGGGGTTCTGGTTTGCCCAGCAGGGTTCCATCTACGTCTTTGTGCTCGAGATTTTCTTCTATGTCTGGAAGATGAATCAGCTCGATCGCAAATATGACGTCCACGAAGACTGAGGGCGGCGCACATGGACACAAAAACCCTGATTTATCTGGTCGTAGGCGCCTCCTTCGCGTTGTACATCGCGATTGCAATCTGGACGCGTGCCGGTTCCACCAGCGAGTACTACGTCGCCAGCAAGGGCGTGCATCCGGTACTCAACGGCATGGCCACCGGTGCTGACTGGATGTCGGCGGCTTCGTTCATCTCCATGGCCGGGATCATTGCCTTCGCCGGTTATGACGGTTCCGTCTACCTGATGGGCTGGACCGGGGGCTACGTGCTGTTGGCGATGTGCCTGGCGCCGTACCTGCGAAAATTTGGCAAGTTCACCGTACCCGAGTTCGTCGGGGCTCGTTATTACTCGCAGACGGCGCGGGTAGTGGCGGTGATCTGCGTGATCTTCATTTCCTTCACCTATGTGGCGGGACAGATGCGCGGTGTCGGGATCGTCTTTTCCCGTTACCTGGAAGTGGATATCAACGTCGGTGTCATGATCGGCATGGCCATCGTATTCTTTTATTCGGTGTTGGGCGGCATGAAGGGCATCACCTACACCCAGGTGGCACAGTATTGCGTGATGATTTTCGCCTACATGGTGCCGGCGATTTTCATCTCGATAATGATCACCGGCAACCCAATACCGCAGTTGGGCTTTATCAGCGAAGTGGGCGGTTCGGGGCAGAGCGTGATCGAGCGGCTCAACGGCCTGGGTGCCGAGTTGGGCTTCAGCGCCTATACCGATGGCACCAAGTCGACCATGGATGTGTTCTTCATCACCATGGCGCTGATGGTCGGTACTGCGGGCCTGCCCCATGTGATCGTGCGTTTTTTTACCACGCCGACCGTACGTGATGCCCGCAAGTCAGCAGGCTACGCATTGCTGTTCATCGCCATTCTCTACACCACCGCGCCGGCCGTGGCGGCCTTCGCACGTACCAATCTGCTGACCTCCATTCCCAACGTCAGTTATGCCACCGCGCCAGCCTGGTTCAAAGCCTGGGAAAACTCCGGACTGATTGCGTGGGCGGACAAGAACAACGACGGCATCATCCAGTACAGCCCGGGTGCGGCCCTGGTCGGGGCGCCGAGTTTTACTGATGAGCGCGGGGCGCATGAGCAGCGATTGCTCAAGAACCAGCTCTCGCCAGTGGCCAACGAACTCTACGTCGATAACGACATCATGGTGTTGGCCAACCCCGAAATTGCTGGCCTGCCGGGCTGGGTGATCGCATTGATCGCTGCCGGTGGCCTGGCGGCGGCGCTTTCCACGGCTGCGGGGCTGTTGCTGGTGATCTCCACCTCGGTCTCACATGATTTGCTCAAGAGCAACATCATGCCCAGGATCAACGAGAAGCAGGAGTTGCTCGCGGCACGCATTGCCGCCGGTGTGGCGGTGCTGATTGCCGGATTGTTTGGCATTTATCCACCCGCGTTCGTCGCCCAGGTGGTTGCGTTCGCCTTCGGGTTGGCGGCGTCTTCCTTCTTTCCGGTCATTGTCATGGGGATCTTCTCCAAACGCATGAACCGCGAAGGCGCGATCGCCGGGATGATTGTCGGGCTGACCTTCACATTCACCTACATCGTCTACTTCAAGTTCATCAACCCGACGATGAACACGGCTGAACATTGGTGGCTGGGTGTTTCCCCTGAAGGTATCGGCACGTTGGGGATGGTCTTCAACTTCCTGGCCGCGGTGGTGGTGTCGCGCTTTACCGCGCCGCCACCGGAGCACATCCAGCACCTGGTCGAAGACATTCGCGTACCGAGAGGAGCCGGTGCTGCCATCGACCACTGACCACTGATCAGCCCAAGACTGGGAGAGGGAAACAAACGAGGGCGCCGGACTCATCATCCGGCGCCCTCGTTTGTGCGCAGAGTCAAGCGGGGAGATGTTAGAAAGATTTACTGGGAATCATTCTCAAAGTATATTCCCTCGCATTTCCAACCCTCTGTGAGTGCGCGTCTTGAATCGTTCCACCCCTCTCGCTAATCGCAACGTCTTCATCAAGTGTGTATTGCCGACGTTGTCTTACTGCTTCATCGCAAGCCCGGTGTGGGCGCAGGCCGCTCTCGAACTGCCGGCCACGGACATCCAGGGCAGTCGCGTCACTCAGGACGAGGGCTATACGACGTCGCAAGCCAGTACGGCGAGCAAGAGCGATGTACCGATCAAGGAAGAGGCGCAATCGATCAGCGTGGTGACCCAG
This sequence comes from Pseudomonas sp. NFACC05-1, assembly GCF_900100135.1. Taxonomy (NCBI): domain Bacteria; kingdom Pseudomonadati; phylum Pseudomonadota; class Gammaproteobacteria; order Pseudomonadales; family Pseudomonadaceae; genus Pseudomonas; species Pseudomonas sp. NFACC05-1. The sequence continues at coordinate 118,386 of NZ_FMTR01000017.1, read as the reverse complement.
CAGACCCTGGCCGACTATCAGGTGCGCTCGCTGGCCGATGCGATGAAGTTCGTCAGCGGCGTCAGCCAGGGCAATACCCTGGGCGGCTCGAGGGATTCGCTGGTCAAGCGCGGGTTCGGCACCAACGACGACGGCTCGATCCTGCGCGACGGCGTGCGTTCGAACCTGGGCCACAACTTCAGCGCCACCACCGACCGCGTCGAAGTGCTCAAGGGCCCGGCCTCGATGTTGTACGGCGCGCTGGAGCCCGGCGGCCTGGTCAACGTCATCAGCAAGAAACCGGAATACACGCAAAGCACCACGCTGAGCGGCTCGGCCTACAGCGAAGGCGGCGGCACCATGGCCTTGGACACCACCGGGCCATTGGGAGACACCGGCCTGGCCTATCGCTTGATTGCCGAGCGTGGTCATGAGGATTACTGGCGCAACTACGGGGTCAACGAGAGCACGCTGGTCGCGCCGTCCCTGGCTTGGACGGGGGAGCGGGCCTCGTTGAATCTCAGCTATGAGTACAACGAATATTCCAATCCCTTTGACCGGGGCACAGTGTTCCGCAATGGACATCCGGCGGACATCGATTATGACAAGCGCCTGGACGAGCCCTGGGCCAAAAGCGTGGGCATTCGCGAGACAGCGACGGCGCGTTTCGAGTATGAGCTGAGCGAGGCGTGGAAAACCCGCGTGACCTATGGCTGGAACAATGATCGGTACAGTCTTTCGATTGCGCAGCCGAGTCTGTCGAAAACCGGTGTTTTTCAGCGAGCCGCCAATGGTGCTCATTACGACGACGAAACTCGTTATGCCAGTTGGGACTTCCTGGGCAAGCAGGAATTTTTCGGGCAGCGTCATGACTTGCTGGTCGGCGTCGACAACCAAGTGTCAGATCAATTTCGCGGCAAGACCTACCGTGGCCCCGCAACGCCGGGGTTCGACATCAACGCACCGGTTTATGGCGGTCTAAGCGAGCCCAGTGTTGTCAATGCTCCCCAAAGCGACCTGCGCAACCAGTTGACCTCCAGTTCCATTTATCTCAAGGACAATTGGCATCTCGATGATCGCTGGATCCTTGTGTTCGGCGGTCGCTATCAACATTACGACCAGTACAGCGACCAGGGTTTGGGTAGCGCTTACAAGCTCAACCGGGATGATAACGGCGATGCCTTCGTGCCGTTCCTCGGTCTGGTCTATAAAGCCACGCAGGAGCTGTCGCTGTACGGTAACTACAGTCGCTCGTTCAAGCCGAACGACACGGTGGACGATAACGGCAGTACCTTCGACCCAGAGGAAGGGCGCAGCTACGAGATCGGGGCCAAATATGATCCGTTGCCAGGATTGAACATCAATCTTGCGTTGTTCGACATCGAAAAAACGAACGTCGTGACCAATAGATTGGTCGGCGAAAAAAACATCGCAGAAGCCGCCGGAAAAGTCGGCTCCCAAGGCCTGGAACTCGACATCACCGGGCGCCTTTCCGAGCGCTGGGAGCTGATCGGCACCTACGCCTACACCCACACGGAGATCCTCGACGATCCGAAAAACGAAGGCCATCGTCTCGCCGACGCGCCTAAACACACTGCCAGCCTGTACCTGACCCATCACCTCAACGTTCCCGCCGAGTTCGGTGCCTGGCACGCCGGGGGCGGAGCGCGGTACGTTGGCGAACGGGCCGCCAACAACGACAACAGTTTCTGGCTCAGCAGCTACACCGTGGCCGACGCCTTCCTGCGCTGGGAGTCGCCGGTCTTGGGCCACAAGACCTCGCTGCAGTTGAATGTGGATAACCTGTTCGACAAGCAATACTATCCGTCCTCCACCGGCAGCGAGTTGCAGGTCGCGGTAGGGGAGCCGCGTACCGCACGGCTGAGTGCCAGCGTGACGTTCTGATCGCGCTCAATAAAAAATGCCCGGACCTTGGATCCGGGCATTTTTTTCCGTCGATTCAGGCCTTGAGCCTGGGAGACTCCAAGACGGCAGATCAGGTTTGACGCCCGGAATCACCCAGGCGCCCGCGCAATGTCAGCGACGCTTGCCGAATACCGTCTTGGGCGATTTGCCGAAGAACCGGGTAAATGCCGCACTGAAATTATTCGGAAACTTGTAGCCGACCTGATAGGCCGCCTGCGCAACCTGGCATCCGCTTTCCAGCAGGGTATAGGCCTTGCGCATGCGCATCTCATGCAGCATGCGATGGGGCGTGGAATTGAAGCGGTGATGCAGGCCTTCCTTGAGCTTGAATTCATTGAGCCCGACGGCTGCACACAGGTAGGGAATGGTCAACGGCTGGTCCATTTGTTCGATCATGATGTCCCGTGCCCGGTCGAGTTTTTCGATGTCGCTGGCGCTGAATTGCGGATTCTGGATGCAGGGGGTGGGCGGGCTTATCAGTTTCAGTTGTTCGGACAGCAGACTGAGGGTGTGGATGTGCATGTCCAGCGCGCCGGTCGCGCCCTGGTTGAGATAGCGCGCCAGGGCGGTGGCGTGGCTGGCGCTGGTGGCCGAAGTCTTTTGGAAGGCCAATTGGCGCACATTGCCGTTGCCCAGTAACTGGCGGGTGCGCTGCTCGCCGATGTATCGGTTGAGCATGCTTTCACCGATCAGCAGCCGGAGCTGGGACACCGTCGTCCCGGCCTCGTAGCAACGTTCGCCCAGGCTCAATTGAAACGAGGTGATGGTGGTATAGCCGGCACGGAATGATACCGCCGAACCGTCGGCCCCCTTGTAGCCGGAGTCGCCTTGCATGCCAAATGTGATGACCAGCATGTGGCGATTGTGAGGGCTGACGGTTTCCTCGATCAAATGACGCGTGGGGCGATAGCGCGAACGAACCACCATCAGGTCATTGTCGACCAAATAGCGCTCTGAGTAGCACTCGCCCAGTTCCCCCGGCAGTTGCTGGCGTGTCCAGCCACAGGCATCACTGCTGATCAGCCGCGAATGTGTTGGCGCTACTCGATAGGACTGGGAAATCTTCTGTAGGGCCGCCACTTTATAGGGTCCTCCTGGTTGACTCTGGCTTGCATATGGATTGATCCAGATTCCATATGAACTACATGATAACTATTCGCATTAATCAATACCATGTTTGTATCTCAACTGCTATCGCCAGAACGAGGCAGTCGCTGATTCATTGATGGGGGAGTGCGATGGTCAAGCCTGTATTGAAAGCTCGTGGTTGCGTTTGGTGCGTCGGTTGTTGCCTGGGTGTGGCCGTGAATGTGGCGGCCCAGACTGAATTGGCGCCGATCACGGTGACGGCGAACAAGATCGAACAGCCGCAAGAAGCGGTTCCCGCCAGTCTGTCGGTGTTGACGGGTGAGGACCTGCGCAATGGCGCTATCCATGACCTGCAAGACCTGGCGCGAGCCACACCCGGCTTTACCTTCCAGCCATTTGGCCAGTCGGGCACCAACCTGCCGGTGGTGCGCGGCCTGACCGCCAGCCCGACGGCGTTTTCCTCCTCGATGCTGATGCTGGTCGATGGCGTGCCGACCTTGATGGGGCAGGGCTTCGATCATGATTTGCTGGGCGTGGAACGTATCGAGATTCTGCGTGGGCCGCAGTCGACCTTGTATGGCCGCAACGCTGAAGCCGGCGTGCTGAGTATCCACACTCGCCAGCCCGATGCCCAGCCATACGCTCGGGTCGAAGCCGGTGGCGGCAGTCGCGATAGCCGGACCCTGGGCGTTGATGCCAGTACCGCGCTGGTCCCGCAGACGCTGTTCGCCGGGGTTTCCGGGCAGTGGCGGGAGCAGGACGGTTACATTGACAACGATTGGCGCGGCGGGCAGGCCGATGATCGTGAACGTCACAGTGCTCGCATGGTATTGCGCTGGACGCCCACGCTGGCCACTGACGTCAACCTGCGCTACAGCCGCCAGGATTATCGCGACGGTGGGTCCCAGTGGGGGGCGGCCGACTCATCCCCGCGCCAGGTGCGCTCCGGCACCTCGAGTTGGAACCATTCCAGCGGTCGCAGCCTGTCCGTGGACGTGCTGCATGAGTTCGACTCCGGTTTGAAGCTGCGTTCGATCACAGCCCGCAATGACTTCTATGACCGGGTGCGCCAAGACACCGATTTCCAGCCTGCCGACCTGTTTCATGTCGGTCGCGATTACCACTTCAACACCATGTCCCAGGAATTTCGCCTGGAAGGCCAATGGCGCCAGAGCCAGTGGCTGCTCGGCGTCTATGCCGATCGCGACGACCATGACCTTTCCTACGAACAGAAACTGCCCGTCGGCCTGTCCCGCACGGATGTGCAATTGGGGGGTAATACCACGGCCCTGTTCGGTCAATGGCTGATGCCCCTGGCCGAACGCTGGACCCTGACCCTCGGCGCTCGTACCGAACAGGACAAGGTGCACATCGATCCCCAAGGCGGCAGTCGTCAGAGCCAGCAGTGGCAACGCTTTACCCCGAAGGTGTCGTTGCAGTACGAGTGGCAACCGGATGCCTACCTGTACGCCAGCTATGCCGAAGGTTTCCGCGCCGGAGGTTTCAACGCCTTCGCCAGTGCCGCCGATTACCCGAGCTATGACCCGGAAAAGGCCAAGACGTATGAAGTCGGCGCCAAAGGCTGGCTGGACGACCAGCGCCTGCGTTATTCGGCCGCCCTGTATTGGATGGACGTGCGTGACATGCAGGTGCAGCAGTTGATCCAGCCGGGCCTGGTGTATATCACCAACGCGGCGTCGGCCCGCTCCACGGGGCTGGAGCTGGAAGCCGAATACCTGCTGGCCGACCACTGGACGCTGGTCGGTTCCGTGGGCCTGAACCGGACCCGTTTCGAGCGCTTCAGTGAAGGCAACAGCGATTACCAGGGCAATCGCAATCCCTATGCCCCCGACTTCACCGGCCATTTGAGCCTGCGCTACGACGCCTCCGCCGGTTGGTGGGCCCAGGCCGGCCTGGATGGGGTCGGCAAGACCTACCTGGACTCAGCGAACCGGTACAGCCGTGGAGGCTACGGACTGATCAACCTCACTGCCGGTTATGACGTTGGCCGCTACGGAATCAGTGCCTATCTGAAGAACGCCGCTGACAAGCGTTACGACGCTGTCGGCTACCTGAGCGGCACCGCCCGAGTCTACAGCCCGCCGAGAGAAATCGGCCTGCGTGTGAGTTATGAACTGTGAGCTGCGAATGATGAACGGAATCGACCTGGCAACACCCCACCCCCTGCAACCTTACTGGGACCTGACCTTGGCCGGCGTGCGTGCCGATGTCCTGCGCATTGCCCTGGAATGGAAGTTGTTCAACCTGCTGCAAGTACCCGTCACGGCGCAGGCCATTGCCCGACAGCTGCAACTTGACCCCGTGAACACCGGTTACTGGTTGGACGCGTTGTGGAATATGGAGTTGCTGGTGCGTGACCAACAACAACCGCCGCGCTACCACAACGCCGCGGTGGCCCATGACTATTTGCGCGCCGAGGCGCCGGACTATTGCGGCGATGCGTGGACGTTCCGCCTGCGCGGGCTTCGCCATTTTGGTGGACAGTTGGGCGATCAAGTACGGGCGGGCCAGCCCAGTGGGCAGGCACCGAACGTGGCGACCACCATCGAGAACTGGACGGCCGCGGCACGTCTGCAACTGGCCCAGGAGCAACGGGCCGTCACGGTGGAGGTGGCGTTGCGCTTGATGGCAGGAATCCCCGAGTTCGCCCATGCCCGCCGATTCCTGGACCTGGGGGGCGGGCCAGGATTGGTGGCAATTGCCCTGGCCCGGGAGAACCCGCTGCTGAGCGGCGAGGTCTTCGACTTCCCCCAGACTGTCAGCGTGGCGGCGGAAAATATCAGCAAGGCCGGCCTCCAACAGCGTCTGGCAGTACGTGGTGGGGATCTGGCGAGCGATTGTATTGGTGAAGGGTATGACCTGATCTGGTGTTCCTCGGTGTTGCACTTTGTCCCTGACCTGGCGGCGAGCCTGGAGAAAATCCATGCCGCGTTGCGTCCCGGCGGCGTGCTGGTCAGCGCTCATGCCGAGGTCCCGCCCGACCCCGATCTGGCTCGGCGGGTCATGCCTTATTACCTGTCGATGCAGATGCTCGGTCGTCAGATCACCCATTCTGGCGGCCTGTCCGAGGCATTGACCCGCGCCGGGTTCGTCAATATTGACCATTACCCCGAGGTGGCCTTTGCGGTCGCGCCGGTAGCAGTACAAGTGGCGCGTCGGAGCGGTTCATGAACGGCGCAAACAACGCCCGTATGTGGCGACTCCAATGGCTGTTCGGCTGGCTCCACTTCGTCCTCGCGGTTCCCGGCATCTACCTGCTGCTGGGGCTTCCGCTGGTCATGCGCGAGCACGGCTGGTCGGGTACCGACATCGGGTTGTTCCAGCTGACGGGGCTGCCAGCGGTGTTCAAGTTCCTGTTGGCATTGCCCGTACAGCGTTATCGGTCAGTCCAAGGACACTATCGACTTTGGGCATTGGTGCTGTGCCTGTTGTTGGCGCTGCTGCTGGTGCTGGTTAGCCAGCAGGCGATTACCGCCAATCGCCTGTTTCTCTTCGGCCTGGCTTTCGTCGCCGGCGTGCTGGCGACTTGGGCCGATATCCCGGTCAATGCCCTGGCCATCAAGTTATTGCCACAGACGCAACGGTCGCGCGCTGGGGGGATCCGTTCGGCCGCGCTGTTTCTCGCCGCCATCGTGGGCGCCGGCGTCATGTTGCTGGTGCAGGCGCGCTGGGGCTGGCAGGCGCCGTTTCTGTTGATGGCCGCCGGGCTGTTGGTGGCGCTGGTCTTCCTCGTGTTATTGCATGAGGGAGAGGTCAAGGACGATGGTCTTCAAGCACCCCGGCGGTCGTCGGTCGATTGGTCGGGTTTTTTCCGGCAGCCCGGCGCACATCTCTGGATCGGGTTGTTGCTCAGCGGTTTTCCGTTCCTGGGCGCCGCGTGGCTTTACCTCAAGCCGCTGTTGCTGGACCAGGGAATGCCCGTGCAAGAGGTGGCCTGGATCGCCGGGGTCGGCGGTGGAGTGGTCGGTGTCCTGGCGAGCGTACTGGGTGCAAGGGTGGTGCAACACCTGGGTCCGGCAAGGGCGACGCCGTGGTTCATGATCGGTGCCTTGTCAGCACTGCTGGCATTGACGAGCGCTGTCTGGCTCCAGGTCTCGACCCCATGGCTGGTGGCGGCGGCCTATCTATTGGCCACGGCCATGGGGGCGGTGTCGAGCCTGATGTTCGGCCTGATGATGTTTTTCTCCCGACGCCTCCAGCAGGCCCACGACTACGGTCTCCAGGCCAGCCTGTTTGTACTTACCCGTCTCCTCGTGCCGATTGGCGCCGGAGCGGTGCTCGACCGCAGTGGCCCGGCGGCAATGCTTGCCGGACTGTGCCTGGCGATGCTTGGCGTGTGTGTCCTGGCGATGGCTGCGCGAAGCTCGATTGCTCAGGCCACGACACACGCCGGTGGCCCTGTTGGCCAGACTGCCCGAGCCAGCGACAAATGCTCCCCTCACATAAGTTCGACCCAATAGGAATGGAGTCCATGAAGGCAACCTTAGGTATCTGTTTGGTTACCCAGACGCAGCCTCTGATCGAGGATGTGGCATTTGTCGTCGAGTATCTGCAGGCCTGCTTGCAGCCCCCGGCCAATAATCCCGACTGGTCGCCTCGGCGGCTGGACTGTTGTCGGTGGTTTTTTTGGACGGGTTCGCCGTGGGACCGCCGTTGTTCGGTCTGTTCCAGCGCGGGCCTTGAGTGCCACGCACCATCGCAGTCTGATCTTTCATTACGGCGCAGGGCTGGGCCGTTGCTTGCTGGATGACGTCTTGGCCGATGAGTTGGCGGAACAGGCCGTGCAGCAGTCAGGTTCGCCATGAAAACGGAAGTTGGCGTGCCGACGATAGGCCGGGCCTGGGCGATGCTTGGCCTGAGTGTCGGTGCTAGGCTGTAGGGTGTGCCTTACAGCCAGGACGCCATGCTAGCGTGTCAGTACTGGCAACGCAGTATGCCGGTGCACAACTGGCGGCAATTTATTCGCAGTGACAATTTTCGAGACGGCTGTTTCCTCGGTCACTGCTACCGGACCTCGTCCGCTGGGGAGCAGAAAGTGGAGACAGCCTGCGGCAGTTTTTTCTTGCTGACAGCTTTGCTGGCCTGGACCGGTGAGCTCGATCCAAGCGTTGTCTAGGAGGTTGCTTTGCGCGGCACCCCGCTCAGGCATCGAGCAGTGAGTATAAATTTCCCCTTTTCAGGGCATTGAATCCCTGACACCTAGCTTTTTGCACCTATTCGACCCGTTCCAGGGTTCGCTGGAGAAGGCTGAAATAAACGTTTCAGCCTTCCCGGGGCGTTTTGTCGTATAAATGAAAACAAATTTCGCTTTCAAACAACTTTGTAACGGTTTTTCCAGCGCAGTCTTGATGCATCGCGCTTAGGCACAGCCTTTGCTAGACCTCAACAGCGAAACCCACCGAACCGTTGGATTCAGTACAGGAGTGACCACGCAGATTTAATCAGGGGGCGCACGTCATCCAGACGCAAAGGCCAGATCAGAGACCACTGCTATCGAGGTATCACGGAGAAACAGGGTTCATTAAAACAAAGCAAGGCCAGACCATTGGAATGACGAAGTGATAAGAAATGCCGTGTAGAACGCGGCTGGGAGTTGGCTATGCCCCACGCTTTTTTTAATGAAATGTACGACGCAAAGGGTGACTGCCGCCCGCATTACCAAGCCTTCTCGCGCTGGCTGGCGGACACCCCGCTTGAACTGCTTGAACAACGCCGCCGCGAAGCCGACCTGCTGTTCCATCGAGCCGGTATCACCTTCACCCTCTATGGGGACGAGCAGGGCACCGAGCGCCTGATCCCCTTCGATATCATTCCCCGCAGCATCAAGGCCAGCGAATGGCAGATGGTCGAGCGTGGCTGCATTCAGCGGGTCCAGGCCCTGAACATGTTCCTGGCCGACATCTACCATGGGCAGCACATCCTCAAGGAAGGCATCATCCCGCCCGAGCAGGTGCTCGCCAACGAGGGTTATCAGATCGCGATGCAGGGCCTGAACCTGCACCGAGGCATCTACGCCCATATCGCCGGTGTCGACCTGGTTCGCGATGGTGACGGCAGCTATTACGTGCTGGAAGACAACCTGCGCACGCCCAGCGGTGTGAGCTACATGCTCGAAGACCGCAAGATGATGATGCGCCTGTTCCCCGAGCTCTTCGCCGCCCAGCGCGTGGCCCCCATCGATCATTACCCGAACCTGCTGCTCGACACCCTCAAGAGCTCAAGCCCCCTCGAGAACCCCACCGCCGTGGTGCTGACCCCGGGGCGCTTTAACAGTGCCTATTTCGAGCACGCGTTCCTGGCCCGTGAAATGGGCGTGGAACTGGTGGAGGGCGCAGACCTGTTCGTGCGTGACGACCATGTGTACATGCGCACCACCGCCGGCCCACGACAGGTGGACGTGATTTATCGTCGCCTTGACGATGCCTACCTCGACCCGCTGTCGTTCAACCCCGATTCGATGTTGGGCGTGCCCGGGCTGATCGCCGTGTACCGCGCGGGCAATGTGGTGCTGGCGAACGCGGTCGGCACCGGCGTGGCCGACGACAAGTCGATCTACCCCTACGTCGACGAAATGATCCGCTTCTACCTCACCGAAGAACCGATCCTGAAGAATGTGCCCACCTGGCAGTGTCGCAAGCCCCAGGACCTGTCCCATGTGCTGGCCAACCTGCCGGATCTGGTAGTCAAGGAAACCCAGGGCTCCGGCGGCTACGGCATGCTGGTCGGGCCGGCCGCCAGCGCGGCGGAGATCGAAGATTTCCGCGCGCGCCTCAAGGCTCGGCCTGAAGCCTACATCGCCCAGCCCACCTTGAGTCTGTCCACGTGTCCAACCTTCGTCGAGAGCGGCATCGCACCGCGCCACATCGACCTGCGTCCGTTCGTGCTGTCGGGCAAGGAAACGCGCCTGGTGCCTGGCGGGCTGACCCGCGTGGCGCTGCGCGAAGGCTCGCTGGTGGTGAACTCGTCCCAGGGCGGCGGCACCAAAGACACTTGGGTAGTGGAGGACTAAGACATGCTTTCAAGAACTGCTTCGGACCTCTATTGGATGTCCCGCTACCTGGAGCGCGCCGAGAACCTGGCGCGCATGCTCGAAGTCAGCTATTCGCTGTCGCTGATGCCCCAGGCCGGGCGCAGCGATGGCCATGCGGAACTGGCGATGTCGCTGCTGGCGGCCGGTACGCTGGACGACTACAACGCCCGTTATGACGCGCTCAACACCGAGCGCATGCTGCATTTCTTCGCCTTGGACGAAACCAACCCCGGCAGTATCTACAGCTGCCTGCGAGCTGCGCGGACCAATGCCCATGCCGTGCGCGGGCGCATCACCGCCGACATGTGGGAGAACATCAACGCCACCTGGCTGGAAATGCGCAACATCGCCAGCAACGGCCTGGGGCGCTACGGCATCAGCCATTTCTGCGAGTGGGTCAAGGAGCGTTCGCACCTGTTTCGTGGCGCGACGTCGGGCACCATCATGCGCAACGATGCCTACTGCTTCATTCGCCTGGGGACCTTTATCGAACGGGCCGACAACACGCTGCGGTTGCTGGACGCCCGCTATGAGATGTTCGGCGAGGAATCGGAGGAGGTCAGCGACAACTCGGCCCGTGGTTACTACCAGTGGAGTGCCTTGTTGCGCGCGTTGTCTTCGTTCGAGGCGTTCAACGAGATCTACCGCAATGCGCCCAATGCCGAGCAGGTTTCCGAGATGTTGCTGCTGCGCGCTGACGTCCCGCGCTCGCTGCATGCCTGCATCGAGGAACTGGACCACATTCTCGCCAGCCTGCCGGGCAACAACGGCCGGCCAGCGCAACGCCTGGCCGCCGAACTGAATGCACGCCTGCGTTATTCGGGGATCGATGAGATCCTGGCGTCGGGCCTGCATCAATGGCTGACCGACTTGATCGGGCAGATCCGCCACTTGGGCCAGACCGTCCATGAGTCTTACCTGGAGGTCGTATGAAACTGTCCATACGCCACGACACGACCTACAGCTACGCCGATGAAGTCTGCACCAGCATCCAGTTCCTGCGCCTGACGCCCCGGGACACTCAGCGCCAGCGTATCCTGCAATGGCATCTGGAACTGCCGCGACTGGTCCGCAGCCAGCTTGATCCCTATGGCAACATCTTGCATGTGATGACCATGGACGAGCCCCACGGTGCCTTGATCCTGACAGCTTATGGCGAGGTGGAAATCCATCAGTCCATCGCGATGGAACCGGACAACCAGTCGCCGCTACCTTTCCTGCGCACCAGTCGCCTGACCCAGGCGGATGAGACCCTCAGCGCCTTCGCCGTCGAGCAATGCGCCGGCCGGCGTGATCGTACGGCCTTGACCGATCTGATGAACGGTTTGGCGGCGCGGATGCCCTACAGCCCCGGCACGACGGCGGTCAACAGCACAGCCGCCGAGGCGTTTGCCGGTGGGACGGGGGTTTGCCAGGACCATACCCACGCGTTCCTGGCCTGCGCTCGCAGCCTGGGCATTCCTGCGCGCTATGTTTCCGGCTATTTGTGCACCGAGGATGAAAGCCACCTGGCGAGCCACGCCTGGGCGGAGGCCTGGCTGGATGATGGTTGGTACAGCTTCGACGTGACCAACCGCCTGACCCTTCCAGACCGCCACCTGAAACTGGCAGTCGGCCTGGACTACCTCGACGCCTGCCCGGTACGCGGCATGCGCCGGGGGGGCGGGGCGGAACAGATGCAGGCGCGGGTGCAGGTTAGTTCGATGGTGCAGGTGCAGCACCAATAACCCGCGGAACCTGGTGGCCTCATCGCGAGCAGGCTCGCTTCCACAGGAGATTGACGGTGGACGTCATTGTCGTGAACACCCGAGAATCTGTTGTGGAAGCGACCTGGTCGCGATAAGGCCGGTACTCATCGCCCCAGACCGTCTGTGGCGAGGGAGCTTGCTCCCGCTGGGCTGCGCAGCGGCCCCCAAGGTATTTTCCTGACACACCGAGTCGGCAGGTCCCGGGGCCGCTTCGCGCCCCAACGGGAGCAAGCTCCCTCGCCACAGGGTTCGGTGTCGCCCATCACTTGGTTGAACGCTCCCACAAGATCCCACCCCTCCTTGCCCTCCAAAATGAAGCTTTCATGACAAAAGTTCGGTAGCACATCGCCATTCCCGTCATGCCTGTGTGACGTGTTCAAGGGGACCTTTCAGGTCGTTTTGGAGCCGGGGCGCGAAGCCGGGAGTGAGGCGATGGGGACTATGGAACGTTATTCGAAAGTGGGCATGCAGGAGCTTGACCAGCGGCTGTCGAAGATCGTCGAGGCGGCGCGCAAGCAGCCGGTCTCGGTGTATCGCTACGGCGCGCCGTGGGTCTGGATTGTTTCCCAGGATGACTGGCAGGGCGCGCTCAAGGAAGTGTCCAGCTACATTCCGCAGGGCCATTCACTGGTTTTGCTACGCCCGCAGATCGACGACCTGCTGGATGACCATCGCGATGTGTTGCAGGGGCTGAATGCCAGCGCCCAGATGCTGATCGCACCGCAAACCGCCATGCATATCCTCCTGCTACAACTGCTCTATTCGGTGCCCAGCGAGCAGCAACTCTACGAGCAACTCAACTACAACCTGCTGTTTCGCTGGTTCGTCGGCCTGGACCTGAACCAGAAGGTCTGGAGCTTCAACGTCCTGAGCAAAGACCTCGCCACACTGCTGGGCGACGCGCGGGCAGTGCGGCTCATCCAGAAAATTATCGGTGAAGTGTTCTGTGGCGCCTTGCTGCAAATGCCGGAGTTCTCCTTGAACTTCGCGCTTTTGCACACCTGGCTGGCCCGGCACGCCACGACATCGACCGCAAGCAATTGAGCCGTACTTTGAATTCAGGGGGTGGTGTGGAGCATTTCTTCAAATCGCGGCCGGCGCTGTGGGGCTGGTTGCTGCTGGCGGTCGGGGGGCCGTCGGCAATCGCTGCAGAAGGAGGGCAGGAGGCCGAAGCGGCCCCGACGCGCCTGGTGGACGTGAACGAGTATTTCGTGCGGGGCAACACCGTGCTCGATGCCCGGGCCATCGAGGAAGCGGTGTACCCGTTCCTCGGCCCGCAAAAGGCCTTGAGCGACATCGAGGGCGCCCGGGAAGCCTTGCAGAAGGCCTATCAGGCCCGGGGTTATCAATCGGTGTTCGTCGAACTGCCAGAGCAGAAAGTCGAAGACGGCATCGTCTACCTGCAAGTCAGCGAGACCAAGATTGGCCGGGTGCGGGTGGTGGGGGCCAAGCATTATTCCCCCGTCGAAATTCGTGATGACGTGCCAGCGCTCAAGGAAGGCGAAGTGCCCGATTTCGCCCAGGTCCAGGCAGAACTGGCGCTGCTTAACAAAACCCCGGGGCGCCAGGTCATGCCGCTGGTGCGCGAAGGCCAGCGCCCCGGCACCATGGACGTGGATTTGCAAGTCGAAGACCAGGACCCCTGGCAGGCCAGCCTGGGGGTGAACAACGACTACAGCGCCGACACCGAGAAGCTGCGCACCGTCGCCAGCCTGGGCTACAACAACCTCTGGCAACTGGGCCACAGCGTTTCGCTTACCTTCTTCACCGCGCCCCAGGACACCGAGAATGCCAAGGTCTGGTCGGGCTCCTACACCGCGCCGTTGAGCGAACGCTGGAGCGTGCAGTTCTCGGGTTACCAATCCGACAGCAACGTGGCGACCGTCGGCGGTAGCAACGTATTGGGCAAAGGCCATTCCTATGGGGTGTCGGCGATCTACAGCCTGCCGTCCACGGGGGCATGGGCCAACAGCTTTTCGGTCGGGGTCGATTTCAAGGACTTCGAGGAAGAGCTGAACCTGGGCGGCGCCAGCGACAAGGCACCGCTCAAGTACGCGCCATTCACCTTCGCCTACAACGGCTTTCGCTACACCGAAACCAGCCAGTTGGGCCTTGGCCTGAGCCTGGTGGCGGGTACCCGCAGTCTGCTGGGCTACGGCAGCTCCGACGAAGAATTCGACTACAAGCGCTATCGCGCCAGCCCCAGCTTCGCCGTGCTCAAGGGCGACGGCAATTACACCTTTACCTTCGCCAATGATTGGCAGACTGCCTCCAAGGCCGCCTTCCAACTCGCCTCCGGGCCGCTGGTTTCCAACGAACAATTCTCGGCCGGTGGCGCCACCTCGGTGCGTGGCTATCTGGCCGCCGAGCGCACCGGTGATGACGGCTACCTGCTGTCCCAGGAGCTGCGCACCCCGTCCCTGGCCAAGTTTCTCGGCAGTTATGTCCAGGAGTGGCGCTTCTATGCCTTCGCCGAAGGCGCGCAGTTGTACCTGCGCGACGAACTGCCCGATCAGGAAGCCGACTACAGCCTCGCCAGCGTCGGCCTCGGCACCCGCGCGAGCCTGAGCAAATGGCTGTCCGGCAGCCTCGATTGGGGCTATCCGCTGCTCGAAGGGCCGAACACCTCGAAACAGGAATCGCGCCTGCACTTCAACCTGCAAGCGACGTTTTGAACCCAGGAGTCATGTCCATGCAACGCTTACTGTTATCCCTGTTTATCTGCCTGGGGCTGGTGCTTCCGGCGACCGCCAATGCCTGGTGGCAGGACGATTGGCACTATCGCAAACAGATTTCGGTGGACACCACCCCCCAGGGCGCCGCCATCGCCCAGGCTTTGGGACGCACGGCGTTGCTGGTGCGCCTGCACACCGGCAACTTCACCTTCGACGGGGTCAAGGAAGACGGCTCGGACCTGCGCTTCGTCAGTGCCGACGACAAGACCGTGCTCAATCACCAGATCGAAAGCTTCGACCCGCTGATGGGCATGGCGCTGATTTGGGTCGATGTGCCCAATGTGGAGGGCGGTCAGCGTCAGGACATGTGGATGTATTACGGCAACCAGAAGGCGCCAGCCACAGGCAGTGGCCAGTTGACCTTCGACCCGGATTACACCGCGTTGTATCACTTTGAAGGCGCCACCGGTGTACCGCCCCGGGATACCACGGCCTACGGCAACAATGCCCAGGGCGCAGTCGGTGTCAGCATCGACGGCGTGATCGGGCATGCCTTGCAGTTCAACGGCCAGCCGCTACTGTTGCCCGCCAGCCCTTCGTTGCAACACAGTGCCGGTGCGGCGTTCACCTTCAGTACCTGGCTGCGTCAGGACCAGGCCAGTGGCGAACAGATCATCCTGGCCCGTCGCGAAGCCACCACCAGCCTGTTGATTGGCGTGAACCAGGGTGTGCCGTTCGTTGCGATCAATGACCAGCGTGCGGTCTCGACTCAGCCGCTGAATCCTGGCCAGTGGCAGCACCTGGCGTTGACCGCCTCGGGCGACCGGGTCGTGCTCTACGTCAATGGGCGTGAAACCGCGAGCCTGGCGGTGGCGATGCCCGCGTTCAACTCGCCGATGGCCTTGGGCGCAGACGTTTCCGCCGGTGCCTTCGCGCCATTTGGTGGGGCCATGGACGAAGCGCGCCTGTCCAAGGTCGCCCGCCCGGCGCCACTGTTGTTGGCTGACGCCAATGCCCAGGGCGCCGAATCGAAACTGGTGGCCTACGGCGTCGATGAAGAGCAGTCCGGCTTCGGTTTCGGCAGCCTGGGGTTCCTGCTCAACGCCGTGCCGATGGACGCCTGGGTGATCATCGGGGTGCTGGTGCTGATGATGTTCCAGTCGTGGATCATCATGATCCGCAAGAACCGCATGGTCAGCCGTCTCAGCGCGGCCAACGAAGCCTTCCGTGAACAATTCGCCAGGATCGGCACGCGCCTGGAAATGTTCGCCGACGACCAGAACCTCGCCCAGCGCCTGCAACATTCATCGCTGTGGCGCTTGTACCTGGTGGCCGTCAAGGAAATCCGCACTCGCCGTGAGCAGGGCGCTGACACCTCGTCGGTGTCGGCGGCCACCATCGAAGCGATCCGCTGTTCCATGGACGGCGTGCGCACCCGGGAAAACCAGCAGCTCAGCTCGAAGCTCTCGACCCTGTCCAACGCCATTGCCGGCGGCCCGTACATCGGCCTGCTTGGCACCGTGCTGGGGATCATGGTGGTGTTCCTCGGCACGGCCATGGCCGGTGACGTGAACATCAACGCCATTGCCCCGGGCATGGCCGCGGCATTGCTCGCCACGGCGATGGGGCTGTTCGTCGCGATCCCTGCATTGTTTGGCTACAACCGCCTGATCACTCGCAACAAGGAAGTCAGCGCCGACATGCGGGTCTTCGTCGACGAGTTCATTACGCGCCTGGCGGAAATGCACGGCGAAGGCCAGTCCGGTGAAGCGGCGCATCGGCGCAATCATCACGCCCCATCGTCCGTACCGGCCTGAGGAAATTGCCATGGCTAGCGTAAACGCTTCACACGATGACGACGATGACGCGGCGGTCGACAGCATCAACATCACGCCGCTGGTGGACGTGCTCATGGTGGTGTTGGTGATGTTCATCCTCACTGCCACGGCCCAGGTGTCGGGTATCCAGATCAACCTGCCCAAGGCCAGTGCCTCGGTGTCGTTGTCCGAGGCCAAGACCAAGGCGATTTCGGTGAATGACGGCGGGCAGGTGTTCCTCGATGCCTACCCGGTGACCCTGGCCGAGCTGGAAGAGCGCCTGCGCATCGAGAAGGCCCAGAACCCGGACTTCCCGATCATCGTGCGCGGCGACGCGACGGTGCAGTACCAGAAAGTCATCGAAGTGCTGGATCTGTTGCGGCGTCTGGAGCTGTCCCAGGTCGGTCTGGTGACCGGCAAACCGAGCCAGGGCTGATCATGACCGCCAGACTCCCCATCGATCCGCCCCCGGCGAAAACTTCGCCGCTGCGCCTGCTCAAGTGGGCCGTTGGCCTGGTGCTCGTCGCCGTGGCGGCCTGGCTGCTGTGGCAGTGGGCCAACGACATGAGTGGCGTGCGCCGTGAAGCACCGAAGGTGCCGACCATCATCCCGTTGCCGCCTCCGCCCCCACCACCGCCGGAGAAACCCAAGGAGCCGGAGCCTCAGGTCGAGGAGAAGGTGGTCGAGCCAGAACCGACTCCGGAGCCTGAAGAGGTCAAGCCCGAGGAAGAGGCGCCGCCGTCGCCAGTCGATGACCTGGCGAATCCGATGCAGATGGACGGCGATGCCCAGTCCGGCAATGACGCCTTCAACATCGGTGCCGGCAAGGGCGGCGGCATGGCCGGGGCAGGGGGCGGACGCCTCGGCAATGGCACTTACAGCCAGTTCCTGGCGTTCACCTTCCAGCGCTTGCTGCGGGAAAACCCTGACCTGCGCAGTCTGGCGTTCTCGCTGCAGGCCGATGTCTGGCTCAGTGCCGTGGGCGAAATCACTCGGGTCGAGCTGGTCAAGTCCAGCGGCAACCCGCAGGTGGACGAACAAGTGATTTCCGCCCTGCGTGCCGCGCCCCATTTGAGTGAACGGCCACCGGCCTCCCTGACTTTGCCCGTGCGCCTGTCCTTGCAGGGACGGCGGCCGGGTTAACCGACTATTTGAAAGTTTGCCAACAGGAGTTGTGTGCAGATGATTTCCAATGTGAATCGATTGTCGTGGGCAGTCGGCCTGATCGTTCTGGGCCTGTCCGGGCACGCGTTGGCCGCCCCGGCGCCTTCGGAAAACGCCACGATCAATCTGATCCGCCTGCTGGTGCAGCAGGGCGTATTGAAGCAGGACCAGGCCGACGGCCTGATTGCCCAGGCCGAACGGGAAGCCGTGCAGGCCCGTCAGGCGGCCACGGCGGTTGCCGCAGCGCCGGCCGGTGCGCCGGGGGACGTGCGGGTGCAATACGTGCCGAACATCGTGCGTGAGCAGATCCGCGACCAGGTCAAGGCTGAAGTCATGGCCACCGCCAAGCAGGAAAACTGGGCCCAACCCAATACTTTCCCGGACTGGGTTTCGCGCATCAGTTTTGACGGCGACATTCGCCTGCGGGATGAGTCGCGCTATTACTCGGGCACCAACAGCAACGAAATCGTCGACTTCGCCCGGCTCAATGACAAGGGGCCCTACGACGTCAACCCCAACAGCAGCTCCAGCCTGCCGCCGTTGCTCAACACCCGTGAAGACCGCGAGAACCTGTTCCGCCTGCGCGCACGCCTGGGCATGAAGGCCGTGATTGCCCCGCAATGGACGGCGGGTATCCGCATCGGCACCGGCTCGGACAACAACCCGGTGTCCACCACTCAGACCCTCGGTGGTGGCTTTGGCAAGAAAGACATCTGGCTCGACCAGGGCTACCTGACCTGGAAGCCTTCGGACGAATTGACCCTCACCGGCGGGCGTTTCGCCAACCCGTTCTTCTCCACCGACCTGTTGTATTCCGGTGACCTGAACTTCGACGGTGTGGCGGCGAACTTCAACCACAAGCTCAATCAGGATTGGGGCGTGTTCGGTACTGTTGGCGCGTTCCCGGTGGAGTACACCAACGACACCAGCACCAGCAATGGCAGCGACAAGGAAGAGAGCGACAACAAGTGGCTGTACGGCGCGCAACTGGGGGCCAACTGGGCCATCAATGACAGCAACCGCATCAAGGGCGCGTTGGCCTATTACCGCTTCGACGACATCGAAGGCCAGCGCTCTTCGCCGTGCCAGCCTTGGGCCGGTGATCCAGGCTGCGACAGCGACGGTTCACGCGTTGCGTTCATGCAAAAGGGCAACACCGTGTTCCTGTTGCGTGACATCACGCCCAATCCCCTCAACCCGTCCACCACGCCACAGCCGCAATACGTCGGCCTGGCCTCGGAATTCAACCTGCTGGACCTGAATCTGGCCTTGGACACCGATCTTCCCGAAGACCTGAAACTGCGCAGCCAGGCCCACTACGTCCACAACCTGGGCTACGACGAAGGCGAGATGCGCAAGCGCTCCGAGGGGCAGTTCGCCAACAACCTGGACAGCAATGGCGAGGTGGAAAGCGGCGCCAACGCCTGGATGCTCCAGTTCACCCTTGGCAACTCCCTGGAGCTCAAGCGCGAGGGCGACTGGAACCTGTTCGCCGGCTACAAGTACATCCAGCCCGATGCCTTGCCGGACGGCTTCAACGATTCGTCATTCCATCTGGGTGGCACCAACGCCAAGGGTTATTTCCTGGGTGGCAACTATGGCCTGGCGAGCAACGTCTTCGCCACCGGTCGCTGGTTGAGTTCCGAAGCGGTGTACGGCGCGCCGTACGACATCGATGTCTTGCAGCTTGAAATCAACACGCGCTTCTAAGCGCAGGGAGGCCTCATGAAAAGGCGAGCCAAATACCCATGCCCGGCCGCGTTATTGGTGCTGGGCCTGCTGCTCAGTGGCGTGGCTCATGGCGAAGGCCTGGAAGAGCGGCTGCGGGCACAACTGCGCAGCACCACCGCCCAGTTGCAGGCCCTGCAAAGCGAGCAGGCCCAGGCCAGCGCCGCTCGCCAGGCTGCCGAGAGCCAGGCCAGAGAAGCCCAGGCGCAGATCAAGCAATTGACCGCACAACTGACCAAGGCCCAGGGCCTGAATGAGCAACTGGCTGGGCATCAGCAAAACCTGCAAAGCCAGGCCCAGGCCCAGGTGGCGGCCAGCAACGAGCAAATTGGCAAGTTCAAGAAAGCCTACGACGAGCTGCTGGTCCTGGCTCGCGGCAAAGAGGCCGAGCGCGCTCGCCTGGAGGCGCAATTGACCGAGCGTGACACACAAGTGCAGCAATGTTCGGTCAAGAATCAGCAAATGTACGAAGTCGCCAAGGCGCTGCTGCATGCCTACGAAACCATTGATGTGACCGACATCGTGAAGATCCGCCAGCCGTTCGCGGCCAAGGCCCGGGTACGTTTCGAAGAGCTGGCCCAGGGGTTTGGCGATGATCTCTACAAGAACCGTTTCGATGCCCCCCAGGCCTCGATCACTCACTGAACAGAACAAGGAAGAAGCGAACATGACCTCAATGATTGAATACGTTGGTGCAAAATCCCTGACCGAGTGGTTGCAGGCCGCGGGCTATCGGGTCAATGAAACCGAGCAGAACGGTATCGTGCAGCTGCTCAGTGCCAGCCAGGGCATCGGCTTCGCGGTGCGTTTGGGTAATCCTGCGCCGACAGCTGGCCAGTACCTGGACTTCACGTTCAGTTGTGCCTTGCGGGTACAGGGCGAGTTGCCAGTTGGGTTGGTGGCGTTGTGGAACGCCTCGCGCCGCTTTGCCCGGTTGTCGCTGCAAGGCGAATTCCTGGTGATGGAAATGGACGTCGTGGTTGCGGCGGGCGTGAGTGCCGATCATCTGCGCAGCCACCTGGAACTGTGGGACCGCCTGTTGCAGGAGTTCATTGTCTACCTGCGTGAGTACAGCCAGAACGCGGCGCACCTGCAAACCCCGGCCGAGCCAGTCGAAGCGCCATCGGAGGAGGCCGTCGCATCGTGAAAAAGCCGACCTTCGTCATCAGCGCCGCCGCACTGGGGCTGATTGCCGTGGCGCTGGTGCTGGGCCTGCGGCCAGGCAGCGATCCGGTCGCCGCGGTGCAGACCGCCAGCGTTGTTTCGGCAGACTCGCCGAGCTTGGCCCGACTGGGCAATCAGCAGGTCAGCCCCGAAGAGCTCAAGACCTTGCTGGCCGCACTGGCCCCGGAGGTTCGCCAGCAAATGCGTGGCAATCGCGCTGCACTGGAAGGCTGGATCCGTGCCCGCCTGGCGGAAAAGGCCGTGTTGGAGCAGGCCGACGCCCAGGGTTGGCGCGAGCGGCCCGAGGTGCAGCGGCAGACGCGAGCGGCGGCTGAGCAGATTGTGTTTCGCGACTACTTGCAGTCGGTCAGCCAGGTGCCAGCCGGGTATCCCAGTGAAGAAGAACTGAAGCAGGCTTACGACGCCGGGAAAGCCAACTGGACCGCACCGGCGTTGTACCGCGTCAGCCAGATTTTCCTGGCAGCCACCGAGCCGCAAACCGTAGAGGCGGTGCGCCGGCAAGCGTCGGAACTGAGTAAAAAGGCCCAGGCGTCACCTGTCGAGTTTGCCGCCCTGGCCAGCCGTTTCTCCCAGGACCGCACCAGTGCCGAACGCGGCGGTGACAGCGGTTACCAGCCGTTGCAGCAACTGGTCCCGCCGGTGCGTGAGGCGGTGGCGCGCTTGAAAGTCGGCGCGGTATCGGACCCGGTGCAGAGCCCGGCAGGGTTCCATGTCATCAAGCTCACCGATCAACAGCCGGCCCGGGAAGCGACCTTGGAGGAAGTCCGCGAACGCCTGACCCAGGCCTTGCGTGCCCAGCGCCAGGAACAGATCGCCAAGGCCTACCTGGACGGTATGCTCGACACGGCCACATTGAGCATCGATGGCGCGCAGTTGAGCAAGGTGCTGGAGGAGGGGCTTTAGACCAGTACTTTGTTTGATGTGAACACCTTTGTGGCAAGAGGATTTCTTTGTGGCGAGGGGATTTATCCCCGTTGGGCTGCGTAGCAGCCCCTATCAATATCCCAGTGTCAGACCTGATGGATTTCAAGCCAAGGGGGCCGCTTCGCGACCCACGGGGATAAATCCCCTCGCCACTTCGTACAACCGACAGGGAGTCACCCATGACCTTCACCGAGCCCGCAGGACGCCAGGCTGTCACCGCATACCGCACGCCGTTGCGTGTCCCCGATCCCTGGCTGACATTGGCCGGCGGTATTGAACCGCAGGTGGCGCAGTGTTTCCTGGTCAGTGCCCGTTGCGGCTGCTTCATGCAAGCGGCCCGTAGCCTCAACGTCAAGGCAACCTTTCTGCGCAAGCAGTTGGCGCAGTTGGAGACGCGGCTGCAACGCTCGTTGTTCAGCTTCCAGGGCAGCGCCTTGACCCTCACTCGCGAAGGCCGGCAGTTGCAGGCGCGATTGATTACTCTGGCCCACGAAAGCGCGCCACCGTTGAACGAACAACCCATGATTCGCCTCGCCGTGGCCGAGTCGATTCTGCATGACATCCTGGGACGCGACTTGATCTCGTTGCTACGGCGCAACGCCCGCGTGCGACTGCAGATCATCACCCTGGACAGTGACCTGGCACTGCAAGCCGTCAGCGCCGACCTGGTGCTGTGGTTGAGTGATGCCCACACGTTGGGGCAGGGACCGAGCTTCGCCACGTTGCCTGCGGATCGCCTGGCGCGGCTGGACTATGTGCCGCACATCGCCAAGCGCTACTCCCGATCGGCCACGCGCCCGGACTGCCTGGACGACCTGAACGATTACATGCTGGTGCAATGGCAGGCGGACCGACACGTGGACGGCTTCGCCCCGTGGAACGCCCTGATAGAACAACGCCGGGCCGGTGTGGTGCAGGTGCAATCCTACGAACTGATGCTGGAAATGATTCGCTGCAGCGCCTGCATCGGCCTGTTGCCGCAGTACATGAGCCGTTTCGACCGAGGCCTGGTGGCATTGCCGCAAGTGTTCGGCTTGTCGATGCAGCGGCACTTGTGGATGGCCGTCAGTGTCCAGGCCGAAGGCTCGCCAGAGGTGCAGATGCTTCGTGAGCTGATCCATCACACGCTGGATGAGCGCCGGGATTGGTTCCAGGCATAATCGAAAAAAGGTGTCTCGCCCTTGTGGGCGCGAGCTTGCTCGCGATAGCGGCGTCCAACTGAACCACCGCTCCCACAGGTTCCCCGTAGTGCCTGGTGCGGCTTATAGTGATCGGCCTTGTACCGTCTCCAGGGAGGAGCCGCATGTCCGAATCATCGATCACCCTCGTACGCTTCACTGAAACCCACATCGCCGGTGTCACCGCGCTCTACAACGATCCGGCGGTGACTCGCCAGGTGCTGCAGATGCCTTTCCAGTCCACCGAAGTCTGGCGCAAGCGCCTGGCAATGGACGACGAGCGTTTATTGAAACTGGTGGCCCTGCACGAGGGTGAAGTCATCGGCAACCTGGGGCTGGAGCAGTTTTCCCGCGTGCGTCGTGCCCATTGCGGCAGCCTCGGCATGGGCGTGGCGGTCGCCTGGCAGGGCAAGGGTGTGGGCTCGATGTTGCTGGCCGCCGCGTTGGATGTCGCGGACAACTGGATGAACCTGCGGCGGGTCGAGTTGACGGTGTACGCCGACAACGAAGCGGCCATCGGGCTGTACCGCAAGTTTGGCTTCGAAACCGAAGGCCTGATGCGCGACTACGCCGTGCGTGACGGACGCTGGGTGGACACCCTGGCCATGGCACGGTTGCGCTGAAAGGCCCAGCTCGCAGGCAAAGAGGGCTTTTACGTACGCCAACGTCTTGAACCTGTCATCATCGCTCTTCGCAGTACTCCCTTAATCGAGGACCGGCCCATGGACGATGTACAGCAATTGGGCGAGATGCTTCGTCACTACGCCGACAGCGAAGCGCACAAGAAACAATTGCACCAGGCCCAGTCGACGGTTTGGGCAGAGCAGATCAAGGCGTTGTATGGGCAAATCGAGCAATGGCTGGCGCCTGTCATGGCGCTCGGTCTGCTGGAACTGAGCCGTGAGACGTATGTGGCGCACGGGCCGAGTGAGCCGGTAGAGACGTCCGGTTTCAAGACTGAAAAACTGACCTTGACCATTACCGGTAGGCCGGTGGAATTCGTACCGGAGGTGATGGGCGTAGGTGGGTTGATTTCATTGTCGATCATTGGCCTGGCCGCGACCCGTCACGGCAGTATTTCCCTGGTTTGCCAACCTCCATCGGTGCAATGGCAATGGCGCCGGACCAACGGGTTGAAGGACCCCGACACGTTTGCCTTCGATGCCAACTTCCTCGCACAACAGTTGCAGAGCCTGATACCGCGCGAGCGCGGCTGAATCGCGCATTCTTTTCAGAGCAGGCAAAAACCTGTCCATTGGCTATACCTGTAGTTCCGGCCCCGCCTCGTGTGGCTTACAGGAGTGACAGCATGAAGTTTTCGTCGATGATCGGCACTGTGTGCATTGCCTCGCTCGCCTTGGCGGGTTGCTCCAGCAAAGTCACACAGCCGGATGAGTACTCCGGCTTCCTGGGGGATTACAGTCGGCTCAAGGAAGAAAAGTCGCCGTCGGGGGCCGAGGTGATGCGTTGGGTCGATCCGAAGATCGACCCGGGCAAGTACACCAGTCTCTATATCGAGCCGACACAGCTTTACCCCAAGCCGCAGCCGACCGTGAAGATCCCTCAGGCGACGCTGTCGGGTATCACCGCTTATTACGATCAGGCCCTCAAGCGGGAAGCAGGAAAATCCTTGCCCCTGGCGACAGCGCCTGGGCCGGGTGTATTGGTGATGCGGGCGGCCATCACGGCTGTCGGCAGCAAGACCGAAGGCTTGAAACCGTATGAGGTGATCCCGATTGCGCTGGTGGCGGCCGCTGTGAGCACGGCAAGCGGCATTCGCGACCAGGAAACCACCCTGGGCACCGAAGCGGTTTTTCTCGACGGTGGTAACAACGCGGTGGTCGCCCAGGTGGTACGCAAGGGCACGGGCAAGCCGTTGTCCAACGAGTCCCAGGTGATGAAGCCCGATGACGTCAAAGGGGTCATCGATGGCTGGGCGTCGGATTTGCATCAGTCGTTTCTGAAATTCAAGGCTGAATAGCCACTGCCACAACCTCACGTGCCGGCGTCCAAACCACGACTTTTTATGTCCAACCATAGGTCGCGCAAGCATTTCGTGGTTAACTCCGGCCTTCACCTTTTTCAAACCTGTCAGAAGGAATCCGTTCATGGCTCAAGTCACCCTCAAAGGCAACCCGGTCCAAGTCAACGGCCAGTTGCCACAAGCCGGTAGCAAGGCGCCAGCCTTTTCCCTGGTTGCCGGCAATCTGTCGGACGTTTCCCTGAAGGACTTCGCCGGCAAGCGTAAAGTGCTGAACATTTTCCCAAGTGTCGACACGCCGACCTGCGCCACCTCCGTGCGCAAGTTCAATGCCCAGGCCAACGGCCTGACCAACACTGTGGTGCTCTGCATCTCCGCCGATCTGCCGTTCGCCCAGGCGCGTTTCTGCGGCGCCGAAGGCCTGGAAAATGTCCAGAACCTGTCGACCCTGCGCGGTGCCGAGTTCATCCAGGACTACGGCGTGGCGATCGCCGATGGCCCGCTGAAAGGCCTGACCGCCCGTGCCGTGGTGGTGCTGGACGAAAACGACACCGTGCTGCACAGCGAGTTGGTCAAGGAAATCGGTGAAGAGCCGAACTACGACGCTGCGCTGGCCGTTCTGAAATAAAGTATTTATTACAATTGTTAACGGCCTGGCCCTGTCCAGGCCGTTTTCTTTTGTGCTTCAACGTCTTAGCTGACTATTCGAAAGGTAAGCCCAACGTAAATTGCCGGTAAAGGCGCTTTGCTAAACACCCGCCAGTGCTTATCGTTCAGCCTCCCGTAAAAGAAGTCCACGCGTCCAATGGTTGATCACTCCATGCAATCCTCTGTTTCCCGCAATTCCCGTCGCTGGCTGTTCGGCCTGTTCATCGTATTGGTCGTCGCGGCGCTGACCTGGAAGTTCTGGCCCAGTGGCTCGGCGCAGAAGCCTGGGGCAGGGGATAAGGCCGCGGCGGGGCACATGGGGCGCTCGGGTGGCATGCGACCAGGGTTCGGTGGGGCGACGGGGCCGATTCCGGTACGGGTGGCGCCGGCGGTGACCGGGGATTTCCCGCTGTACTTCAAGGCGCTGGGCACGGTCACCGCGCTCAATACCATCAACGTGCGCAGCCGCGTGGGGGGCGAACTGGTCAAGATCGCCTTCGAAGAGGGGCAGATGGTCAAGGCCGGGGACTTGTTGGCCGAGATCGACCCGCGTCCGTACCAGAACGCCTTGCTCCAGGCCGAAGGCACGTTGTTGCAGAACCAGGCCCAGCTGAAAAATGCCCAGGTAGACTTTGAGCGCTATCGCGGCCTGTACGCCGAAGACAGCATTGCCAAGCAAACCCTCGACACCGCCGCGGCGCTGGTGGGCCAGTACCAGGGCACGGTCAAGACCAACCAGGCGGCGGTCAACGACGCCAAGCTCAACCTCGAATTCACCAAGATCCGTGCGCCCATCTCCGGGCGGGTCGGTTTGCGGCAACTGGATATCGGCAACCTGGTGGCGGCCAACGACACCACGGCCCTGGCAGTCATCACCCAGACCCAACCCATCAGCGTCGTGTTCACCTTGCCGGAAAACAACCTCGACACCGTGCTCGCCCGTTATCGCAGCGGGGCGAAACTGCCCGTCGAGGCCTGGGACCGGGGCGATGTGAAGCTGCAGGCCAGCGGCGTGCTGCAAAGCCTGGACAACCAGATCGATGTCACCACTGGCACCTTGAAATTCAAAGCCCGCTACGAGAACCGCGACCAGTCGCTGTTTCCCAATCAGTTCGTCAATGTCCGCCTGCTGGCCGACACCCTCAAAGGCGTGACCCTGGCGCCGACGGCGGCCATCCAGTTCGGGACCAATGGCACCTTCGTCTATGCCCTGGATGGCGACAAGAAGGTCACCATCAAAAAGCTGAAGATCGGCGCCAGCGACGGAGCGAATACCGTGGTCACCGAAGGCCTGGCCGCCGGTGACCGGGTGGTGCTCGAAGGCACCGATCGCTTGAAGGAAGGCAGTGAAGTGGAAGTGGTCAGCGACAGCCAGGAAGTGCCCACCACGCCGACCGAGCACCTGCAGGGCAAGTCCGCAGCGGTGCCCGCAGAGCCGGTTGCGGCCGACAAGGCGAAAAAGGGCGGCGCATGAATCTCTCGCGGCTGTTCATCCTTCGCCCTGTCGCCACCACCCTGAGCATGCTGGCGATCATCCTGGCCGGCCTGATCGCCTATCGGCTGCTGCCGGTGTCGGCCTTGCCCCAGGTCGATTATCCGACCATCCGCGTGATGACCCTGTACCCGGGCGCCAGCCCCGATGTGATGACCAGCGCGGTGACCGCGCCCCTGGAGCGCCAGTTCGGGCAGATGCCGGGCCTGACGCAGATGGCCTCCACCAGTTCCGGTGGTGCGTCGGTGATTACCCTGCGCTTCAACCTCGACATCAACATGGACGTCGCCGAGCAGCAGGTGCAGGCCGCGATCAACGCGGCCACCAACCTGCTGCCCACGGACTTGCCGGCACCGCCGGTGTACAACAAGGTCAACCCGGCCGACACCCCGGTGCTAACCCTGGCGATCACCTCCAAGACCATGCTGCTGCCCAAGCTCAACGACTTGGTGGACACCCGCATGGCGCAGAAAATCGCCCAGATCAGCGGCGTCGGCATGGTCACCATCGCCGGCGGCCAACGCCAGGCCGTGCGGATCAAGGTCAACCCCGAGGCCCTGGCGGCCAACGGCCTGAACCTGGCGGATGTGCGCACGCTGATCGGTGCCTCCAACGTCAACCAGCCCAAGGGCAATTTCGACGGCCCGACCCGGGTCTCGATGCTTGACGCCAATGACCAGTTGACCTCGCCCAAGGATTACGCCGAGCTGATCCTGGCTTACGCCAATGGCGCGCCGTTGCGGCTCAAGGACGTGGCACAGATCGTCGACGGTGCCGAAAACGAACGCCTTGCCGCCTGGGCCAATGAAAACCAGGCCGTGCTGCTGAACATCCAGCGTCAGCCGGGGGCCAACGTCATCGAAGTGGTGGACCGGATCAAGGCCCTGCTGCCGAGCATCACCGACAACTTGCCGGCCGGCCTGGATGTCACCGTGCTAACCGACCGCACCCAGACCATCCGAGCTTCGGTCACCGACGTGCAGCATGAATTACTGATCGCCATCGCCCTGGTGGTCATGGTGACCTTCCTGTTCCTGCGTCGCGTCAGCGCCACGATCATTCCGTCGGTGGCCGTGCCGTTGTCGCTGATCGGCACCTTCGGCGTGATGTACCTGGCCGGTTTTTCCGTCAATAACCTGACCCTGATGGCCCTGACCATCGCCACCGGTTTCGTGGTGGACGATGCCATCGTCATGCTGGAGAACATCGCTCGTTTCATCGAGGAGGGCGACAGCCCGCTGCAGGCCGCGCTCAAGGGCGCGAAGCAGATCGGCTTCACGCTGATTTCCCTGACGCTGTCGCTGATCGCCGTGTTGATCCCGCTGCTGTTCATGGCCGACGTGGTCGGACGCTTGTTTCGCGAGTTCGCCATCACCCTGGCGGTGGCGATCCTGATTTCCCTGGTGGTCTCCCTGACCCTGACGCCGATGATGTGTGCCCGCTTGCTCAAGCGTGAGCCCGAGGAAGCAGAGCAGGGCCGTTTCTACCGCGCCAGCGGCGCCTGGATCGACTGGTTGATCGCCGCCTACGGACGCAAGTTGCAATGGGTGCTCAAGCACCAGCCGCTGACCCTGCTGGTGGCGGTGGGTAGCCTGGTACTGACGGTGGTGCTGTACCTGGCCGTGCCCAAGGGGTTCTTTCCGGTGCAGGACACCGGGGTGATCCAGGGCATTTCCGAGGCACCGCAATCGATCTCCTTTGCCGCCATGAGCGAGCGGCAGCAGCAACTGGCGAAAGTGATCCTGGCGGACCCGGCGGTGGAGAGTCTGTCATCCTACATCGGCGTGGACGGCGACAACGCCACGCTCAACAGCGGTCGCCTGCTGATCAACCTCAAGCCCCACAGTGAACGGGATGACAGTGCCACCGAGATCATTGCCCGCTTGCAGCCGCAATTGGATCGGCTGGTGGGCATTCGCCTGTTCATGCAGCCAGTGCAGGACCTGACCATCGAAGACCGGGTCAGCCGGACCCAGTACCAATTCAGCCTGTCGTCGCCGGACGCCGAATTGCTCAGCCTCTGGAGCGGGCGCCTGGTCGAAGCCCTGGCCCGACAGGCGGAGCTGACCGATGTGGCCAGCGACCTGCAGGACAAGGGTTTGCAGGTCTACCTGGTGATCGACCGCGACGCCGCCTCACGCCTGGGCGTCTCCGTGTCGAACATCACCGATGCGCTCTATGACGCCTTCGGCCAGCGGCAGATTTCCACCATCTACACCCAGGCCAGCCAGTACCGGGTGGTGTTGCAGGCCCAGGCCGGGGAACGGATCGGGCCCCAGGCGCTGGACCAGATTCACGTCAAGACCACCGACGGTGGGCAGGTACGGCTGTCGAGCCTGGCTCGGGTCGAAGAACGCCAGGCGCAACTGGCGATTGCCCACATTGGCCAGTTTCCGGCGGTGATGATGTCGTTCAACCTTGCGCCGGGCGTGGCCCTGGGGCATGCGGTGGACGTGATCGAAAAGGTCCAGCGCG
The DNA here is from genome assembly GCF_900100135.1 of Pseudomonas sp. NFACC05-1. Lineage (NCBI taxonomy): Bacteria > Pseudomonadati > Pseudomonadota > Gammaproteobacteria > Pseudomonadales > Pseudomonadaceae > Pseudomonas > Pseudomonas sp. NFACC05-1. The sequence goes on along the minus strand of NZ_FMTR01000017.1, from coordinate 89,326 downwards.
ACATCGGCATGCCGGTGGGCGTGCAGACCGAGTTCCAGGGCGCAGCCCAGGCATTCCAGGCGTCGCTGTCGAGTACCTTGCTGCTGATCCTGGCGGCGGTGGTGACCATGTATATCGTGCTGGGCGTGCTGTACGAAAGCTACATCCACCCGATCACCATCCTTTCCACCTTGCCCTCGGCGGCCATCGGCGCCTTGCTGGCCTTGATCCTCAGCGGCAATGACCTGGGCATGATCGCGATCATTGGCATCATCCTGCTGATCGGCATCGTCAAGAAAAACGCGATCATGATGATCGACTTCGCCCTCGACGCCGAACGCAACCAGGGCGTCGACCCGCAGACGGCGATCTATCAGGCTGCATTACTGCGCTTTCGCCCGATCCTGATGACCACCCTGGCGGCCTTGTTCGGCGCAATACCTCTGATGTTCGCCACCGGTTCCGGCGCTGAACTGCGCCAGCCCCTGGGCTTGGTGATGGTGGGCGGGTTGTTGGTGAGCCAGGTGCTGACGTTGTTCACCACGCCAGTGATCTACCTGTATTTCGATCGCCTCGGACGCCGCTTCGCCAAGCCAGAAGGGAAAGAGGTGCGGGCATGACGCTTAGCGTGGGCCGGACGCACACCCTGTGGCGAGGGAGCTTGCTCCCGCTGGGCTGCGCAGCAGACCTTTTTGTGAGTGCTGCGCACTCAAGCGGGAGCAAGCTCCCTCGCCACAAAAGTGCCTGCCACAAAAGTGTGTGCTGCATGACGCCTGATGGCTGGAGCGCTCACCCATGAATCTCTCCGGCCCCTTCATCCGCCGCCCCGTCGCGACCATGCTTCTGAGCTTCGCCATCACGTTGCTCGGCGGCGTGTGCTTCGGCCTGCTGCCGGTTTCACCGCTGCCACAGATGGACTTCCCGGTGATCGTGGTCCAGGCCAACTTGCCAGGGGCCAGCCCCGAGGTGATGGCTTCGACGGTGGCTACGCCCCTGGAGCGTTCCTTCGGCACCATCGCCGGGGTCAACACCATGAGCAGCCGTTCCAGCCAGGGTTCTACCCGGGTCATTCTGCAATTCGACCTGGACCGTGACATCAACGGTGCCGCCCGGGAAGTGCAGGCGGCCATCAATGCGTCGCGCAACCTGTTGCCCAGCGGCATGCGCAGTATGCCGACCTATAAGAAGGTCAACCCGTCCCAGGCGCCGATCATGGTGCTGTCGCTGACCTCGGATGTGTTGAAAAAAGGCCAGCTCTACGACCTGGCTTCGACCATCCTGTCCCAGAGCCTGTCCCAGGTATCGGGCGTCGGCGAGGTACAGATCGGCGGCAGCTCGTTGCCGGCGGTGCGCATCGAACTGGAACCGCATCTGCTCAACCAGTACGGCGTGGCCCTCGATGATGTGCGCACCGCCGTTGCCGATAGCAATGTGCGCCGACCCAAGGGCTCGGTGGAGGACGATCGGCGCATGTGGCAGGTCCAGGCCAACGATCAACTGGAGAAGGCCAAGGACTACGAAACGCTGATCATCCGTTATCAGGATGGCTCAGTACTGCGACTCAAGGACGTGGCGAAAGTCACCGACGGCGTCGAGGATCGCTACAACAGCGGTTTCTTCAACAACGATGCCGCCGTGTTGCTGGTGATCAACCGCCAGGCCGGGGCCAACATCATCGAGACGGTCAACGAAATCAAGGCCCAACTGCCGGCGTTACAGGCCGTGCTGCCGGCCAGCGTCAAGCTGAACCTGGCGATGGACCGCTCGCCGGTGATCAAGGCCACCCTGCATGAAGCGGAAATGACCTTGCTGATCGCCGTGGCCCTGGTGGTGCTGGTGGTGTTCCTGTTCCTCGGCAACTTCCGCGCCTCGTTGATCCCGACGCTGGCGGTTCCGGTGTCGCTGGTGGGTACGTTTGCGGTGATGTACCTGTACGGTTTCTCCCTGAACAACCTGTCCTTGATGGCGTTGATCCTCGCGACCGGGTTGGTGGTGGACGATGCCATCGTGGTGCTGGAGAACATTTCCCGGCATATCGACGAAGGCGTTCCCCCTATGACGGCGGCGTATAGGGGGGCCGAAGAGGTGGGTTTCACCTTGCTGTCGATGAACGTCTCGCTGGTGGCGGTGTTCCTGTCGATCCTGTTCATGGGCGGGATCATCGAGAGCCTGTTTCGCGAATTTTCCATTACCCTGGCGGCGTCCATCGTAGTCTCGCTGGTGGTCTCGCTGACCCTCACACCGATGCTCTGCGCCCGCTGGCTCAAGCCTCACGTGCCGGGGCAGGAGAATCGCTTGCAGCGCTGGAGCCTGCGGCTCAATGAGCGGATGGTCCGTGGTTATGCCACCAGCCTGGACTGGGTGCTGCGCCATCGGCGTCTGACCTTGCTGAGCCTGTTGGTGACCATCGGCGTGAACGTCGCGTTGTATGTGGTGGTGCCGAAAACCTTCATGCCGCAGCAGGACACTGGCCAGTTGATCGGTTTCGTGCGTGGCGATGACGGGCTGTCGTTCAACGTGATGCAGCCGAAGATGGAAATCTTCCGCCGCGCCGTACTCAAGGACGAGGCGGTGCAAAGCGTCGCCGGTTTCATCGGTGGCAACAACGGTACCAACAACGCCTTCATGCTGGTGCGCCTCAAGCCGATCAAGGAGCGTAATATTTCTGCACAGAAAGTCATCGAGCGCCTTCGTAAAGAAATGCCCAATGTCCCCGGCGCTCAGTTGATGTTGATGGCCGACCAGGACCTGCAGTTCGGTGGCGGTCGCGAGCAGACCACCTCGCAGTATTCCTACATCCTGCAAAGCGCCGACCTGGCGTCGCTGCGCGCGTGGTACCCCAAGGTCGTGGCGGCCTTCAGGGCCTTGCCGGAGCTGACCGCCATCGACGCTCGTGACGGCGGCGGGGCGCAGCAGGTGACGCTGGTGGTGGACCGCGACCAGGCCAAGCGCCTGGGCATCGACATGGACATGGTCACCGCGGTGCTCAATAACGCCTACAGCCAGCGGCAGATCTCGACCATCTACGACAGCCTCAACCAGTACCAGGTGGTGATGGAGGTCAATCCCAAGTATGCCCAGGACCCGAGTACCCTCGAGCAGGTCCAGGTGATCACCGCCGATGGCGCGCGCGTACCGCTGTCGGCCATTGCCCACTACGAGAACAGCCTGGAGGACGACCGGGTCAGCCATGAGGGTCAGTTCGCGTCCGAGGGCATTTCCTTCGACATGGCCGAAGGTGTCACGGTGGAGCAGGGCACCGCGGCCATCGAACGGGCACTTGCCAAGCTCGGGTTGCCCGAGGATGTCATCGTGAAAATGGCCGGCACCGCCGATGCGTTCGCCGCCACCCAGAAAAGCCAACCGTTCATGATCCTCGGGGCGTTGCTGGCGGTGTACCTGGTGTTGGGTGTGCTCTATGAAAGCTACATCCATCCGTTGACCATCCTGTCTACGTTGCCATCGGCCGGGGTCGGCGCGTTGCTGTCGATCTACGCGCTGGGTGGCGAGTTCAGCCTGATCTCGCTGTTGGGGCTGTTCCTGCTGATCGGCGTGGTGAAGAAAAACGCCATCCTGATGATCGATCTGGCGCTGCAACTCGAACGTGCCGGGCAGACGCCACTGGAGTCGATCCGCAGCGCTTGCCTGCTGCGGTTGCGGCCGATCCTGATGACCACGCTGGCGGCGATCCTTGGTGCCTTGCCGCTGTTGCTCGGCGCCGCCGAAGGCTCGGAAATGCGCCAGCCATTGGGCCTGACCATCATCGGTGGGTTGGTGTTCAGCCAGGTTCTGACGCTCTACACCACACCGGTGGTTTACCTTTATCTCGACAAGCTGCGCCATCGCTTCAATCGCTGGCGCGGTGTGCGCACTGATGCTGCCCTGGAAACTCCGCTATGACCGACCGTTCGCCTTTCAATCTTGCCGCAACGCTGGCCACCGCCCGTGGTTCGCGGGTGCTGAGCCTGGTGCTGTGCGTGGCGATGCTCAGTGCCTGCGCCGTCGGCCCGGATTATCAACGTCCCCAGGCTGCCGAGCCGGTGCAATACAAGGAGGCCCAAGGCTGGCGCCAGGCCAACCCCAGCGATGCGATGGCCAGGGGCGCCTGGTGGGAGCTGTACGGCGATGTGCAACTCAATGGTCTGGTGGACCAGCTCAATGCGTCCAACCAGACGGTGGCCCAGGCCGACGCCCAATACCGACAGGCCCGGGCGCTGGTGCGCAACGCCCGTGGCGCATTTTTTCCCACCGTGGACCTGACCGTCGGCAAGACCCGCTCCAGTCAGGGCACCGGTAGCAGCAGTTCGAGCCTGAGCAGTTCGTCCAGCGGCATTCGCGACACCTATAGCGCCCAGGCCGGTGTCAGCTGGGAGGCGGACGTATGGGGCAAGTTGCGCCGCACCCTGGAAGCCGACGAGGCAAGCGCCCAAGCCAGTTTTGCCGACCTGGCGGCGATGCGCCTGAGCCAGCAATCGGAACTGGTGCAGAACTACCTGCAGTTGCGGGTGATCGATGAACAGAAGCGCCTGTTGCAGACCACCGTCGACAACTACCAGCGCTCCCTGAAAATGACCGAAAACCAGTACCGCGCCGGGGTGTCCGGCAAGGACGCGGTGGCTCAGGCGCAAAACCAGCTCAAGACCACCCAGGGCGACCTGATCGACTTGATCTGGCAACGGGCCCAGTTTGAAAACGCCATTGCCGTACTGGTCGGCCTGCCGCCGGCCGAGTTCAACCTGGCCGAGACCCAGGACATCCCGTCGCTGCCGCAGATCCCGGTGGCGCTGCCGTCGCAACTGCTCGAACGCCGGCCGGATATCGCCTCGGCGGAACGTTCGGTGATGGCCGCCAACGCCAACATCGGGGTCGCCAAGGCCGCGTATTACCCGGACCTGACCCTGAGCCTCAGTGGCGGCTACAGCAGCAGTACCTACGACAACTGGGTGAGCGTGCCGAACCGGTTCTGGTCGGTAGGGCCACAACTGGCGATGACGCTGTTCGATGGCGGCCAGCGTTCGGCAGAGGTCGACCGTACTGTCGCGGCCTACGATCAGACCGTCGCCACCTATCGCCAGACCGTGCTCGACGGCTTGCGCGAGGTGGAAAATTACATGATCCAGCTCAAAGTGCTGGAAGACGAAGCCCGCGTGCGCCAGGAAGCCCTCGACGCCGCCCGCGAATCCCTGCGCTTGACGCAGAACCAGTACAAGGCCGGTTTGATTGCCTACCTCGATGTGGTGACCGTCCAGGCTACCGCCCTGAGCAACGAGCGCAGCGTGCTGAGCCTGCAACAGAGCCGCCTGATCGCCAGCGTGCAGTTGATTGCGGCGTTGGGGGGTGGTTGGGATGGGCAGCTAAAGACGGATGAGTAAGCCGTCGAGCCGATAATGCTGCACGGTATTAAGAGCCGAGATGCATTTGTGGCGAGGGAGCTTGCTCCCGCTGGGCTGCGCAGCAGCCCCTCTCAAGCTCACTCAATCAACCTGATCTACCGTGTCGCCGGGTTTTAGGGCCGCTGCGCGCCCCAGCGGGAGCAAGCTCCCTCGCCACGGGTCGATCTTCATGAAAGGCGAGCAGTCCCGCTTTTGGCCGATGCACTGCCTACGTCCTGTCGCGCTGGCTTGTTATAGTTCAAGCCTCTTTTCAGCCGGTAAAGGATCACTGCCATGTCGCAATACCAAGCGTTCAACGTCGAACTTGTAGACAACATTGCCCATGTGCAGATCAATCGCCCGGAAAAGATCAACTCGATGAACGCCGCGTTCTGGAGCGAGATCATCGAGATCTTCCAATGGATCGACGACACCGATGCCGTACGGGTGGTGGTGCTGAGCGGCGCCGGCAAGCATTTCTCCTCGGGGATAGACCTGATGATGCTGGCGGGCGTGGCCAACGAATTGGGCAAGGACGTAGGGCGCAATGCACGCCTGCTGCGGCGCAAGATCCTGCAACTGCAAGCCTCGTTCAACGCCGTGGACAACTGCCGCAAACCCGTGCTCGCCGCGATCCAGGGCTACTGCCTGGGCGGGGCCATCGACCTGATTGCCGCCTGCGACATGCGTTACGCGGCCGAGGACGCCCAATTCTCCATCAAGGAGATCGATATCGGCATGGCCGCCGATGTTGGCACACTGCAACGCTTGCCCCGGATCATCGGGGACGGCATGCTGCGTGAACTCGCTTATACGGGGCGCACCTTCGGAGCCGACGAAGCGCGCAGCATCGGCCTGGTCAATCGTGTCTACAGTGACACCGCCAGCCTGCTCGACGGTGTGATGGGCATCGCCCGGGAGATCGCCGCCAAGTCGCCGATTGCCGTGACCGGCACCAAGGAAATGATCAGCTACATGCGCGACCACCGCATCGACGACGGTTTGGAATACGTCGCCACCTGGAATGCCGCCATGTTGCAATCGACCGACCTGCGCGTGGCCATGGCCGCCCATATGAGCAAACAGAAACCTGAATTTCAGGATTGATTGACCATGATTTCACGCTGGACCACCGCAGTACTCGATACCGCTCTTGCTGGCGGCTGGGCCGTCGCCCGCAGCCCTGAGGGCTTTCTGTTCGATGACAACGGCGCGCTGTTTCCCCGCGAATGGCTCAAGCGCCAAGACCTGTCGGTCCTCGCCGAGCACGGCATCGGTCACCTGGATGGCGAGCCGGTCTACCTGCTGGAATTGCACAGCTCGCTGGACATCCCAGGCTGTAACTGGAAAGGCCTGCGGGCGTTCATGCTCGAGGATGACCACACGCTGTACAAAGTGTTGGGCTATGCCGCGCAGATCGGCACCTGGGCCCGCGAACATCGTTTCTGTGGCAGTTGCGGCAAGCGCATGGGTCAGATTCCGTTGGAACGAGCCATGTATTGCGATGCCTGTGAGCTGCGGCACTATCCGCGGATATCACCGAGCATGATCGTGTTGATTACTCGCGGCGATGAAGTCCTGCTGGCCCGTTCGCCGCGTTTCGTCCCGGGCGTCTACAGCACCCTGGCGGGGTTTGCCGAGCCTGGCGAATCGGCCGAGGATTGCCTGGTGCGCGAGGTTCGCGAGGAAGTCAGTATCGAGGTGAAGAACATCCAGTACATGGGCAGCCAGTGCTGGCCGTTCCCCCATTCGATGATGCTCGGTTTCCACGCTGAATATGCTGGTGGCGACATTGTGCCCCAGGAAGATGAAATCGAGGACGCCCAGTGGTTCAACGTCCATGACTTGCCACCATTGCCGGCCTCGCGCTCCATCGCCCGCTACCTGATCGATCTGTATGTGGCGCGGCGCTTAGGCCACGCTGAACCAGTGCTGCCAGGCTAGGCGCACGGTCAAGCCCAGCACCACGGTGATGAACACCGGTCGGATGAACTTCGCACCGCCGCTGATGGCGGTGCGAGCGCCGAAGAACGCGCCGATCATCACCGACAGGCCCATGCTCAGGCCGATGACCCAATCCACTTGCCCGGAAAAGATGAACACCGACAGTGCCGCGATGTTGCTGACGAAGTTCATGCTACGAGCCACGCCACTGGCCTTGACCAGGTCGATGGGGTAGAGCAGCAGGCTGCTCACAGTCCAGAACGCCCCCGTACCCGGCCCGGCCACACCGTCATAGAAACCCAGGCTGAAGCCCTGGGGCGACTGCCATGTCTTCTTGATCGGTGCATCGCTGTCCAGCGGTGCCTTGGGCGTGCCGCCGAACAACAGATACAGGCCGCAGGCGAAGACGATCACCGGCAGCATCTTGTTCAGCCACTCGGCGGGCAAGTAATGGGCGACGATGGCGCCGGTCAGGGCCCCGACCAGAGTGCCGACGAGGGCATGAGTCCACTGCCTTGGGTGGAACAGCTTGCGCTTGTAGAAGGTGAAGCTGGCCGTCGCCGAGCCGAAGGTCGAACTGAGTTTGTTGGTCCCCAGGACCAGATGAGGCGGCAAGCCTGCCGTCAGCAGGGCTGGCGTGGTCAGCAACCCACCGCCACCGGCAATGGCATCGATGAAACCGGCAATGAATGCGACAACAGCAAGAATAGCGAGGGTAGTGAGGTCAACGCTGAGTTCAAAAGGCATGGAATAGGCTTATTTAGCAGGTCGCAGAAGGGCTGCGGGGAAGGCCGGTATGTTACCCATAATGGTGCAGGGCTGCGACAACCGGTTGGGCGGTGCACCGTAGACCTCACAACCCCGCAAATCCCCGTAACGAGGGAGCCTGCTCACCCAGGGCTGTGCAGCAGCCCCAAAAGGCTTCTGATACTGCCTGGCACACCGAGACCGTTGGGCGATTTTTTTTTGAAATCAAGGGGTTGCCAGCCTAGGCAAATGAGTACATAATTGCGCCCATCGAACGCACTGAGACGTAAAAAATCTCAATGTTTTCAAGGAGATAGCGCTGAGTAGGTGGCTTGTTTCCTGATCAGTTTGTACTGCGGTTGATGTGGCAGCATCGCATCAAGCGTTCTGAGGCCGAATAGCAAAATGGTTATGCAGTGGATTGCAAATCCACCTACGCCGGTTCGATTCCGACTTCGGCCTCCACTTTTAAAAAGCTCTGTAGATCTATGATTTACGGAGCTTTTTTATTTCGAAGCATTGAAAGCTTTTGTATTGAAAAGGACATGAGCTACCTTGCTTCGCGGGGGAGGGATGTATATATTCCCCCCTCTTGCTGCACCAGCCAGAACATCGGCCATTGGATCTTGCCGATATTTCCATGGCTAACCGCGCTACCGCCCGAATGGCGAAACTGGTAGACGCATGGGACTTAAAATCCCCCGCTCGTAAGGGCGTGCCGGTTCGATTCCGGCTTCGGGCACCATTTATGCTTATCAGGTTTTATTAGCCCTTCTCATAAGGCCCGGCCCACAGCGATGTGGCCGGGCTTTTTACTTATCAACGCTTCACAACGCTTCTTACCACTTCTCAATATTTTTAGTACATCATTCAGCCCATCCCCAGTTCGAGTGATGAGGTGATGTACTAATGCCGCTGACTGATACCGCTGTACGCCAGGCCAAGCCGGGTGAGAAGGAATACTCCGTTACTGACGGCGACGGCCTGTCCCTCTACGTTGCGACGAACGGCACCAAGTCGTGGCACTTCCGCTTTTCATGGCACGGCAAGCAGCCACGCTTTTCTCTGGGCACGTACCCGGAAATCACCCTGAAGGAAGCCCGCGAGCTGCGCGACCAGGCACGGGCGCAGGTTGCCAAGGGGATAGACCCCAGGTCCAAGCGCCGGGAAGAGAAGCGGGCGGCCAGCACCAGCGCTATCAAAACGTTTGAGGTGGTCGCCGGCGAGTGGTACGCCTTCAAGCTGCCCCGGTGGGCCAAAGCGAAGAAGGGCGCGGCCAAGCAAGCCCAGCTCTACCTGGACAAGGACCTGATACCGGCGCTGGGGCGGATCCCGATTGCTGAGGTGAGGCGCGCCGACGTACTGGCGTGCCTGCGCGGGATCGAGAAGCGCGGGGCGCTCAACGTCGCCCGCAAGTGCCGCACCTGGCTGAACGAGATATTCCGCTTCGGCATCGCGTCCGATTATCTGGAGGTCAATCCGGCGGCAGACCTGGACATCGTGGCCGCCAAGGAGCCGCCCGAGAAACACAACCCCATGCTGCTGCAGCATGAATTAAAAGAGTTCCTGCGCGTGCTCAAGGTAGCCGACATCAAGGACTACACCCGGAGCGCGATCCGCATCCTGCTGTTGACCGCTGTCCGCACCGGAGAGCTGCGCAACGCAAGGTGGGACCAGTTCGACCTGGACAATGCGCTGTGGACGATTCCCCCTGAGGGGGTGAAGCAATTGCAGAAAGTAATTAGGGCAAAGGGAGGGGATAAGGTGCCGCCGTATCTGGTGCCGCTGTCGCGGCAGGCGGTGGAGGAAGTGCGCAAGGTGCACCAGATGACTGGCCGCTACAAGCTGCTGATCGCGGGTCGAAGTGACCCGAGCAAGCCAATCAGCGACGGCACAGTCAACGTGGCTTTGAGGCGCATGGGATACGAAGGCAGGCTTACCGGGCACGGGATCCGCGCCACGATTTCAACGGCCTTGAACGAAATGGATTACAACGAGGACTGGATCGAGGCTCAGCTATCGCACGCCAGTGGCAGCAAAGTGCGCCGGACATACAACCATGCTGAGTTTGTGGAGCAGAGGCGGGGGATGATGCAGGACTGGGCCGATTACTTGGATTTGCTGGAAGCGGAAGGCTGATCACGGGCCGCCGCCTTGCTGGCGGCCCATTGATCCACCTCGGCCTTTACCCAGGCGACAGCCGCAGCCCCCAGCTTGACCTGTTTCGGGAATTCCCCCTTGACCGCCATCCGGTAAATGGTCGCGGTGCTCAGGCCGCAGATCCGGCGAACCTCGGGGAGCTTGATGTACTGGATCGGCGATTCCTGCCGATCATCTGTGCGCATTGTGTTCATCGGTCATTCACCTTTCATGCATTTGAAGTAGTCGGGGGCCAGCGATGTGTCCTCGACGATTTTGAAGCCGAGCACCTTCGCGGCTGGCGCGGATTGGTGGGCGAGGAAGGTGCGGATGTCTTTCCAGATGGTGACATACGAAAAGCCGCCGCTATTTACGACGAACTCCAGCAACTCCCGCGCCTTGGTCAGCTCGGCTTGCAGGGCGTCCACACGCTCGCGCAAGTCGATTGCGTTCTGCGCGTAGGCTTCCTTGTCAGCATTGGAGCTGTTCAGCTTGTCCTGTAGCTGATCAATTTCGTTGTAGCATTGGGTCAATGCTTTTTCCACGTCGGTAACGTACTTGGCATATACCTCAAAACCATCGCCATCGCCTGGGATTACATCAAGCATGATGTTGGTTACGCTCAAGGCCTGTAGCCGCTCGACTTCAGATTTCAGGTCGTCGCGTTCGGCTTGAACCTTCCCGAAAAGGCTGCCGCGATACGCCATACCTTCTTTGATCCCCTTTAGCTCAGCCTTAAGCCGTGTGATGTGGGCGCGGTGGTTCTCAAGCGTTACAAGGCCGTGGTACTCATCGGCAGGCCGGTCGGGCTCATAAGCGTAAACCGCACCAAACGCGTCGGAGCTGCGCCATGCGACCACTTCCGGCTCCCCGCCAGCAGGCGGCACAGGGTCAACGCCTTTCATATCTGCGTAATCAGCACTCAAGCCTTTCAAGGCATGAGACGCTATGGCCCCTGTGCATAGGATGCGGGTGCGACCATCGACAATATCGAAGTGTTTGCCTTCAGCGTAGAAGCGCAGTGCTTCTTCTGGCGTCCAATCGAACTTATCACAGGCGGCGACAAAGTAGTCCGGGACTGGTTCGCCAGCAGGCGGCACAGGCTCAGCCAGGGCTGACAATTTCGCTTCCGCAGCCAAAGCCCTTCGTTTCCACAAAGAGATATGATCCATCGTGCTATTCGTCATGGCTTTCTTCCTCGGCGGTGGGGTTGAGGGCGGCTGTCATTCGCTCGGCGATTCTGTCTGCCTTGACTGTCATCAAGGTTTCCGAGCAGTTATTGCAGCCGAGAATTAACAAGCAGGTCACGTCATTGGTATTGAGCCGGTTGTGCTGGACCGTGCTGTGATTTTGGATATGCGAGTACCAGAACAGGTCATCGCTGCCGCATGCCTTGCAGAGCGCTACCTTGCCGACGAGGGAGATGCGAACCGCATCCAGCTCATCAACCCGCTGATCCTGCACTGTGAGGCGGGCTTGCAGGGCTTGGTTCTCGGCGGTCAATCGCTCAAACTCATTCATAGCCCTTGCAACCCCGCCAATTGTGATGACCGCCTCGACACCGGCGCATGCATCCATCAGTGCTTGGTCCGGGCCAGCGGTGCCGCCCGAGGTCCGGGCGCATATCACCAGCCCCTTCGACGCCTGGCCCAGTGCGGACAGTCCACTCTTGAAGATGACCAGATCGTCGCGCGCAATTTCAAGTTCTTCTTCCATCTGACGCTTGGCGCAAACCATAGCGCCGATGCGCCTTGCAGCCGCGTCATAGTCGGCGGACAGAACAACGTTCAGCCGCCCCAGGGCTTCACCCTCAACAAGCCCAGCATCGCCAACGTGGTAACGCTTCACGCTATCCATACAGCCTCCTGACGCTTCACGCTGAGCCAGTAGGCCAGCACCGGGGCGGCTGCGTTCAGCACCAGCACGCCGATAAGAAACCAAATCATGATTGATTCTCCCGCGCCTGCCGCTCTGCCATCAGGGCCTGGCGCTTCTTGCTGCATTTTTGGTGGTTGCCCCGGCTCCGGTTCTTCTGGCAGATGTCGCAGATGAGCGGGAAGTCGGGGCAGTTGGATTTCAGCTTGCCGGGGATGGGGGCGGTCATGGGGTTGGCTCCCGGCGAACGATATGGCCGCAGCGCTCGCAGACGTCGTGCACATAGGTTTGCTTCCGCCCAGGCTCCAAAAACCGGCACATGTCGCTTGGAGTTATTCGCCCCACCTGAAAATCGAGCATCGGCTCGCTGTCGTACCGCGCTCGGTACTTGTGACCCAGCCGTGACGTGCACTTCATGGCTGCTCATCCACGATTTCGAACTTTCTATAACTGGCGTCATACAGCGCCGCGCAGTCGATGCGGGTGCTATCGCTGCCGGGGTAGGGGCAGGCGCTGACCATGGCGTCAATGGCCTTTGCTCTGGCCTCGGCCTCGATCTGCTCGGGCGTGCGGATGGGGCGCAGGCAGACTTTGCTAATTGTCCCGGTGAAGTTTTCGTCGACGACGCAGACCACGCAGACGGGACCAGTGGCTCCGTTAAAGGTTGCATGCCCGCCGATTTCAATCCTGGTGCCAGCTTCGAACCAGTCCGACGCGTCCGAATCGGCAAGCAACACTCTTTCCGAAAGCTCGCACACCGTCCCAACAGGCGGCAGGCCTTCGCCGGTCCAGGGCTGCACAATCCGGCCCGGCCTGAATTCAACAACTTCAAAATCAGCACATGCCGTCTTATCGTTAAAGAAATGGCAACTGGCGTTTTTGCCCATCTTCACGTTGAAGTTGTATCCATCGCCATTTATCCAGGCGATTGACTGATCTCCGTTTGGATACGTTTTTTTGCCCAGCGCCTGCGCCCATTCCGGCGCCTTGCTCCAATCAATGTTCATGGCTGCTCTACCTTCTTCACAGCAGCAGCGGCTAGGGCGTTCAGCAGCAGTTCCTGGCGCTGCTGGTTGTCCAGGTACTGCCGCAGGGCCTGCACCACCAGGCTGTTCATGCTGCGATCTTCAACGCCGGCACGGGCCTCGACCATGCTGCGCATGCCATCGGGCATCCGGACTACGAATTTATCGGCCAGACGGGAATCGTGTTGTTGGTTCATGGGGTCACCTGCAAGAGTTTGATTACTTCTTTTATGCCTTCCGCGTAGCTGTACGGCTGCGCGGCGGCGTTGCGTTCCAGGTCGCCAACGATCTTGAGCGCCACCTTGGGGTTGCGGATCGACGCGCCGGCGTCCTGCGCCACGCCCAGGGCAAACCGCTTGCCCTCCAGGTACATGACGCGGTTTAGGGGTTGGGCGCTCATGGTCAAGCCACCTGAGCCGGCGGATTCATTGCCCAGTACACGCGGGCGCAGGCCTCAGTGTCGGGCCGGGCGCGGTGGCCGCCGACCAGTTCTTCGCCGGTGAAGTGCAGCAGGGCCTCGGCCACGGTTGGCGTCTTGAACGAGTTCTTGAAGTTGGTGGCCTTCATCTTCTCGGTGGGGGGCAAGCACAGAATGGGCTTGGAGTTGATCGCGGTGCAGTAGCTCGGTACGGCCTTGAACTCGTCAGCCGCCTGCTCGCTGACGAAACGCTTGATGGCGATGCGCAGGATCCGGTCATCGAAGCTGACGTTGTGGGCGACCCGCAGGCCGGCACGCTTGTAGAGGCGCAAGAAGTGGTCGAGCGCTTCGATTTCAGGGATGCCCTGGGCCATGGCAATTTCGGTGGTGATGCCGTGGATTACCGCCACTTCGTTCGGAATCTCCCAGCCATCGGGGCGCACCATGGCCTCGAAGGAATCGACCAGCTCACCCTGTGGCGTGAAGAGCAAGGCACAGATATCCACGATGTGGGGTTGCGACGGGTCGTCGCTGGGGATCTTCCAGTTAGGGAATCCGGTGGTTTCGGTATCAAACACGCAAATGAGATCGGACATGGTTGTTTTCCTCGAGGCGAAAAGAAGGCGCCCGTAGGCGCCTGTGGTGTTTTCGGTGGGTTGGGTTAACTGGCTTTCTGCAACTGGACGTCGCCGCCGGCGGTGCCGTTTTCGATCCAGATCGCGTTAAAGTCAGCGGGCAGGGTGGTGGGCTTCTCTTTCAGCGAGCCGCAGATAATCGACTGGATGCCGTTAGACTTCGCCACGCTGCGAAGCAAGGCCAAGAGCTGAGAGCGGGCTGCCGTGATCAGGACGTCAAAGCGATCCATAAGCACCAGGTTCAGTCCGGATGCGATGGCGATGGTCAGGGCGATCAGTGCATCACAGCGCCACCGCTCCGACTCCGACAGCAGGGTGTAGAGGCGTCCGTTGGCGGTGATCGCCATATCAGCGCCGATCTTCACCACCGGCCACCCGGCCGTTGCTGACAGCTTGACCAGGCTCGCGTTGATTGGCTCCAGAGCACCGGCCAGAATTTCGCCTGGGATGCCATCCGGGGCCAGGGCGTTGGTGATCAAGGTCCAGTCCTTAACGTCCTGGTGATGCTTGGCGGCTTCGGCGCCACGATTCTTGGCGTTGGCGATCAGGTCTAGGCGCTCAGCCATCAACTCGGCTTTGGCCTTGGCCTTGTCACGCAGGTTGCGTTGACCCTGAATTGCGGCTTCGGCCTCTGCAATCTTGGCGTCTGGCACGTCTTCACCTGCTGACTTAACCAGCGCTTCCAGATCGTTGCCGGCCCGGATAGATTCATCCACGGCCTTCTGGTCGTTGACCTGGGTGCGCGCCATCAGGTTGTACGCATCGTTCGCCTTCTTGAGTTCGGCCTGTGCTGCCACCAGCTTGGCCGCGTCGGCGCTCTTGCCTTTGAACAGCTCGATCACCTTGCCGACGATCTTCAGCTTCACGCCGCAGCTCGGGCACTCACAAGGGCTTTCGCCCGAGAATGCCTGAGCGTGTTGCTCGGCCTCGCTGACCTTGGCTCTCCACGCTTCCAGCTCTTTGTTGGTGGCTTCGAGTTTGTTCTTGCGGCGGTTGAATTCCAGATAGACCGGCTCAAGTTCCGCCTTTCGGGTAGCAACGTTGGTGATGGCTTCGCGCTTGGCGTTCAGGTTGCCCAGGTACTGGTTGCCCTTTTCGATTTCAGCGGCAGCCTTAGCCTGTTCCGCTTGGGCTTGGGCCAGATCATCCTGGGTAACCTCGGGCGTGCCCTCTGGCAAGGGGTCGATGCTGACAACCCAGCCTTCTGCCTTCTCGCTGCCGTAGGCCTCGCCGGTGATCGCCTTCCAGGCGCCGCGACTTTCGCTGGTGTAGGTCTTGGCCTGTTCCATCGCAGCAGGGAAGCCGCTCAACAGCAGCGGCTTGATTTTCTCGACCTTGGCAGCATCGCAACCGCGCGCCACCAGTTTTTCAACCACCACCGCTGGCTTGCCACTGGACTTGGTCAGGGCGAACAACAGCGAGCGCCGCGCTTTGTCATCCAAGTTGGCGAAAGCCTCCGGGTTAAGCACGTACGGCAAATATTCCTGACCGGCGATGTCGTTGCGCTCAAGCGTTCCCTTGGGCAGCGTGATGCTGCTGGCAACGCCATCATGGCCGATGATGATTTGGGCTTTCTTCTCGCCCTCTGTGATCAGCAGTTTGTAGTCGCCTTTCAGTTTTACCCGGGCGGCTTCGCCAAGGGCCAGGCCAATGGCTTCCTTCAGGCTGGACTTGCCGGCGCCGTTCAGACCACAAACCATGGTGATGGGCGCGGTGGTGAGGTCTAGGTTGGCGCTGCGCAGCCCCTGGAAGTTCTCGACGTAGATGGATTCGATACGCATGGCTTACTCCACACTTAAGTTGGGGCCGAGGTCGTCCAGAGAGGCGGTGACCGTATAGGTGTTGTCCATCGAGGTTTCGCCCTCAATGAGCAGCTCCACGACCTGGTTGTCGATAAGGCGCAGCAGCAGGGTTTCTGCCTGCTCGCTGCTGATGGCCAGGCGGCTTTGCATCCAATCGATACCGAAGCTTGGGGCCGCTTTGAGCACGACCAGTTGGGCCGCGTCTTCGTAGGTGAATTCGCCGAATTCCTTGCCTACTTCGGCAAATTCAGAGACTGGATGATCGCCGCCGGTTCTTTCGGCCAGTTCTTCGTCAGTGCCCAGCGGGTGTTCCTCGTCGTCCGGCTCGTCTGGTCCGGTAGGGCGGCGGTCGAACAGGCTGCCGGTGATGTCGCTCACATGCAGCGGCAAGTCCGGTTGGTCGCGGTCTGGCTGGATGAAGTCCAGGCCTTCGTCATAGTCAGTCGGGGCCAGCACCAGCAGACACATCTTGCCGGGCACCTTCGCCAGGGCTCCGCCGTTGGGGTCGTTGGCGTCGATATTGGCGGTGATCGTGATCGCCTTTTCCTTGAACTTGGCGTCAATTACTTTGACTTCCACGACCTCAACATTGCGCGAGCTGATGATGTTGATAGCCGTGTGAGCCGCCTCAATGACGCTCTTGGTTGCGCGCTCGATGACCTCCTGTTGGCAGCCCTCATTCAGCTTGCTCCAGGGGGAGTGAATGTTCTTCACCTCAAACAGGACCGTATTCACCAGATCGTGCACCAGCAGTTCATGCGCGATAACCGACGGCGGCATGTCTTCGCGCTGGGCGCGCTCAATGATTGCCTTGTGTTCCATCTTCATGGGGGCGTTTCCTCAGTGTTTTGCGATGCGTTCGAGCTTCGACTGCTGCGCCGGGCTCAGGTTGGTGTGGGCGCCGTAGCGCTTGAAGCTGGCCCGGATGTTCTCGACGAATTCCAGTTCCCATTCGCCGCTGGCATGCAGCTCAGCGGAGACGAGGATTGCGTTGAATTCTTCGATGCTGTCGTAGGCCTCAAGGACAGATTGGTTAGCCATGGGGGTTACTCGACGGAAAGGCCGTCAGTGTCGGCGGCTGTTACGGTTTCTTCGGCCTGGGTTGCGGTTTCGGCTTGGTCCGTTGCGGTTTCAGCCGTTTCTGTTGCAGATTCCGGCGAGCCTTCATCGTCGCCGTCGTCATTGATGATTGCTGGCGCCTCTGGCTCTTTGTTCCGCAAGTCGTTGACGTCCACAGTAAAATTGCCGGCGCCGTCTGGCGTGGCGTCGATGAAGTCGTGGACCTCTTCCTGCGTTTGCAGGCCCATCAGCAGCTCAGGCGCATACAGCCGACCGAAAAGGCTCGCAGCTCGGTAGCGCAGCATAATTTCGGGCATGGTCTGCCACTTGCTGCCGTTTTTCGTGAGCCAGCCCTCATCGATGGCCATCTGCATGGACACCGTTGGCCCATCGAGACGGTCGCCGGTTTCCTTCTCGATCACCCAAGCCCGGCAGGTGCGGTGCTGGATCGTGGTTTCTCGCTGCTCTTCGGTCTTTTTGTCGTTCTTCCAGACCACAGCTTTGTACTTCACCACCTCGTCCTTGCCGGGGTCGCTAATGTCGAAGCGCAACGGGCTGAAACGACCGCAACTGTTGATCGCGGCGATGATGAACTGGCTTGACCAGCTCGGGCGGCCCTCGATGACGTAGAGGTTCTGCATCACCATCAAAGGATCGGCGCCCATGCGCATCGCCATGTTCAGCGCAACAACGCAGTTCGGCAGGCCGGCGGGGTTCGGCGTGTGGCCGGTGACCTTGCCGTATGATTTCACCTCGGTGAAGGCGCGGTACTGAGCCGGCACCAGGGTGGAGGAGCACAGAGCCTTGGCAACTCGCTGCAGTTGGTCGAAGCCAGAGCCAGTCAACAGGGACATGGGGGCGTCGGTTTTGGGGGCGGCTACAGCACTGGTCTGCATTGCCGCCAGAGAGGTGGTTTGCTGGGTCATAGTCATTTACTCGTGGTAGGGACAAACGGACCAGCGCGGGCAGTACTTCGCGCTGCATAGGAAACTCTGTGGGTTGGGTGGGAACAGGCCGGTGCGGAACATTTCGGCGCCAATCTGAATCAGGCCGGGGAATTCTTCGGTGCCGACCATCATCTGTTTGGCGTTGCGAATTTCTCCGATACCGGTTTCTGGCTTGCCCCGGGTCTTGAGCCCGATGATGTGGGCCGGGGCGGTGCAGGGCTCGCCGGTGGTGTGCTCTTCAAGAATTTCGTAGGTGCCGATCTGCGCGGCGTGGCCTTTCGTTTTCGCCACACCATCTACGACGGCGGCGCCGCCCGTCTTCACGTCAGCAATGCCCTTGCCGTCGCCGGTCTTGCAGATCCGTGCCCGGTCGAGTTGGCCCGTGAGGCGGACGATGATTCCGCTCCCACAGTCGATATCCAGCGGCGTGGCCGTGCGTTCGACTGCCGCATATTCGTAACGCGGGCTAATTTCGTTGCAGTACTTCGTATGCAGGGGCAGGGCGATTCGCTCGGCTTCCTGCACGGTCAGCTTGTCGGCGGCCCAATTCACCTCCCGCTCAGGGTTGCGCAACGTGTGAATCAGCAGCTCGGCGGTGTCGTAGGCCGTGAGGTTGCTGCCGTTCATGCGTGCCACGTCGAAAGCCGCGGTGCTGGCGTGGATCGATGTCCCGAGGTGGGCGCGCCCGCTGCTGGGTGACCGGTGCCCGAGAATATGAATCCACTCCCACTTGAAGGCGCAGTCGAACAGCGAGCCCCAGGACGAGGCCCGGACAGTGGTCACGCTCATGATTCACCCCGGGCCGCCAGCATGGCGTCGGCCATGTGGAAAGCAGCATTCGAGGTTCTGGCGCCGTCTTCGACAGTGATAGGTAGGCTGCTAGTAATCATTGCCTGCATGGCCTTGGCCGCGAAGTAATCCCGCAGCGTCATGCCAGAGCCGCCGGAGCCGTTCGTGCGCACATCGTTGTCAGGCGTGACCGGGAAGGCCGGCCCGCCACCTTTCTGTTGGTCCATGGGGTTACCTATTGAGTGATGAGGCCCGCGATTGCCGGGCCCAGGAAGATGGTGAGGATGAACACGACCCCGGTGATGGCCGAGGCCAGGCGGATGGCGCGCCGGCGGGAGCGCTGGGTGGTGGTCATGAGGCGGCCCGTCTGAGGTGGCCGGCGTCATACAATCGCTCGATCAAGATCCGCTTGGATATGTTGCTTATACCTAGAGTGTATGTGGCCTCCATGGCAGCCATGATTGAGGCTTCGCGCTCTTCCATCGCGATCTGCTCTGGCGTGCGGACCATGTCAGCAACAAAGCAGCAGCACACAGCTTCGGCCTGGTGTTCAACCGCGACCATAAGCGTATCGCCAGTCATGAACACAGCACACAGGGTGCAGTCGGCGCCTAAGAACCTCTCAGCCTCAGGCCAAATCCGCAGGCCAATGCTTACGATTCGAACGGTTGAGCCCAATGGGGGCAGGGTATGAATCATGGAAACCTCACAACAATCATTCCCCGCCGAATCTCGATGCGGGTGTTAGGTGGCAGGTCGGCCACAAAAACAAAACCCTGCTTTTGCAGGGCTTCGGCCAGTTGTTTGCAGGTTCGGGCGATGATCGTTCTACTGTTCATACCCGCGCCATCCGATCATCACGGCAGAGCCGCGTAACCCGGTTGCTGCGCACTGCGTTCACCCGGTGGTGCAGCAGGGCGGCGGCAGTGTGGTCAACGTCACCACACATCAGGGCATACGAAATCATCCCCGCCGCGTAGCAAAGCTCAGACTCGGAGCCGACCAGGTCATTGGCGGGCAGGTTTCGAGCCTTATCGAGGCGTTCCTCGAAAATCGTTCGCGCTGTCTTGTTGAACATGGTCGCCTCCAAGGCGGTGATTTAGATGCGGTGACCGCAGGCCTTGGCCTGTTTAGCCAGGTTGTGCCACACGACTGCTTGAAGTTTGTCGCCGGCCGCCAGGCTCTTGCGCGCCTTTGCCAGCAGTTGTTGCACGAGAGGTTTATTCATGGCTGTTGCTCCGGTTGTTTTCCCAATGCACCCGGTTGCCCAGGTGCATCAGTGAAAATTTCCGTTGTGTTGCACGCCGACTTACCGAGGTCTATACGGCGCATCAGGGTGGGAGTCGCCCACGCCCGATGCGTCAAAGCCTTTCCCGGCCGACGCTTTGTAGCTGCATGCTGTTAAAGAGCGGTATGAATCTGCGCCAATCGCAGAACATGGCTTGCATTATGCGCAGATAATATTCTGCGTCAAGCGCAGATTTATAAATTCAGGACGAAAAAAAGCCCGCACGCGGCGGGCTCTTATGGGAAGGGGTGATATGTGTTGCTATAGACCGGTCATTTTCGTGTCGATAACTCGACCGATCACCTTGAAGTCACCGTCTACCTGGATGGTTCGATAGGCGCTGTTGAGTGGCCGCAGGTACTTGACGCCGGCGTCCTCAACGTACTGCTTGAAGGTGCTTTCGCCCGTATCCAGCTTGATGACGTAGTACTTGCCGCTGACCAAATCAGCTTCAGGCTGCACCAGGATGCGAGAGCCCTCGGGGAAGCTGGGGTTGCCGTTGCAGGTCATTGAGTCGCCACGGACATCGAGCCAGAAGCCGTTTTCCCCGGCGTTCTCGGTTGACGATATCCAGGTTTCCGCATCGCCTGGCGTGAAGTTATCGCACGACTCGGCCCATTCCCCGGCAATTACCCAACTGATCAAAGGGTATTCCTTAGGCCCGCGAGTAGGTTGCAGGGCCATCTGCACATTCGACATTCCAGCATCTTGTTGTATCCCGGTGGCCGGGCTTTGCTGGGCCAATTTTATGTCCAGAATGGACATGATCTGTTTGAGCTTCTCCGGCGTCGTGCTCTGCAACCCACGCTCCAGGCGCGAAAGGTTGCCAGTGTCCGATCCGACCTGGTTGGCGAGTTCCTCGAGCGAAAGCTTTTTGGCTTTGCGCGCAGTTCTGATGATTTGTCCGATATCCATTGGGCAATTTTCCGGTCTTGCTGCGTTACGCGCAAAGCGATAGGCGCAGAATTTGATTGCATTAAATCTGCGCTAATCGCAGAATCACCCTGAAATCAACTCAGGGCCTTGCCATGACTCCCCTAAAACGTGCTCGTCTAGAAAAGAAATGGACTCTTGCCGATGTCTCGGCGCGTCTCGTTCAGATCGGTGACGCCATTGATTCCGGAAACCTCTCCCGCATTGAGCGCGGCGTGCAGCGTGCGTCCGCACCGCTCGCGGAAAGCCTCAGCAAGGTTTTCGGTGGCGAAATCACCGAGATCCACATCCTTTACCCGGAGCGCTTCCCAGACTCCGGAGAAGAGGCGGCCTGATCATGTCGAGCCCATTGAACCAAGAGCAGACCGTAAGGGCCCGCAAGAACTACGCCGTCTTGATGCAAAAGCTTGCGTCGATTGGCAACGCACCCGTGGCGCTTGCAGTGGGTTGCGATGAAGCGACGATCAGTCGCATGAAGCCGGAGAAGTTTCAGCAGTTCGCCGAGATTCTTGCCGTACTCGGCCTAAAGATCGTTCCCGAGGAAATGCGCTGCTTTAACGAGCAAGACATCGCGATGTTCATCCACGGCTCAAAGCGTTGGATGGAGCACATCCAGGGCGTTGACCAACTGGCGGAGGGTTGACCCGTGGCCGCCCTCCCATACATGCAGCTGTACGTCGCTGACTACCTCGCCGACACCATGCATTTGACCACCGAAGAGCACGGCGCCTATCTGCTGCTGATCTTCAACTACTGGCAGACCGGAAAGCCCATCCCAGTGTCCCGACTCGCCCGGATTACAAGGCTTTCGAACGAGCGTTGGACGGACGTTGAGCGGTCGTTGGGGGAATTCTTCAACGAGCGTGGTAACGAGTGGGTTCATGAGCGAATTGAGCGCGATTTAGAAGCGGTCAATGCAACGCAAGAACAGCGAATTGCAGCCGGAAAGGCGTCTGCCGAGGCTCGCAAGCAGGCCGCAAAAGCCCGTGCTAAAGCCATGCGCAACGACCGTTCAACGACCGTTCAACGAAACGCCAACGAAACGCCAACGAATATAGAAGAGAAGAGAAGAGAAGATATAGATCAAAAGCAAACACCCCCTTTATCCCCCCTTACCGAAATTCCGGCACCGGTAGCTCCAGCAGCGACCGAACCAAAGCCCAAGCGCAAAGCCCGGTTACCCGAACCGTTCAACGTCTCCGCCGACATGCGCAGATGGGCAGCGGACCGCGCCCCAGCCGTGCACCTGATCAACGAAACCGAGAAGTTCGTGAACTACTGGCGCGGCAACGGCGGAACCAAGGCCGACTGGATCGCCACATGGCGCAACTGGCTGCTCAAGGCCCAGGAAGACGCCAATCGCCGCATGACCGCACCGATACGCACCAGTCAACAGCCGTTGAACATGTCCAGCACTGACTGGGCCAAGGAGCCGATCCTGTGAAGCACGTGACCGACATCACCAAGACGCTAAACCCGCAGCAAGCGCTCGCAGGCGTTCCAGTCGCCCAACCGATCAAGGTCGATCAGCGCACCGCCGAAATCGTCAACACCGTCTTCGACAAGCTCCAGGGCATTTTCCCGGCATGGCGCCAGGCCTGGGCCGATGACAAGGCGCTGTACAACGCCAAGCGCGAGTGGATCGCAGGTTTCGTGCAGGGCGGCATCAACTCCGATGAACAACTGGCCTTCGGTTTCCAGCAGGCCCGCAAGTCCTCGAGCCCGTTCCTGCCCAACGTCGGCCAGTTCGTTGCCTGGTGCAAGCCAACAGCCGAACAGATGGGTTTGCCGCATGAGGCGGACGCTTGGATTCAGGCGCTCGAAGGCAAGTACTCCCACGACGCCGTGCGTATCGCCGCCGAAGCCACGAGCACGTTCGACCTGCGCACCGCCAGGGCCGACGACAAGCCACTGCGCCAACGCTTCGAACGCAATTACGCCATCGTCATGCGCCGCGCACAGACCGGCCAGCCGCTCGAAGGGCGAATCGCCAAGGGCATCAGCAGCGACAGCATGCGACCGCGTGAGCAGGTGCAGCTCGAGCACAGCCGCAAGGAGGCCGACCGCATCGTCGAAGTCCTCGAAATCCCAAAAGACCCGAAAGCCTGCCGCGCCATGCTGCTGGCCAAGATGGGCATCAGGAGAAACGCCAATGTCTAACCAAACGACGGCAGTTCGCACATATCTCATCAGCTACGTGATTACGGCTCCCTACGGGGTAGGTCGATTCTTCAACGACCGCGACACAGACACAGCGCCGAGTCGTGAAGACATTGAGAGCATGGAGGCCAAGCTTTCCGTGGATCACAGCGCCAAGGTGATGATCACCAGCGTTTCACGTATCGAAGCTGGTGAGGTAAAGCTATGACTGACCTCAAATCTGTGTCGTTCCGGGTGCCAGGCGAGCCCATCGGAAAGGGCCGGCCAAAGATCGGTCGCGTCGGCGGCCATGCCCGCATGTTCACGCCGACCAAAACCGCCAATTACGAATCCCTGATCGCCGTGGTCGCCCACGAAGCCATGCAAGGGCGTGAGCTGATCGCCGGCCCCGTGCTGCTGGAAATGAAAATCTTCGTGGCCGTAGCCGCCTCCTGGTCGAAGAAGAAAACCACCGAGGCCCTGCAAGGCCTGGTCATGCCAACCAAGAAGCCCGACGCCGACAACGTGCTCAAGGCCATCTGTGACGGCATCAACGGCATCGTTTTCAAGGACGACGTCCAGGTCGTCAACGTCTCGCTAAGCAAGCGATTCAGTGAAACCCCTGGCGTCTCCGTTCGTGTCGTGCCGCTGGAGGGGAAAAGCTCATGACCACACCCAAGATGATTTGGACCACTCACAAGCTCGCTGACGGCTGGGTCCTGCTCTGCGTCGATGTCAACCTCGAACAGCCAGGCCAGCCCGAAGCCCTGTTGGGATTCCGCAAGGCTGTGCATCCGTTTCACTTCGATGAAATGGTAGATCCGGTTATGAGCTTCACGGCAATTATCGCTGAAATGACTAACGCGGTGACGTGGGGAATGAAGGGGGCGGAGTGCGCCCAATCGCTGATTGCTTCGCGCGCGGGCGCGTTTGGGGGTGACCTGTGCACGACATCGTGAGGCGGATTCGGGATGCCATTTACCGACGCCAGGAAGATCACCTTGAGCCAATCGGAGAGGCGGTAATCTACTTGGGGCGCAGCGAGTTCTACGACTTGCTGCTCAGCATGCGCGACTGGACACCCGTGCATATCGAGTACGTGGACGATGTCCGGCGAGTGACGTTCCATGGCCTTGAGGTTATCGAGGTCTGCCTGCCGAAATACCTGCGAGTGGCCTAACCATGCTTTCCCTGGTCGAGCAGCGTGTTGACTGGTTTGCGGTCATCACCGTGCTGTCACGCTCCGGCTACTCCCCGCAGTCGGTTGCGGATGCCATCGGCGTGGCTCGTACCACGCTGCTGGGTTGGAAGCAGGGCGCTGAACCTCGCTACACGGAGGGGGAGCGCCTTGTGTCGTTCTGGTGCCAGATCACCGGGAATGACCGTACAAGACTGCCCATGGTCGCCGTTGGTGACTGGTGGGCTTATCACTCCAAAGCTTGAGGGAAACACAATGCTTACTTCTGACCAACACAACACAATCGTCCTGCTATCCGATGCTGCTGGGCGTGCGGCTGCCAGCGGGCTACAGGCGCTGGCGGACAAGCTCGTTGCCGAGGCTGAGAATCTGTTGAACGATGGCCAAGGCCAATCGTTTCAGGACTTTGGCACAAGCCGTGGGCTGAACATGGAGCGACTGCACGGCCAAGATCAGTACTTCGCCAGCAAGCACACACAGGAGCTGTTTGAGTGTTGGTTGACTGCTCGCGGCCAGAAGGTGTGGGCGCCACCGCCCGCGAAATAGTCGGGATCCCGACACCCTGACCCGCTGATCCTTGCCGTCATCGCTGCCCCGCCATCGTGTGGGGCTTTTTTTTGACTCTGGAGGCCCGACCATGAAGGCGCCAGTCAGGAGTACGAACATGGCACACCCTGCACCGGAAGGGATCGTTGAGGCTGTAGGGGCGTCGGTTGCCAGCAAGGGCATGATGGTCGGCGCGGCCACAGGCGTTGCTGGTTGGCTTTCCCAGGTCAATTGGATAGGGATCACTGGCGTTGGCATAGCCGTGCTGGGTTTCCTGGTCAACACATACTTCCAGATCCGCCGGGATCGCCGGGAAGACGCCGAGAGCATCGAGCGCATCAAGGCCTTGCGCGAGCAGTGCCGGCCATGAACAACCGCAGCCGCGTTGCCGTGACCCTGCTCAGCATCAGCGCCGCCGGCTTCGGCGCCTGGCAGGCGAACGAAGGCTTCACCGACCACGCTGTCATCCCCACCAAGGGCGACGTGCCCACCATCGGCCACGGCTCGACTCGCTACGAAGATGGCCGGCCAGTCCAGATGGGCGACACCATCACCCGCCAGCGTGCCGAAGTGCTGGCCCGCAACCTCAACACCCAGGCCGAGAAAGAGTTCGCCGCCAGCCTGCCGGGCGTGAAGCTCTACCAGGAAGAGTTCGATCTCTACATGGATTTCGTAGGCCAGTACGGCATGGGCACCTGGCGCGCCGGCTCCCCACGTCGCAGCCTGCTGGCCGGCGACTACGTCCAGGCCTGCGCCTCCCTGCTCAAATACCGATTCGCCGCTGGTTACGACTGCTCGACACCCGGGAACAAGCGCTGCCCGGGCGTGTGGTCGCGTCAGCTCAAGCGCTACAGCCAGTGCATGGGGGCGCAGTAAGCCATGGCCGGCCGCAAGCAGCCTTACACGCCCTGCAAGCTATACGTCGATGGTGCTGAAGGCATTGCAGTCGGCGACTACATCACCACTGCTGCCGGGTCTGCGTACCTGGTACAGACGCTTCGCGTGAGTCGAACCAGGCCCGAGCGTAAGCACATGCAGTGCCTGCGCTGGCCTATCGCCGAGGTGCCGCACGATGCGCGGTGCTTCACGATGACTTGGTACGCACGATAAATCCCACCACCACTGAGAAAACTCAATGAACGATCAAGCGATTGAACAGGAAATCCAAGCCAAGGGCCTGACCGCGCCGCGTGTCAGCTTCGCACAATTGCAAGCCAACATTGCCCATACGGAAATCGTCAAACACGTTTCTCCCTCTGGCCAGGTCCTTCGCTGGGCTGTGCTGACCACGGTTAATGGATTCGCAGTGACCGGGCGCCCATCCGCCAGCGCGTCGTCGGCAAATGACAATGCTGAGATCGGCGAGAAGATCGCCATCGAGAATGCAACCCAGGAACTGTGGCCGCTGATGGGCTACGCGCTCAAGCAGCAGTTGCACACCGAGGCCTGACCATGGGCGCCATAACTCGCTACCTCATCGCTGGGCTGGTTGTGGCGCTCATCCTAGCCGGCTGGCGCCTTGACCATGTCAGCACCAGGCTGAGCACCGCAACGGAGCGCGTGAGCACGCTGGAGGCCGCCGCAGAGTCCCGACGCAACACGCAGAAGATCCTGCGCCAGCTCGACACCGAAAACACGAAGGTACTCACCAATGCTCAAGCATCCAACAAGGCTCTTCTTGCTCGCCTCGGCTCTGGCGGTCAGCGCCTGTCAGTCCCAGCCCGTTGCCCCGTCGTGCGAGCCAGCACAAGCCCCGGCAGCGTGGATGATGCAGAAGCGCGAACCGAACTTGACCCAGCGCATGGTCAACGAATTGTCGCCATCACCAACGACGGGGACGAAGCCATCATTGCCCTGAACGCGCTGATCGACCACGTCAACGCCAGTTGCCTCCCTCGCAAATAGTCGG
Organism: Pseudomonas sp. NFACC05-1; assembly: GCF_900100135.1. Lineage (NCBI taxonomy): Bacteria > Pseudomonadati > Pseudomonadota > Gammaproteobacteria > Pseudomonadales > Pseudomonadaceae > Pseudomonas > Pseudomonas sp. NFACC05-1. Next base: position 62,582 of record NZ_FMTR01000017.1, on the reverse strand, counting down.
GAACCCGACAGCCCGCCACCACGATGCTGGGGCCTCTTTGATGATCTATCACCGAGGCCCATCCCATGCCAGCACCAGACCTTACCCCGCAGACCCCCGGCGAACCCCTCGCCACCATGTCGCCGATTGCTCCAGCCAGCGGCAATCCAGACGCCAACGAGTCCAGCACCGCCACAGCTCAGCCACCGCTGTACGTCGCTAAGCACAGCGCCGGCGGTCGGTGGCACGTCGTGACCAATGACGCCCAGGCCACCCGCGTGGGTGATTTCGTTGGCGACAAGGTATCGATCATCGCCGAGGTCGAGCGCATGAACGCCGGCGGCGAACCCCTCGTCCTCGATGCCCAGCGCAATGGCGACCGGGAAGCGCTGGAAACACCAAAGCCCGCGGCTGCCGGTGCCGTGGACCCAACCACCCTCAAACAGGCAGTCATGACCCCCGATGGTTGGCTGTGCCCTGAACCAAAGGTCAAGGAGTAACGACATGGGAAGTAGACCAAAGAGGCCAAAGGTTGTTGCCGCGCCTGACCCGCAGGTCGAAGCGCAGAAGGCCGCCGACCTGGCAGCGCAGAAGGCCAACGCCGAAACCGCAACCCGCAAGAAGCGCAAGCAGGAAAGCAGCCTGCTGTCATCCGCCGGCGCCGCCGGCAGTGTGCTGGAGCAAGGTAAGAGGACTCTCGGCTCATGAACGCAGACCAGATCGCCAAAACGCTGAGCACCCTGAAGTCTCTTCGCTCGCCGCATGAGACGGTCTGGCGCGATTGCTTTGACCACAGCTACCCAATCCGGGGCAGTGGCTTTTGCACTGAGCAGATCACGGCCATGGAAGCGCAGATGCGTAAGGCCAGGATGATCGACGGGACCACCACGGACGCGGCCCGCATCCTATCGTCCGGCATCATGTCGGGCCTGACCCCGGCGAACTCCCTGTGGTTTGGCATGGACGTTGGCCAGGAAACCGACGAGGAACGCCGGTGGCTGGACGGCTCCGCCGACATCCTCTGGCAGAACATCCACGCATCCAACTTCGACGCAGCCGCCTTTGAGGGGCTTATCGACGTTGTGTGCGCTGGGTGGTTTGCCCTGTACATCGATCAGGACATGGAGAAGGGCGGCTTTACGTTCGATCTGTGGCCTATCGCGAGCGTGTACGCCTCGGCGTCCAAGGCCGGCGGCAAGATCGATACCGTGTATCGGGAGTACAAGCTCACGGCAGAGCAGGCGGTAAACGAGTTCGGCGAAGACAACCTCAGCGAGAACACCCGCAAGCTGGCGAAGGACAAGCCGCAGGAACTGGTGCAGTTCGTTCACGCCATCTACCCGCGCACCACGTACATGGTCGGCGCCAAGCTGGCCAAGAACATGCCTATCGCATCCTGCAAGGTCGAGGTGGAAGCCAAGCACCTGGTCAGCGAGTCGGGCTATCACGAAATGCCGGTGGTGGTGCCGCGCTGGATGATGATCCCAAACAGCGTGTATGCGGTGGGCCCGGTGTTCGATGCACTGCCCGACGCTCGCACCCTGAACGAACTCTGCAGGATGGACCTGGCAGCCGGAGACCTGGCTATCGCCGGGATGTGGATTGCCGAGGATGACGGCGTTCTCAACCCTCGAACTGTCAAGGTCGGGCCGCGCAAGATCATCGTTGCCAACAGCGTTGACAGCATGAAGCCCCTGCAAAGCGGCTCGAACTTCCAGTATGCGGAAACCAAGATCGCCCGCTTGCAGGCTTCCATCCGCAAGATCCTGATGGCCGACCAGCTCCAGGCCCAGGACGGCCCGGCAATGACGGCAACCGAGGTGCACGTGCGGGTGAACCTGATCCGCCAGTTGCTGGGGCCGGTCTATGGCCGTCTCCAGACCGAGTATCTGCAACCCCTGGTAGAGCGGTGCTTTGGCATCGCCTACCGCGCTGGTGTGCTGGGCGCTGCGCCTGAGTCGCTGGCCGGGCGCAACTTCACCGTGCGTTACCTGTCGCCGCTCGCCCGGTCGCAGAAGCTTGAGGAAGTCACGGCGATTGACCAGTTCATTCAGGGCGCGCTGATCGTTGCTCAGGCCGACCCGACTGTCATGGACAACATCGATATGGACGAGGCCCAGCGCTTCAAGGGCGAGGCCCTGGGCGTGCCGTCGTCTGTCATCCGCAGCAAGGCAGACCGCGACAAGCTCCGCGAGGATCGAGCCGCAGCCATCCAGGCCCAGCAAGAGCAAGCCCAACAGCAAATGATGCAGCAGCAGGCCGGTGAGGCCGCGCTCAAGCAGCAAGGGGCAGCAGCATGAACCTGACACCTGAGCAGATCGACGCGATGTTCAAGCGGGTGTTCGAGGATCACCACGAAGGTCGGGTCGTGTTGGAGCTGCTGATTCAGCGCTTCGCCCGCAACGCCTGCACCATCGGCGGCATCGACGCCATTCTCAAGACCTACCAGCAATCCGGGCACCGCGAGGTGCTCGATCACATTGTTTTGCGGATCAACCGCGCCAACGGCGTGCAAGAAGACGCCAACGATAACGACGAACAAGGGGAATAACGATGCGCTTCAAGAACGGCTTCATTCGCTTTATGGGCTTTGCACTGATGGCCGAGGCTGGCGAGAGTGGCGATCCATCCACAGTGACCACACCGCCGGCCACTCCGGCACCGCCTGCCGCTTCTGTGCTGGGCAGCGGCGCAACCGTTGACTTTATCCCCGAGAAGTACCGGACCAACAAAGAGGACGGCAGCCTTGACCTGGAAGCATCGTCGCGCAAGGTTGCCGAAGCGTACAAGCACCTAGAGACCCGCATGGGGTCCGGTGATGTACCGCCCAAGACCGCCGACGAATACGCGGTCAAGCTGGAGGGCGTCGAAGGCTTCAACTGGGACGAGTTCAAGGCCGACGAGAATACCCAATCATTCCTCAAGGGGGCCCACGCCAAGGGCCTGACCAATGATCAGGTGCAGTACGTCATCGGCGAGTACATGAAGGCGGCGCCAGGCCTGATCGAGGGTGGTGTGCAGTTGTCCACCCAGGACTGTACTGCCGCCCTCAAGGCCGTGTGGACCGATGATGCGGCCATGAAAGCCAACGTGACCGCGTCCTATCGCGCTGCCGAGACCTTCGCCAGCGAGGCCGGCAAGCCGGGCAACTTCCAGGCGCTGATGAGCAAGTATGGCAACGACCCCGACTTCATCGCCTTCACCGCCAACATTGGCAAGGAACTCAAGGAGGACACGCCCATCAACGGTGGTGGAGTGGTTAACGACGGTGACTTCGCAGTCAAGACTGCCGAGTTGCGCGCCCAGCTCGAAGCACTGCCGCAGCATGATCCGAAGCGCGCCGGCGTCAAGGCCCAGCTCGATGCCATGTACGACCAGCGATTCAACAAGACCAAATCCCGCTTCTGATCCCCGCCGCAAATAGTCGGGAAACCGACACCTCCCATGCACAAACATCGCAGGCATCCCAGCAATGGGCCGGCCTGCGATGGCACGCAGATACCCGGAAAGCCCCGAGGCGCAGCAAAGCCGATGCACGCCAGGAACCCCGGCCCGCGAATGCGGATACCCGGCAGGCAACCCATTTATCTGCATTGGAGTGCATCGTATGTCCTTTCAAATCACCGAAGCCTTCGTCCAGCAGTTCGGCGACAACTTCCGCCACCTGGCGCAGCAAATGACCTCGCGGCTTGAAACCCGCGTTACCGTCGAGCCAAACATCGTCGGCATGTCCAAGTCCATCAACCGCCTGGGCCAGCGTACCGCCAAGCGCCGCACCACTCGCCACGGCGACACCCCGATCAACGACCAACCACACAGCACGCGCTTTGTGGACCTGTTCGACTGGGAAGATGGCGACATGCTCGACGACCAAGACAAGATCCGTATGTTGGTTGATCCAACCTCGGACTACGTCAAGGCCATGGTTGCCTCGCTCAACCGCGCCAAGGACGACGTAATCATCGCGTCCATGGGCGGCAACTCCCGCGCCACCACCGGCAACATCATCTTGCCGACCGCGCAGAAGATCGCCGTAGGCGGCACCGGCCTGACCAAGGCCAAGATCATCCAGGCCCGCAAGCTGTTCCGTCGCAACGAGGCGGACAACCACAACGGCGAAGAGCTGTACATCACCTACAGCGCTTCTGCTGCTGCCGACATCCTGGCCGACCCGACCTTGACCAGTGCCGACTACATGGCTGGCAAGTTCCTCGAGGATGGCGACGTTGAAGGCAAGTGGATGGGCTTCACCTGGATTCCGACCGAGCGTACCCCATTGTCCGGCAGCACCCGCTTGCTCTACGCCTGGGCCAAGTCCGGCGTAACGCTGGGCAAAGGCGCCGACATCACCACCAAGGTGGGCGAGGATCCGGGCAAGGGCTTCAACGTCCGTATCTACGGCAAGATGTCCATCGGCTCCGTGCGGGTGGAAGAAGAAAAGGTTGTGGAAATAGCAGCCCTTGAGTCGTAAGGCTCAGGCGCTGCCTTCCCTCCATCTGATCAGGAGCAATGAACCATGGCTGTAGTAACCACCAAATCCACCGCCGTCACCAATGCTGACGCGCTCCCACAAACCCTGTCGCCGCAGCGTATCGACGGTGGCCGCATTCGTGAGCGCGTTGGCGTGATCGAGGCTGGCGCCGCGGACTCCATCGGTTCGGTGTATCGCCTGATGCGCATCAACTCCGTGGACCGTGTGTCCCGGCTGCTGCTGTCCTGCGATGCGATCACCACTGCTGTCGGTGACATCGGCATCTACGACGTTTCGGCTGTCAATGCCGGCGCCGTTGTGGACGTTGACTTCTTCGCCTCGGCCCAGGCCCTTACCGCTGCGCTGGTCAACGTGGACGTTGGGCACGAAGCCGACGCTGCCGACGCTGGCGCTGGCTTCGGCCTGGCCGACGTCGAGAAACCCCTGTGGCAGGCCCTGGGTCTCGCTGCTGACCCTGGCAAGCAGTACGACGTGGCAATCACGCTGACCGCTGCCGCAACCGGCGCCGGCACCGTTGTTCTGCGTTTGCAGTACATCGACGGCAACTAATCATCGAGGCGGCCAGGGAAGGCAATCAATTTACCGGGGCCTAGTGCCCCGGTCTTTTTATCTGGAGGTTGGAGATGAGCATGGCCACCGGTGTTTCGATTTGTTCCAACGCCCTGTTGATGTTGGGTGCGCAGACCATCAACGATTTCAACGACCAGTTGAACCTGGACCGGGCCAAGCTCTGCGCCAACCTGTATCCCACCGTGCGCGACGACATGCTGCGCCAGCACCCGTGGAACTGCTGCATCAAGCGGGCTGTTCTGGCGCCTGACGCTGCTGCGCCTGCGTTCGGTTATGAGCATGCCTTTGAGCTGCCTGCCGACTTCATGCGCGTTCTGGAGGTGGGCACCGCTGGCCAACAGATCGATTACCTGGTCGAGGGCCGTAGCATCCAGGCCAACACCACCGTGCTGGAGCTGCGCTACGTGTTCCGCAACGAGGTGGAAAGCACTTGGGATTCGAGCCTGGTCAAGCTTGTCACGCTGGCTATGGCCGCCGTGCTGGCTTATCCCGTGACCCAGTCCGCAGCCTTGCAGCAGTCGCTGGGGCAAGAACTCGAACAGGAGAAGCGCCGGGCCCGCGCCGTCGATGGCCAGGAAGATCCGCCGCAAATGCTGGGCGATGAGCGCCTGCTTGCCTCCCGCTTTGGGAGTTATTGGTAATGGCTCGCCTGACGCTCGTTCAAACCAACTTCACCGCCGGCGAGGTTTCCCCGCGCATGCTGGGCCGGGTAGACCTGGCCCGCTACCAGAACGGCGCCGAGATCATAGAGAACGCCTGGCCTGTCATTCACGGTGGCGCAATCCGCCGGGATGGCACTCTGTTCGTTGCGGCGGCAAAGTTCGCTGACAAGAAGTGCCGATTGATCCCCTACGTGTTCAACACCGAGCAGGCCTACATGTGCGAGTTCGGCGATTTCTACGTGAGGATCTACTACCCGAACGGCACCTACACCGGTGTTGAGCTGGCCAGCCCCTACAGCCACACCGTGCTTGATCGGGTGGACTATGTGCAGGGTGCGGACACCATGTTCATCTTCAACAATGGCGTCCCTGTGCATCGCCTGCGCCGGCTTGCGGATACCGAGTGGAGCCTTGCCCCTGCGCCATTCGTAACCAAGCCCTTCGATGAGAAGGGCATCGACTTCACCACCTCGCTCACGCTCAGCGATCCAACGGTCGGCACTGGACGCACGGCCACCTCGGCCGTTTCTGCATTCCTGGCATCCGACGTTGATCGCGAAATCTGGTCCGGTGGCGGTGTGGCGAAGATCACCGCCTTCACCAGCGCCACGGTGGTGACTGTTGAAGTCCTCAACGCCTTCACCGCAGCCGTGCGCCCTACCTGGTCGCTCAAGGGCTCGCCACAGACCACAAACACCCTAAGCGCTGCCACTCCCGTGGGCGGCGTTGTCACCATGACGCTGGGGGCTGCTGGCTGGCGTTCTAACGACGTGGGCAAGTTCGTCAAGATCAACAGCGGCCTTCTGGAGATCAGCGTTTACACCAGTCCCACAGTGGTTTCCGGGATCATTCGTTCAGCACCAACGTCTGCCGTTGCATCGCCGGCCAACGCCTGGTCGCTTGAGGCATCTGTCTGGAACGACATCGACGGCTACCCGGGCGCCGGCACGCTGTATGAACAGCGGCTTGCCCTGGGCGGCTCTGTGAACTACCCACAGACTATTTGGGAGTCGCGCACTGGCGAGTACCTGAACTTCGAACTGGGGACCAAGGACGATGACGCCTTGTCCTACAACCTGTCCTCTGACCAGATCAACCCGATTCTTCACATGGGACAGATCAATGCCCTGGTCCCGCTGACCTATGGCGGTGAGTTCACCGTCAGTGGTGGTGTGGAGAAGGCCATCACTCCAACCAACATCCGGGCAAAGAACCCTTCGGTCTATGGCTGCAACCGCGTGCGTCCGGTGCGGATTGGCAATGAGCTGTATTTTGTCCAGCGCGCCAACCGCAAGCTCCGGGCCATGGCCTACAAGTACGACTCCGACACGTTCGGTTCGCCTGACATGTCGATCCTGTCCGAGCACGCCACCAAGTCCGGCATCGTTGATATGGCCTACCAGCAGGAACCTGAATCGATCCTGTACCTGGTGCGTGCGGATGGCGTCATGGCGACCATGACCGTTGACCGCGACCAGGATGTCATCGGCTGGGCGCGCCAGATCACTGATGGCGCCTTTGAGTCCTGCGCATCCATCCCGATCCCTGACGGCGATCAGGTTTGGTGCATTGTGCGCCGCACGGTCAACGGCCAGAACGTTCGCTACATCGAGCGGTTCAACCAAGGCATACGGGTGGATAGCGGCGTATTCGCCATCGACGAGGCCAAGCCCGTGACCTGGGGCGGCCTGGCCCACCTTGAAGGCAAGACCGTGGACATCGTCGCTGACGGCATTGTCATGCAGCAGCAGACGGTGGTGGGCGGGCAGGTGACGCTGCCACGTCCCGCCAGGTACGTGCAGATCGGCCTCAACTTCGTTACGAAGATCAAGACATTGACGCCAGAAGTTCAGGGCAGCACCGGCAGCGTGCAGGGAAACAGCATGCGCATTGGGGAGATAACCCTGCGCTTCCTGGAGACCACCGGCTGCAAGGTCAACGGCCAGATCATTGCGTTCCGCTCGACCGGTGCCGGAACTCTGGACCAGCCCCCCGAACTGTTCACCGGCGTTCATCGCATGGAGAACCTGGGGTGGGAGCGAGGGCAGGCGTCGATAACCATCACCCAAGAGCAGCCTTTGCCCTTCCAGCTTCTGAGCGTCATCAAGAAAGCCACGTTCAACGATTGAGGTAACCCGCCATGATTCGGCCCGCCAAACACTCCGATGTACCTCGACTAGTTGAGCTTGCCACCCTGCTGCATGCGACAAGCGACTATTCGAAGATGTCCTTCTGCCCCAATAAAACCGGGGCTTTTCTGCATGAGCTGATCAACGGGGCGGGGGTTATTTTCGTTGCAGAGGTGGGCGGTGAGGTAGTTGGCGGCATGGCTGGCGGCATCATCGACCAGTGGTTCAGCCATGACCTTATCGCCTATGACTATTCGCTCTTCATAGAGCCTGCCAAGCGTAGCGGGATCACGGCCATCCGCTTGATCCAGACCTTCAAGGAGTGGGCCAAGATCAAGGGCGCCAAGCAAATCCACATGGGTATCGGCACCGGCGTAAACATTGAGGGAACAACCCGCCTTTATGAATCTCAGGGCCTGCGCAACATCGGCCCCCTCTTGATGATGGAGATCTAATCATGGCAGTTGGAGCAGCAGGATATGCGGCCTATTCGGCATACGCATACGCCGCAATAGCCGCAGCCACCGTGTATTCGGTGTACTCAACCCAGCAACAAGGCAAGCAGGCCCAGCTTAACGCTGATGCACAAAGCGATCAGGCCAAGGCTGATGCCGACACTGCAGCAAGTGCTGCCGTGGTGCAGGCCGACCGGATTCGGCGACTTGCACGCACTCAGGCAAGCGAGGCCAACGCCGCGCTAGCCGCCTCTGGCGTCGAGGTGGGTGCCGGCACTGCGATCAACATCAACGAAGAGATCATCGGCAATGCCGAGGAAGACGCGGCGCTGACGATCTTCAACGGTCGCAACCAGCAGACCAGGCTCTACAACGATGCAAGCAACTACTCGCTAGCCGGCAAGCAGGCCAGGTCAGCCGCCAACTCACAATCGATCGGCACCGTTCTTTCCGCCGGCGCCCAGACTGGCATGTCCTGGAAGGCATCGGCGGCAGGCCGCAACGGAACCGTCACGCAGGCCGGGGGGAACACCTGATGGCACAGATACCACTGGGCAACTTTGGGCAGGTCAACGTCCAACAGGAAACCCCACAGAACCGTGTCATTCAGGTTGATAGCCGAGCGCAGGGACAGGCAGCCCAGCAGGCTGCGTCAACTGTTCAGAACGTTGCGCTTGGCTACTTGGACCAGGTCAACAAGGAGAATCAAGCCCTGTCCCGGGTGAAGGCCAGCAACGCACTGATCGACCGGGAATCGCAGATCAAGACCATTGCCGCTGACCTCGACGAGCAGATGCGCACCGGCCAACTGAGCTATGAGAAATCGGAGGAGGCCTACCAGGCTGCCGTCGCGAAGCTGCCGGCACTCGAAACGCCAGGGCTTGACCAGGCTCAGCAAGGCGAAATAGGCAACTCCCTCAAGCGCTTACAGTTGGGCGGCCTGGATAAGGTCCGTGAAGCATCCGGCAAGGGTCGTATCCTGGCCGCGCAAAGCGACCTGACATCGCGCATGGACATGCTAGGCAAGGACGCTGCGCTGCCTGGTGCAAACGTTGACCAGATCAACGCCCGCATGGATGCCGAAGACATCGACGTGGCCGGGCGCCTGGCGTTCGGTGAGGCCTGGGCCAGCAAGAAGCAAGAGTTCAAGGATGACAACTGGACAACCCACGCAACTCAGCGGGTTATCGAGTCCAAGGAAAGCATCGGCAGCCTGCAAAAGCTTGAGCACGATCTCACCGCCGAGGATGGGTTCTACGCCAGGAAACTGGACCCTGAGAAGCGCAATCAGTTGCTCAACACCGTCAGTGGCCGCATCTTCCAGGTCAAAGAGCAGCAGCAGCGCCAGGCCGAAATGCGGGAAATGAAGGCTGAGCGGATCCTCAGTCAAATGGACCGCCAGGCCTCGACTGGCGTTCCGCCAACGCCAGCGGACCAGCAGCGGTGGAAGTCGGCCTTGTCCGGCACCTCCCTGGCTGGCGAGTTCAACGCCCGCATGGGTGAAATGGTCGAGTCGCAAAAGCTGCTGCGCCAGCCCATCGCCGTGCAACAGCAGTACGTGGACCAGATGCGCCTGGACATGGCAAAGAACGGCGCCAGCGTCACCCAGCAGGCCAACGTGGCCCGTCTGCAATCTGCCATCGACAACAACATCAAGCTCTTGCGCGACAATCCGCTGACCTTTAACGCCATGCGCACCGGCCAGGACGTGGCGCCCCTGGACGTCAGCGGCATCACCACGCCAGAGGGCCAGGCCAGGCTGGGAGAGCAGATCGCCGAGCGCTTCGACGTGGTGAAAGCCGTGCGCAAGGCATACGGCCCCGAGGTGGCCCGCGTCCCGTTTAAGCCGGAAGAGACCGCCATGTTGTCATCGGTGATGGCCCAGGCCGACGATGGAACCAAGCTGCAGTTGCTGGGGGCTATTGCCGCTTCTTCGCCATCCGGGGCCGATTATGCCGCTGCCATCAAGCCGCTGATAGCCGATCAGCCGATCACGGTGCTGGCCGGCATGGCCCAGTTCCGTGGGCTCAAGGGGCAGGACGGTACCGACGTTCCCAAGATGCTGCTCGCCGGCGGCAAGGTGCTGGCGGACAAGTCGGTGCCGCTGCCGAAAGACACCATCTTTCGCGAGGCCTTCGAAGAGCATGTGGGCACGTCGCTTGCCCCGGGCACGCCGCAACGGGAACAGGCCTATTTGGCCTTCAAATCCCTGTATGCAGGCACCGCAGCGGCAAAGGGGCTTGCTTATGGCGAAGGCGAGGATCTGGACGGCGATACCGCCCAAGCGGCCATCGACATGGCAACCGGCGGCGTAAGCGAGCGGGGCGGGGCAAAGGTCATCAAGCCCTATGGCATGGCCGATGATGATTTTGACAAGGTCGTGGACCTGGAGCTGCAAGGCATGGCCGAACGGACCAAGTTCCCGATCAGCCAGCTTGAGGACATGCCTCTGTCGCCAGTGCCGGGCCGTGAGGGTTCGTATTACCTGATGAATGCAGGCCGGGTGCAGATCGACCCGACGACCAAGCAACCTATGGTGGTGAAAGTCAAATGAGCTGGCTTGATGGATTGGTCGAAGAAAACGAGGCGTTAAGCCAGGATCAGCGCTTTGAGCGCACAGAGGAAAGACCTGAGCCGGGCGTCTTCACTGGCGCCCTGGATACGCTGGGCCCCAACTTGTTGCGCGGTGGGCTTGAGGCCGGCGGCGCCATTGAGTCCGGGTTCAGCTCGTTGTGGCAGGGCGGCCTCGATCTGGCCGCCAGCGCGTTGCTGCCCGAGCCGAAGTTTGGCGGATCTCCTGATGTGACCAGCGCCGAGCGGTCCAGCCAGGAAACCCTGGGGCAGGGCACGGCCCAAGCAGTGATGGACCTGCGCCCTGATCCTGCTGAGGTTGGCGTTGTCGGCCAGATCCTGGGCGAGGCTGCCGCTGTCTTGCCGCGCACTGTGGTCGGTGCCGCAATGGGTGGTCCCGTGGGAGCGGCGGTGGCCGCTGGCGCGCCTGCTGGCTACTCCGGCAAGCAGGTGGGAATGGCTGAAGGCCTGGACGAAGAGACGGCGACCTACAAGGGCGCCATTGATGCGGCAACCGTGGGCATCGGTGCTGCCTTGCCCGCCGCTCGTTTCGTCAAGCCACTGCTTGGAGACGCCGCGATTGCTGTGGGAGCGAACGTTGGGCTTGGCATGGCCGGGCGTGGCGCTACTGCCAAGCTGCTGGAGAGCAACGGCTACGCCGCTCAGGCTGCGCAGTACCAGGCCATGGACGGAACCGCCATCGCCACCGACGCCATCCTGGGCGCGGCATTCTTCGGCATCGGGCGCGCAGGTCTGCGCCGGCCCACCACCCGGCAGGTTGACGCAGCGCTCAGCGAACGCACATTCCAGCACGCCGACATCGACACCGCCCCAGGAGCCCCAATCAACCCACGGTCGGCGGTAGCGCATCAAGACGCCATTCGTACGGCCATCAGCCAGTTGAGCCGTGGTGAGCCTGTGGTGCTGCCTGAGAGTATTCATTCTGCTGAGTTCCTGAGAACCGCCGAGGATTCCTCGGTAGTTGCCCCAAGCCGTGACGTGGCGCTGGCCACCGCCCGCCAGGACTTGGAGCCCACCTTGCGCCTGGAACTGGAGCAGGAAGCCGCTGGGATTCTGCCCAACGTGCGCGACGTTAAGGCCGAGCTGTCCTCTGTAGCCCGCAGCCTGGAAGGGCTGGACGATACGTTCCGTGCTCGAGCAAAAGAGTTCCAGCAGCAGGGCCAGAGCCGAAAGGCTGCCGAGCGTTCTGCCCGGGAATCGATCGATGCCGAACGCCAAGCCTTGACCGACCGACAGGCAGCCCTGGGGGAAAGTCTCAACGGCAACCGATCTGCAGAGTTGGCCCGTGCCGACCTGAATGCCCTGGATCGCGGCGAGGTTCCGCAGCGCTTCCAGGATCGAATCAGCCAGCGCGCTGACGCCATCGTCCAGGGCTTTGAGAAGAAGCCGCTTGCCGCCGGCGTGGCCGAGGGAAACACCCGCTTGAGCATGGCCCAGGTGGCGCAACAGGAAATCCGTCGAATCCTGGACGATATCGAGCGCGCCGAGCCGACGTTGCAGGCCAAGCCGCTGGATATTGGCACCGCAAAGGAAGTGGAAAAACCGGAAGCTGCCAGCGTGGCCGCTGCATCAAAAGGGCAGAAAAGCGGATCAGAGCCCGCCAAACCTGCATCAGAACCTGCCGATGCTGCATCAATATCGGACAAACCTGCATCAGATCCTGAAGTTCAGGTTGCCGATGAGATCCTGGCCAGGGTCGAGGACATGCGTATTTCCACCGGGGCGATGGATGCAGACGGCAACCCTATCACCGTGTCTGCCCGAGAAATGATGGCCAGCGCTGACGCCGATATCGCCAAGGCTCAGGAGGAATCCCGAGGCTTCGCCGCCGCCGCCGCCTGCTTCCTGCAGCGCGGTTTCTAAATAGTCGGGAAACCGTCTATTCCCGACCCATAGGCTTGCTCCCATCCCAACAGGAGCAAGCCCATGCGCCCCGAATGCATCCAGGCCGTCACCCAGGCCATTGGCCGCCCCCTTACCCAACCAGAAATCCAGGGCATCGAGAACCGCGTGCGCCGCAACATGAAGCAATTGGCGCAGACCGACCCCGCCTGGCAGTCAAAGACCGCTGCCGACCGGCTCAATGAAGCCGCCACCAAGTCCGCCAAGGATCTGGTGGATGAGGCCAACCTCAAGAAAAAACGCGTGGCACTGACCATCCTGGCCCACGACCGCATCGCCAGCTATATGCAGCGGTTCCCGGATCAGCCGCTTGAAGGCCTCGACCGGCTGCTGGCGTTTTCCAGCGACGGCAAGAGCGGCATTCAGTCCATCGAGTCAGCCACTCGCGCCATCCGTGACGACGCGCTCAGCCGCATGCTGGAAGTCATCGACCAGACCAAGGGCAAGTTCCTTGGCCTGTTCCAGGACGAAGCCGGCAACCTGGCATTGGTGCGCGAGCTGCACGGCCAGGATTCTGGTAGCGCCGCAGCAAAGGCCGCAGCCAAGGCCTTCAAGGATACCGCCGAGCAGCTTCGCCAGCGCTTCAACCGCGCCGGCGGCGATGTCGGGTTCCTGGATGATTGGTCCATGCCACGCGATCACTCGCAAATCAAGGTCGCCAAGGACCAGGCCAAGTGGGTTGGCGACCATGTGCAGTGGGCCAACCGTGGCAAGTACCTCAAGGAAGACGGCACGCCAATGAATGATGCCGAGCTGACCGACTTCTTGAATCATGCGTGGCAGACCCTGGCCACCGGTGGCATCAACAAGCTTGAGCCCGGCCAGGCCGCCGGCAACGGCATGCGCGCCAATCGCGGGAGCGAGTCCCGCCAGATCCACTACAAGGACGCGGAAAGCTTCATCGCCGCACAGAAGGCCTACGGCGAGCGCAACCTGCTGGAACTGCTGATTGGTCACATTGACCGGGCGTCCCGCGACATTGCCCTGGTTGAGGCCCTGGGCCCGAACCCGTCCAACCAAATGCGGTACTTCCTGGATGAAGGCCAGAAGGTAACGGACATGGCCGACCCGAAGAAGGCCGACAAAACCGCCAAGCAGCGCCGCAAAATTGAGCACCTGTTCGAAGAAGTGGCCGGCACGCGCGAGCCACCAGCATCGGCGGCCATCGCCAACGGATTCGAGACATATCGTGCCTTGAACGTTGCTAGCCGGCTGGGCTCTGCCGTCCTGACGTCCGTTACCGACCAGGGAACCCTGGGCCTTACTGCATCCATGAACGGCATGCCGGTGATGAAGGTGTTCGCCAACGAGATACGCATGCTCAACCCGGCCAGTGCAGCGGATCGGCGCATGGCGCAGCGCGCAGGCCTGGGCCTGAATCAGTTGATCGGCAGCCTGAACCGATGGGGCGCCGATGGCCTGGGCACCACCGAACAGATATCCGGGCGAATCTCGAAGTTCAGCCAGACCGCTGCCAGCAAGGTCATGCAGGCATCGGGCCTGAACATGTTGACCGCCGGCACTCAGCGGGCTTTCGGCGCGACGATGATGGATACCCTGGGCGACATGTCCCGCCGGCACCAGACCATTGCCGCCATGGACCCAGCCGACAGCAAGCGTCTGCTCGGCCAGGGTGTCACCGAAACCGATTGGGCCGTGTGGCGCCTGGCGCAGCCGGAGGACTGGCGCGGCGTCGGCGATACGGTGCTCACCGCGAACAGCATCTACCGCATCAAGAATGCTGACCTGGTGCCGCTGGCGCGGCAGCTCAAGACCACCCCGCAGCGCCTCAAGGATCAGGCCGCAACCAAGCTGTTGGGCACCGTTCTCGATGAAACCAACATGGCGATCATCGAGCCGGGCGCCCGCGAGAAGGCAATGATGCACGGCGGCGTCGAGCGCGGTACCGTCAAGGGCGAGCTGCTGCGCTCGTTCTGGCAGTTCAAAAGCTTCTCCATTGGCATGGTGCTGCGCCACGTCAAGCGCGGTATGGCCCAGGAAGGTTGGGGCAAGGCCGGGTATCTGGGGGCTCTGGTCGCCAGCACCACCGTGTTGGGCGGAATGGCGATTCAGTTGGGCGAGATCGCGGCAGGGCGTGACCCGAAAGACATCACTGATGACGGCACCCTTGGCGTGCCTGGCCTGCGCTATGGCCTGGCCTCGATGCTGAAGGGTGGCGCCCTCGGCCTATACGGGGACTTCTTGTTTTCGGACACTTCCCAAGGCGGACAGTCGTTCATCGGCGCAATCGGTGGGCCCATTGCCGGCGACATCGAGGCGCTTTCCAAGCTGAAGGGCAACGCTGCTGAAGGCAAGGGCCCGCAGGTTGGCGGCAACCTGGTGAAGTTCGCCAAGTCCCACACCCCTGCCGCAAACCTCTGGTACACGAAGGCGGCAACAGACCACCTGATTTTCAACCAACTCCAAGAGTATTTCAGCCCCGGCTACCTGCGCCGCATGAAGAAGCGAGCCAAGAAGGAATTCAATCAATCGTATTGGTGGGAGCCGGGCGACACCGCGCCAGATCGCGCTCCGAACCTTGGCGCAGCAGTGGGAGCGAGACCATGAGAGACGATCAGATCACGCGCCTACAGGCGCTCAGTGAGCGCCTGGGCGAAGTTGTTATCACCGAGGTTGACCCGCACAACTGGCCGGGCGCCGAGAAAGTTCCGGCGGAGTTGACCCAGCAGGAACGCGGCGACCGCTACTGGTGCAAGAAGAACGCCGCCGCCACCATGACCCTGCTGCTCAAAGTTGTGAACATTGCCGGCATTATGAATCGCCAGAAGCCCGCGCCGGATGCTGGGCACGCTGTTGATGAGTTGGATGGAGAGCTAGCTGCCGCCGAACGAGAGGCACAGGCCATCATCGAACGGATGCAGAAGGCCGGGAATGTCCACTGACCCGGAGAAGAAAGTCAGCCTGCTGGTTTTCTTCATGCTGTGGGCACGGCGCATGCGTTGGGATGTGCCGTTTATCCACGTCCAAGCACTGATATGGCTGGAGGCTAAAGGGCCTCTGGCCGTTTTGCGTTGCTTCCGGGGCTTCGGCAAATCGACCTTGCTGGCGATCTATAACGCCTGGCTGTATTACAAGGACCCGACGTTCCGCATTCTTCACCAATCCGAATCAGACCCCACGGCCTACAAGACCAGTCGCGACACGCAGAACGTAATCCGCAATCACCCGCTTACTCGGCATCTGCTCCCGCCCAACCAGGGCACCGTCGAGCAGTGGTGGGTTGAGGGGGCGGCAGACTTTCGTAACGCGAGCATGTTCGCCAAGGGCATCCTGTCTAACGTCACCTCGGCCCGTGCTGACGAATGCCAGAACGATGACGTAGAGGTGCCGCGCAACATCCAAACACCTGAGGCACGGGAGAAACTTCGGTATCGCCTGGGCGAGCAGACGCACATTCTCGTGCCTGGCGGGAGCAAGCTTTACATCGGCACACCGCACACCCATGACAGCCTGTACGACGAACTGGAGAGCATGGGGGCCGACTGCCTGATCATCCGCATGTTTGCCCATGAGTTTCGGATCGAGGACGCCAAGCGCCACGCCTATGACGTGCCGTTCGTGCCCGACGTCGTGTTCTCCGGAATCGGCAAACACGCCCGTGTCCTGGTGCTGGGCACTGACTACCAGTTGACCAAAACCGGCATCGCGTTCTTTGAGCCGCCCGGCACGCTGATCGACTGCTATGCCGGCAGCGCCTGGCCTGAGCGCTTCGACCTCGCAACGCTGGAGATCCGCCGGCGTGAAACCCGCACAATCAACGAATGGGACTCGCAGTACCAGCTCCATTCGAAGCCGGTAACAGAGGTTCGCCTCGATCCTGCTCGGATCGTCCCCTACGACGTCCAGCCGACCATGCGCTACGCCAACAACGCGGCGGCCATGTACCTGGGATCGACGCAGATTGTCGGCGCCATCGCTTACTGGGACTGTTCCCTGGGCAAGATCAAATCGGATGCTTCGGCCTTTTCGCTGATCCTCACCGACGCCAGGGGGCAGCTGTATTGGCATCTGGCGAAAGGGCTTACCGGCGAAATTGCCGAGTTCGACGAGCGCGACCGCATCATTGGCGGTCAGGTGCACCAGATACGCGAGCTGGTCATTCAGTACCAGATTCCCCGCGTCATCATCGAAACAAACGGGCCTGGCGGGTTCGCTCCCGCGATATTGAAACAGGCCCTCAAGGGTACGGGGTGCGGTGTAGGAGAAGAGCACAGCAGCGCCAACAAGCAGAAACGTATCCTCGATGCCTTCGAGTCGCCTTTGTCGGCTCGTTTCCTTTGGGCCCACATCGAAGTGCTCAAGATCATCTGGGACCAGATGCGCGACTTCAATCCACTACTGACCACCCAGGACGACGACTACATCGATTCCGGCGCCGGCGCGATCAGCCAAACCCCTGTGCGCATTGGCCGAATAGTCGGGAAACCGACAGAGACCCGGCGGGACGATTGGCGTCCAGATGCGGGCGTGCACGACGTGCAGGTTGAATACTAGAGCCCGCCGCCACCAAGGGGCCTACACATGTCTGTCCAACCAGGACCTACCGAAAAGCGCTATGCCGCCAACGGCGTTACCACCATCTATGCCGTTCCGTTCCTGGTCATCGAAGCCGGCGACCTCAAGGTCTACCTCAACGGCGTGTTGCAGACGTCCGGCTACACCCAAACAGGCGTCGGCCTGCCGACCAGCTCTGTCACCTTCACCATTGCACCTTCGGGGGATCTCTACTTTGTCCTTGAGGTTCCGTTTCAACGGCTGGTGGATTATCAGGAGAACGGCGACTTTCTGTCCTCGACCGTAAACCGTGACTTCGACCGCATCTGGCAGGCGCTTAAGCAGTTACTTCGAGCAAGTGCGCGGGCGTTGACGCTTGGCTACCTCGATGTTGATGGGAGCGGTTTCTACCGAGCCAAAGGTAATGGAATTGTTGATCTTGCATCTGCAAACGGAGAGGACAGCGCGGCTCCAAATTGGAAGGACGTTAAAAATCTTGTACAGCAGGTACTTGAGACCGGACAAGGACCAATTAACAACGCAGCGAATATCGTGTTTGTTGATACGGAAGGAAATATAAGGACCGTCCAAGACCTATCCAACAGCCTAGATCCTGCTTTGGGCGGGGCGATGATCGGCCTGACGCTCTATGCAAATTCCGAGAAATCCAATGTTGGAAGAATTCTCAAAAGAAATAATCGTCCTAGCGTGTTTGATTACATGACGGAGATTGAAATTGCCGATGTTCTTACACTTTCGCCAGTTCTTGACCATACAGCGGCTATTCAAAAGGCCCTAGACAATCATCTGACGGTTTCTGTTCCGCCATATGCTTTCAATGTAACTACATTGCAGCTCAATAAGTTTGGTCACTCCCTAATAGGGATTGATAATACTGGCGCCCAAATTTACGGCGGCGGCACAGTCCTCAAGAGTTCTGATGGTGCATTGGATATTGTCACAATTTCCAAACCTACGTGCTATCTCAAAAGCATTGCGTTCTTCGGTAAGTCTAACGACATAGAGAAAGGTGAGGACGTAGCCCAAGCTGGCGTTAGGGCTATAGGGAGCGACCAAAAGGACCTTGACGCGAAAATTCATGATTGCAGCTTCATTTACGTCAGGAGCGGAATCGTTGCGAACGGCACCAACGTTGAAATAGTGAATCCTGCGTTCTCAAATCTTAAGTTTGGTTTCGAAACCGTCACAACTGGAGGATGGGAAAACAGAGGATTTGTGTTTGCTGGCGCAGCAAGGTTTCACTCCATCGGGAAAACCGGTGTTTTCTCGGCAGGGATCATGCTGTGGCCCGCGCATAACATCCGTGACGTACAAGTTGGATCGTGCCTGGCCGATGATACTACTACGCTCATCAGTGGGTTTGCTTCTGGTCTCCAGGTTGCTCCAGTCCAATCTGTTCGTGCGCGCGGAACAGGTATAAGTATCGACTCTACTGGACACAGCCAGCCCTCTCAATTTCGCGATGTAAATATCGCCGGCTTGCAGTATTACGCCACAGACACTATCAACCAAACAACGTCGAATAGTGCGTTCAAGGCAACGGGGCTTATGAGGCTTGTCGTTGACGGAGTTATTTCTCACGGATCTGGAGGTCATGGTATTGACTGCGCTGTTGACGGCGCAATCATAACTAATAGCCACTCGTCTGACGCCGGCCAATCAAGCACAAACACCTATGACGGCGTCATTGTCTCGGGAGTCGGTGCGTTCCTAAAATCGGTTAGCTCCTCGCAGGATGCTCAAGGAAGCTCACCAGCGAACAAGTCGCGCTATGGCATAAACCTGCTGTCCAGCACATATGTATCAGGGATACTTCCTGGTACCGGCCCGCTTAGTGGGCCTCTCAATGTCGCCGCCACTGCACAGATATTTGGTGATCTACCTCGTACAAATGCGCCAGCCAACAGCATCACTTGGGGCATTGCGATGCCCACGTCCGGCACCCGCAGACAGGGGGATTTTCACTGGAATACCAATAAGCTGGTGGCTGGAACAGCTGGAAGTCAGTACGTGGTGATCGGATGGGGAAGGCTTACTACAGGTTCTGGACACGTTTTGGGTACTGATTGGGTGGCGTTACGTGCGCTGACAGGGACGTAATCGATACGCAAGTATTTTAATTTTCTCTCAGTAAGGCATGATTACGGTACGGACTAACAAGGATGCAACCTTCCATGACACAAAAAATACAGCTTCGCAGGGCAACCATGGATGATGGAGTCATACTCCATCGATGGAGGAATGATGAAGCGACCAGGGCCGCAAGCCATTCAACCTCACCGGTGAATCTAGAAGACCACCTTCGCTGGCTTGCCGCCACACTCGAAAATCCGTCACGAACGCTATTCATTGCCGAGAACGGTTCAGGGCCAATTGGTACTGTGCGTGCAGACCTAGGGGCTGGAGCGACCGAGCTTTCATGGACTGTCGCTCCAGAGGCCAGGGGAATGGGGTTTGCGAAGGCGATGGTGAAGGCTGCGGCCTTGACGATCACTGGCCCAATAAGGGCAGAAGTTAAGAGTGGTAACGCAGCTTCAATGGCTGTAGCAGTCTTCGCAGGAATGACCGCTGTAAAGGAGGTTGATGGTGTGATCCACTTTTCTGGAGCCGGCGGATCACCAGCGGCATGCTGAAAGTACATTATTTAGTACATCTGATTGTTATGATTTTGAGGGTTGGCAATATTTTCTGGCTTAAAAGACTCTAATTAGGTTCCGGCTTCGGGCACCATCTAAAATCAAGGGTTTGCGAGCGAAAGCTAATGCAAACCCTTGTTCGTTTCTGCTTCTGGAAATTGCTGCAGAAACGGAGTCCAAGCCTGCGGGTGTTTTCAAGCACAAGCCCTTACACTCGGCGTCGAGATTAGCAAGGGGGTCATATCCTCCAGGCCTTGCCCATTACGCTAATCCTTTACCATGGAGAGGTAACGAGTGAAAACAATCGCAACGATGAGTCTGTTGGCCTTGATGAGCAGCAGCGCTGTATACGCTGGGGAGACAACCTCCGTTGATGGGAAATCGCTGGCTGTGGACTTTGGCGAGCCGACCGTCAAGCAGGTTCTGCACTATCGGAAAATGTACGATAAGAAGCCTTTTCCCGATGCGGAAATTTATTACTACAGCAACGGTTTGTACAAGATCATCTCTCAGGGAGAAAATCATTACGGTGTCTACGTCTTGCAGGGCCAACACACTGATGAGACATACACCGTGAAGTTCATTTCCCTGCCTTCCCCGGATTGGGGAAATAAAACGGCGTATCACCAACTCACCTTTATTCGAGGTGATGAACAAAACGTATTTATCCAGAACGCAATTGTCGACACTGGCGAGGCGATAGCCCAGCAGAATGGGACCTATACGCAGGAAAAAAATACCGTGGTCAATCCGATCAGCACCGCCTGGCAGAAAAAGTGAGCCCATTGCCCCCAGTGGCTTGATGGCAGGTTTTCAGGCATTTTCTGATCATCTAATACTTATAAAACAATAGGTTGCATGATTTATCTCATGCAACCTATTCGGCGTTGATCATCAGTGCCGGCGCCTCACAACCGCCGCCGAAAAGCTTCGAGAATGTCCCGCGTTCCCTTTTTCATTTGCAGTTGGGCAATGGCGTCCAGCGGGTGCCAAAGGCAATCGCTGATTTCATTCTGTGGCTTGGCCGCCGTCGAGTCGCTGACCGATGCTTCGAACACATGATGTTCGGTCTGCCCGTCACTGATTCGCATCAAGTAGAGCAGGTTCTCGACGTCCAAGCCGGTTTCCTCTGCCAACTCCCGTATGGCTGCCCCGGCATGGGATTCCCCGCGCTCGACGGTACCGCCCGGCAACGCCCAGCGGCTATTGGCTTTACGAACCAGGAGGACATGGCGATTTTCCTCGCAGATGACGGTCGCTCGAATTTTCATGGCCGTGCTCGATCTGTGACTGTCATTAAAGTGAAATATATCTGCAATATTTGAGCCTGGCATTAGCTGCTTCGTTCAAATATCGAGTTTTTCAAGGTCTTATCCAATACGACCGCGACGGAGCGGAGAAGACTGAGCTTATTCGTGCCTGCCATCGCTCCAATCCATCTCTCCGACCACTAGCACTAGGTTTTCGACCGGTTATCGCCTCAAATGAATCAGCTTCAAAAAAATGAATCCATGTTGGGTGCATTGGCCGGCCCCGATAGGGGAAGGAAGCGAGAAATGACCACCGTTGAAGACTTCAAGATCAAATCCCATGAGCTCCTGGTGGAGCTCGATACGGCGACATCGGAAATGATGAAACTCATATGTGTTCATCAAATGAGTGGATCGACTTGGGATGAGGCGGTCCAGCGTCAACATGAGGCCTATGAGCAGTGGGTCGCTTATCTGAACGAGCGGGGATAGCCGCCAATGCGCATCTTGAGGGTGCAAATTCTTTGAACGGCGCCTCAACGGCTCTGCCTAATCCTTGAACCGACAAGAGGATTAGGCCATGTCTGAATTAGCCAGTTATTTCTGGATCGCTGTTGCGGTGCTTTTGCTGCTCGTCGATTTGTGGGCGATCGTCAGTGTCTTTCGAAGCGACAAGTCGGCCGGCACCAAGGCTGGCTGGGCCCTGCTGCTGATCATCTTGCCAGTGCTAGGCCTGGTCATTTGGGGCGTAGCCGGGCCTCGCGGGGTCAAGGAAGGTCCTTCATCGCCGGAGCACAGCAAGGGCTAGCCAGGAAGAGGCTGTGGGAGCCACCTCAATGGTTTATCCAATTGCCGCCGGTGGTTTCGCAGTCTTCCTGGGCCTGCTGCAACTGCTCGATACCGTAGTAGTACCACGTCAATTTTGCATTATCGGGAAGAGTGGCCGACCCACCGCGCTTGTCCTTGCTGGTTGAGTGCGGGTTGGCCAACGCTTCCTGGGTCGGCTTCGCCTGGCATGTCGCCACGTATCCCTCGGCACAACGCTCGACTTTACGCTTTTGGGTCGTGAGCGTTCCTTTGCTTTCATTGCTGCAAGACCAATCGAGGGTTTCCGCGGGCATGCCTTTGTATTCGTAGCAACTGTGGCTTTCGATTACTGGGACGGCCTGGCTCTGGGATCGAGTGATGACATCGCAGCCTTGGGCGAAGACGGCGACGGGGCTCGCACAAACGATCAATAGCAGGATTCTGGCATTCATGAGTTTCTCCCTTTGCGGTTTCTGCACCGGTGCCTATCAATTTCGAGGTGCAAAAAAAGCCCGCGTTCCATCAGTTTTCCAGCCGGTAGAACTCAGGGAGAAACAGGTCTGGCGCAGCGCGTCAGCGAAACTTGGGCAGAGGGGGTTCAGCAGGCTTGAGCGACATTAGCGCGCTTTGGATCGACGGGGCATCTTTGTCGATGTCGTTGAGCCGGTCCCGGATGCGCACTGCGGTGGGATGCCCGCCCTGGTGGTCGACCCAGTCGGCGATTTCCTTGCAGGCTGCCGTGAGCCGGGCCTGACGCGATTCGAGCAAGGTGAGCAGGGTGGTGATGGACTCTTTTTCGGACATGTCACACCTCCATTCAGGGGTTGATGAGGCAGCACAAAACCCGCCAGGGGCGGGCTGTGCCGTGGTTTAAGCGTAGTTGAGTTATTTCAGGTCTGTCGAAGAATCCGGCGTCCGGCTAGACAGCCGGTGCGTCGCAAACAATGCCAATGATGTCAGCTGGACTCCTTGACCCAGGACGGCGTGACGCTCGCCCGCCAGCGCACGTCGGTAATACCGTATTTTTCAGCCAGGGGCTTGGAGACCCGCTTGACCTTCTCTCTCCCGAATTTCGGTATGCGCCCGACCCCCGCGTCGCAACTGGCCCAATGCCAAGCCTCGGAGTTATTCATCGCTTCTGCGCGAATAATGAATGACTTGGGTTCGCCATGGAGCATGTAGTCGATGATGTAAAGCGATGGCCCGCCCATAAATCCTCCCTAATTAGTCCTATACGGATGGATACAAAGGCATGCGGAAAATTCCATCGAATTTCCAGACGGTCAAATTAATACCGCCCAGGCTCGAGCACGGAGCAATACCAGAGCGGTCGGAATTCGCGGCAAGGAACCAAACCCGGTTACCCTTCTCCAAGGTGAGCTTCAACACCGTAGGCCAGGGATCAAAGGCGACGCAGCGCGGCATCAACAAAAGGCAAGACATGAAAAACATCGCCAGGGTGCTGTTCGTCGCAGCCCTCACCATCGGTTTGTCGGGTTGCATTGGCGCCCCCATCGAACTGACGCCGCAAACCGAGCAACGTTTGCGCGAACACCCCCCGATCCGTTTCCTGCTGACATTCGATGATGGTCCCAGTGCCTCGTCTTTCTGGAACCCTAGCCTGGAGGTGCTCGACGCACTCGCAGACAATCCGGTACAGCCCGGCATCAAGGCGGTATTTTTCCTGCAGACTCGCGCACCACGTGCTGGTGGCAGTGATATTGGCCGCTCGGTCATGCGCCGTGAACAGCAGGAAGGCCATGTGCTGGCCTTTCATACGGCGACCCACTGGCACACCAATCACCGGTCGCTGAGCCCTGATGAGCTGGAGCAATCGCTCAACAATGGTGGGAGCGACATCGCTGCCATTAGCGGTGCGGCACCGATTTTGGTGAGGCCGCCATTCTGGAGCTTCGACAAGCGCACTGCGGCCGCCTACCGACAGCATGGCCTGCACATTCTGTTGACCGACCTGAGTGCTAATGACGGCAAAGTCTGGGGCATCACGATGAGCCCGCGGCGGCGGATCAACCTGACCCGGCAACTTTCCGAAGTGCGCGAGCGCATCGCCGCCGGGCAACTGCCAGCGGTGGATGGGGTTATTCCAGTGGTGGTGACGTTTCACGACATCAATCGTTATACCGCCCGGCATGCTCGCGAATACCTGCAAATCCTGCTCGAGAGTGCCAAGGCTACCGGCGTGAGGACCGACGCCAAGCCGTTCTATGATGACCACCAGGCGCTGGAGCGAGCGGCCTTGGCTCGGACGGTCGATCACAGCGCTGGGCCCGTGCATTTGCCGGGGCTGTGGGACTGGTTGTGGGATTCGGATTCCCACTGAGAGCGCCACGAATGCGGCGGGTGTCGCGACGTTCGGTTGGCCGCCCAGCGCAATCCGCGTGTATGGTAGGCCGTGCACCCTTGGTTAAAGTCGGAGGTGACCAATGAGTACTGCAATGCTGACGAAAATGCACATCAACGGTTATGACGTGCTTAGCGTAAACAGCGGCCCGTGGAGGGTCTGCACCCAGGCTGACCGGTTGGGTTCCTTTGCTTCCCGTGAGGAAGCGCTGGCCTACGCCGCCGCGTTGCCGACCCGAAGAGCCCGTAGTGGCCGGCCTGTAAACACGAAATAGAGGGGGCCGGTACATCCACTCTCTCGGTGACAGGTACACCGCTATCGCGAGCAAGCTCGCTCCCACAGTTTTTCCGGCTGTTCACCAAAAATCCCCTGTGGGAGCAGCTTGCTCGCGATGCCGGCGGGCCAGCCCGCGCCCGTCACGATGATCAGGCGCGGGCCAATTCCAACGGGACTTCCAGGGTAAACAGAGCACCTTGCCCCGGTCCGTCGCTATGGACATAAAGGCGGCCATTCATTTCAACCGCCGCCAGGGCGCAGCTGTGCAAGCCAAATCCATGGCCGTCCTTGCGGGTCGTGAAACCGTGATTGAAGATGCGGGCCAGGTTCTCCGGGGAAATGCCTTCGCCTCGGTCCTTGACGCTGAGGCATAGTGTCGTTTCGTCGAGGATGCGGATCCCCAGGGTCATCTCCCGTGGGTGCTCGCTGATGTGCGACATCGCGAATTTGGCGTTGCTGATCAGGTTGATCAGGATCAGCAGCAACCTATGCTTGTCGCCCATGATCGCAGGAACGTCCTGATACTCCTTGATGACGGTGACGTGATGCCGACTGAGCGCGCCCGAGTTCATGCGTAGCGCATCTTCGAACAGATCGCTGACATTGAGCGGTTCGATCAGCCTGGCTGCCCCTGCATAGGTTTGTTGAGTGGTGACGATTTCCTTGATGTGATCGATGCTCTTGGTCAACTGCGCCAGCTCATCGATAAGCACGGCTTGTTCTGCGGCGATGGAGTCGACCAGTTCGTTGAAATAACGCGGCAACAACCGACCTTTTTCATCATGGGTGATGAACTGGCCAAGATCTTCGGCATGCTCATTCATCATTTTGACCGCCTTGGTGAGCCCGATCGTCTTGCTGTTCCTCAACTTGCGGGTGACGAGTTCGGCTGAAATGTTCACGCTGTTCAGCACATTCCCGACGTTGTGCAACACATTCGTGGCGATTTCGGCCATGCCCGCCATTCGGGCCGCATCTACCAGTTCGCGTTCTGCCTCCATCAGTTCTCGGGTGCGCTCCTGCACGCGCTCTTCGAGCCGTTCATTGGACGTTTGCAGTTGCTGGTTGATCTGGTTGATGACGGCGTAGCTGCGAACCAGTCGCACCGCCAGGTAGATCATCAACAGCGCCATGAGGCTGGCACACGCGCCCAGGTAGATATGGTATTGACGGTCCGCAGCGGCGGTCCTGCGCTGGGTCTCGTTCAATAGCTCGGTGATGCTGTCCAGTTCCTGGGCCACCGGAATCACGCTGATGCGATCCAGCAGATCATTGACGATCGGTTGTTCCTGGATAATGGATTTGACGTGCTGGGTCAGGGCAATGAAAAGGGGCTGGCTGGTCGCAGGCAGTTGATCGACGTATTTTTCCAGATCACTCAATTGGCGCTGCACTTCCTCGGCTTTGTCCGAGGTGACATAAAGTGCGTACTCCAGCGTCGTCAGCGTCAGCTCACGAACATTGGAAGCTGTTGCCAGATGTTCCGTCGGGCTTTCGGCGCTCATCCCGTCGAGCAAGGTTTGAATACCGTCCTCGACCATCGGCAACGCATCCAGGGCGGTGCGTAGATTGGCGTTGTGTTGCTGGAATTGATCGACCAGCACCGTTTTGTTCTTGACCGCGTCCACGTAGCCGTTGCGTCTGGATGCCCAAAGAACGGCCAGTGGGCCAGCGTTATTGAGCTGCTCCAACTGCTCCCATCGACTGCCGGCCTCGAGTGGCGGTGTCAACGACAGGTTGTTGTTCATGCCGATCTTTTTCCTGAGGATCTTGACGTTCCAGTTTGCGTCGGCTTGCTTGAGCTGGCGAATGAAGTCGCGGGATTCGAAGTAGGTCGATGAGTCGTACGTGTATGACTTGATCAAAAAGAATATCAGAGCCGAAAAAACAACAAGCGCGATGGCCAATAGGGCGGGCCATTTATATTTTTTGATAATAGTGGTCACGCTATTCTCCTGTTCAGGGCGCTTATCGAAGGAGTCGGTGAATGCTCGAGGGCGGAGAGAGGCTCGAGGGGGAGCCGGAAGGGGGAAAAGTAAACGTCGTGCGGGGGTGGCGTGCCGGTTTGCTTTGGCCTGGGTACACGTTGAGCTCCCTGCTAACGATGAACGTCGGTTTCATGGCTGAGTGTAGCGCTAACGAGAGGGGCGATGCTTGCTGCGCAGCGCGCCGCAGTGAAGCAGGCGCGGCCGGATAGCCGCGCCGGTGGCATTACTTGATGTCGATGAAGGGCAGGGCGCCGTTTGGCAGCACGGTGGTTGGCAAGACACCATTCCAGCGTTCGGCCTTGGTCAGTTCCACCAGGTTCTGGTTGCTGGCCAGGGCCTGGGCCCGTGCCTTGATGGCTTCGGCCTCGGCTTTGCCGCGCAACTCGGTCGCCAGTGCGTCTGCCTTGGCCTGCGCAACTTGCGAATCGGCCTCCGCCTGGGCCTGGGTCACGCGAATCTGTGCTTGTACCTGCTCGGTGGCGAGCTGTTGTTCGCGGGTCTTGACCTGGACTTCCGCAGCCATGCGCGCTTCGATGGCTTTTTCGTAGGCGTCACTGAAGTCAATGTTCTCGACCTGGACGCTGTCGATGATCACGGGGCCGGTAATGGTCGCCTTGATGGCCGTGGAAATATCGTTGACCAGTTGGACGCGGTTCTGCACGGCAGCCACGGCGTTGAACTTGCCGAATACGTTTTCCACCTGGGTTGGCACCTGGCGGCTGATCATCCGGTCGCGGATACCTTCCAGGTCCTTGAACTGGGTATAGACCTTCGCGACATCGGAAGGCGCGATGTGCCAGGACACGGACACCTTGAGCTGGGCGGACTGTTGGTCCTTGCTGTAGGCCTGGAGGTCTTCATAAGCCGTCACTTGGCTCTGGACGCTGATCAGGCGTACCGACTCGATAAAGGGCGTCTTGAAGGACAGTCCCGGTTCAATCACCCCGACCAGCGCCCCGTTGCGCAGCAGAACGCCACGCTCGGTTTCGTCGACCGTGTACCAACTGCCAAAGAACACGCACAACAGGACGATGCCCGCGATTGCAGCAACGATGGAGCCGATGGTTTTACTGGTCACTTTTCTTTCCTTGATTGGCTTGGGAGCGTTTGCCATAGCGGTGTCCAATGTTGAAGCTGCAATTGGCGTTCTGAATGCCAGACACGAAAAAGCCCTGAATAATCAGGGCTTTAACGTTAAAAAATGGCGGAGGCGATGGGATTCGAACTCATGGACCTGTTACAGTCGACGGTTTTCAAGACCGTTGCCTTAAACCACTCGGCCACACCTCCGTACTGCGTTGCGGGCGCCATAATACCCGAATGAAACACACTGTCAAACTCTCTACGTAGCTTGTTACAGAGCGTCTGTTATGATCCTTGCCACTGAATGTTTCAAAACCGGAGGAGTGTCGCCATGCGCGAACAGGATTACGCAGTGAACAACAGCGTGCAGGCTGAGCAGCTAGAGGTTAGCCGCGTCCTGCGCAACACTTATGGCTTGCTGGCACTCACGCTCGCTTTCAGCGGTGTGATGGCTTATGTCGCACAACAGATGCGGGTGGGTTACCCGAACATCTTCGTCGTGCTGATCGGTTTCTACGGCCTTTTCTTCCTCACCAACAAACTCCGTGATTCGGCCTGGGGCCTGGTGTCGGCTTTCGCCCTGACCGGCTTCATGGGCTTTTTGCTCGGCCCGATCCTCAATCGCTACCTGCAAATGCAGGGCGGCGCCGAAGTGGTCAGCTCGGCCTTCGCAATGACCGCACTGGTATTTGGTGGCCTGTCGGCCTACGTGCTGATTTCCCGCAAGGACATGAGTTTCCTGGGTGGCTTTATCACCGCAGGTTTCTTCGTGTTGCTGGGGGCGACGCTGGCCAGCTTCTTCTTCCAGATCAGCGGCCTGCAACTGGCGATCAGCGCCGGCTTCGTGCTGTTCTCCTCGGTCTGCATCCTGTACCAGACCAGCGCCATCATTCACGGCGGCGAGCGTAACTACATCATGGCCACCATCAGCCTGTATGTATCGATCTACAACCTGTTCGTCAGCCTGCTGCAGCTGTTCGGCCTGATGGGTCGCGACGACTGATTGCATGGATGATGAGGTGAGAAGCCCGCTTTGGCGTGATGCTGTTCACCTAGAAACAACGGCGTTTTTCAGAGATGAAAAGCGCCGTTTTTTTTGGTTTTCCGTTTTTAGGTGCATTTTTGGGGGAGGGGATATCCATTTCTGCGGCAACGGATATACACACCAAAGCAAGTAAATCCCGAACCCTCTCAAAAAAAACGGCACCACCCTTGGAAAAAGGGAAGTGCCGCTTTTGGAGCCCAGGTAAACGGTATTGCCACATGCAGTGGACTTAAGAGGCAAACCGCCGCAACCCCACCGGTGGTACAAAGGCTTCCAGCTCGGCCTCCACGGCCTCGATTATTCGTTCAACATCCGGGGCATTCATCACCGTCGCGCAGGGGATACCCGCAATGGCGATCATGGTCTCGCCGCTGGCACGGTCAAACAGCCGGGCAACCATGCTGCCAGGCGCATCCATGCTTGCTTCGAATCCCATGGGATGGAAGTGCCAGCGCATCAACTGGCAAGCATTGGGGAACGTAACCTTGCTGAAGGATCCTTTATTCATGTGTTGCCCGCCTTCTTCAATCGAGCGCTTCCTTTTGCTCATGTCAGGAAGGAAGAGCCATCATGGCTCTACCAGTGAGAACTAAAAATAGCACCTGAAAATGAAGCTCATGTGGATTTTTTCAGTCCGTTTTGCGATTGGTTCACTTTTTTTGATCTGGATCACGACTTAAACGGCAATGTCCAGAATGCCATCACGCTTGGCTGGGCTTGTCCCGAGGCTTGGACAATGGCTCTGGCACGCGGCTTTTCCAGGCGATGAGCAGGGCCAGGATCATCATCGCCAGGGCGACGGCGAAGGTCATGTGCAGACCGTTCGTCACAGCCGCGGGGCTGGCGCCGGTAATGTCATTCGTCGCCGCCGCGGCTGCAAACACCGCGCCGAGCACGGAGGCTCCGGTGAAAAAACCCAGGTTGCGCGACAAGTTGAGCAGCCCGGCGATGACGCCTCGCCTCTGGGCTGCTACATCGGCCATGACTGCCGTGTTGTTGGCCGTCTGGAAGAACGCATAGCCAAGGGTCGTCACCACGATAGCCGCGAGGTAGCCGACGGTGCCAAGGGTAGGGGGGACCAGTGATAACATCAGGCAGCCGAGCACCATGTTCGCCAGGCCGGCGAGTCGCATGGGGGGCACGCCGAAGCGATCCACCAGGCGCCCGGCAGGTACTCCGGCCAGCGCCGCAACAGATGGGCCTACGGCCAGCGCCAGTCCCACAAAGGCCGCCGGCAGTGCGAGGGTGATGGACAAGTAAAAAGGCCCGACCAGCAGCGTCGCCATCATGACTGTTGCAACCAGGGCGCTCGTCACCAGGCCTGATACCAATGATCTGTCGCGGAACACTTTCAAGGGTATCAACGGCGATACGGCCCGGGACTGGGCCCGAATGAATAGCCCGCCGCCCACGAGGGCGATCAGCAGCAGCGCAAGATTCAATCCGCCAAAGCTCCCGCGTCCGGAAGTCATGGACAAGGCATAGGTGGCGAGCGTCACTGCCAACAGCAAGGTACCGGTTACATCGAAGCGGGTTCCTTCGGGCTTCGGCGGCACTTCACGCACCGGTAGCGAATACCACGCCAGCCCTAGCGTCAGCAGGCCCAGTGGGATGTTGACCAGGAACAAGGCCGGCCAACCGAACCCGCTGATCAGCATGCCGCCAAAGGACGGTCCGAGGGCTGTGCCCACTGCCGACAGCGTTGCCAGTAGCCCCATGGCGCTGCCGGTTTTTTCCTGGTCGACCGTTTCGCCCACGAGCGCCAGGGTCAGCGCCATCATAATGGCGGCCCCCAGGCCTTGCAGTGCCCGACCGGCGACCAGCAGCCAAAGCGAGGGCGCCAAGCCGCATACCGCTGATGCCAAGGTGAACAGGGCGATACCGGCCAATAGCAGCTTGCGCCGGCCCATCAGGTCTCCCAAGCGGCCGACACTGACAATCAGCGTGGTGATTGCCAGCAGATAGGCCAGCACCACCCATTGGACCTGCTGGAAAGAGGCTCCGAGCACCTCGGCCAGCGTCGGCAGTGCCACCGCAGCCACACTGGCGCCAAGGGAGGCCAGCAGCGTCGAGAGCGCAAGGCTGGCCAGGGCCCAGCGAGGTGAAAAGAGCCGGTGTGCGGGCGCGGTTGCCGGCCGGTTTTGTTGCGTGTTGACGGGTTTCATCGTGTCACCTGTATCCGTGGCGCTCGAAACGGAGCTGTCAGAACGTTACGCCTGGGCATAACATGGCGGAAGACGCAGCATTTGCACGTTATAGCTGCAACAAACGCCATCTGTTCAAATCGAGATACCGCCATGTCCTCGCCTGATCTCAATCTGCTCGTCACCCTTGATGTGCTGCTCTCGGAAGGCAGCGTGGCCCGGGCCGCCCGGCGCTTGCAGCTCAGCCCGTCGGCCATGAGCCGGGCACTGGCGCGGTTGCGTGAAACCACCGGTGACCCGCTGTTGGTTCGGGCTGGGCGAGGGTTGGTGCCGACCCCTCGTGCGCTGGAGTTGCGCGAACAGGTCAGCCATCTGGTGCAGCAGGCCCAGGCGGTGCTGCGGCCAGTGACGACCCCGGATCTTGGGCGCTTGAGCCGAACCTTCACGTTGCGCACCCGTGAAGGGTTCGTGGAAAACTTTGCCATCGACCTCATCACTCGCATCCACGAGCAAGCGCCCGGCGTGCGCCTGCGCTTTGTGGAAAAGACCGACCGGGACAGCACGACACTTCGCGAAGGCACCGTGGACCTGGAGACCGCCGTCGTGGACAAGGACACCAGCCCGGAACTACGAACCCAGGCGTTGTTCAGCGACCGCTTGATTGGCGTTGTGCGCGCGGGACACCCCCTGAGCCAGGCAACGGTGAGCGCTGCCGGTTATGCCGCAGGCGGGCATGTCGGTGTGTCGATGCGCGGCCTGGATCATGGCCTTATCGACCAGGCCCTTGCGGCTCTGAATCTGTCCCGCGAAATCGTCACCACGGTGCCAGGCTTTTCCTCGGCGCTGGGACTGGCCCGCTCCAGTGACCTGATCGCCAGCGTGCCCGAACGCTACACCGCGAGCCTGCGGGTCGGCCTGCACAGTTTTACGCTGCCGTTTTCCGTACCTGGGTTCACGATCGCCATGCTCTGGCATCCGCGGATGGACGCCGATCCTGTGCATCGTTGGCTTCGAAGTTGTCTGCGGGAAGTGTGTGCACGTAAACCGTAGAGATTTAGTAGATATTCGTTAATAGCATTTCGCTGGCACTTAGTTGGCGAAAGTGCGACGCCGTACGCAAATTGCTAGTTATCGATATTTAATATTTAAATAGTTTTTTGTCCGACAATCCGCAACTCGGGCGGTTTAGCTGGGGCACTAACGAGGCAGAACCCTATTGTTTATGGGCGTTACGGGCAGGGCGTGAAATTGAACGAAAAAAATTGCTAGACGTTTGATTTCCAATTGTGTCAGGTTTCTTACGTCCTCATTGGGCGAGTGATAGGACGATCTCGCCAGAGATTGTCTGTCTGACTAAAACTGTTCCATTTGCAAACAAGGAAGTGTGTTTATGTCGAAAGTCAAAAGCAGCGCTATTGATTCTGCCGAACAACTCCTCTGGGCGCCGCAATCATTGGCGGCTGCCAGTAATGCGTTCAACCAGATCAATAGTTTCAGCCACCAATACGACCGGGGCGGTAACCTGACCGTCAACGGCAAACCGTCGTACTCTGTCGACGAGGCGGCCACTCAGTTGCTGCGCGACGGTGCGGCTTACCAGGACCGGGACGGCAGCGGCAAGATTGAGCTGACCTACACTTTCCTGACTTCCGCCTCTTTCAGCACCATGAACAAGCATGGGATCAGCGGCTTCAGCCAGTTCAGTGCGCAGCAGAAAGGCCAGGCCGCCCTGGCCATGCAATCCTGGGCGGACGTGGCCAATGTCACCTTCACCGAAAAAGCCAGCGGCGGCGACGGTCACATGACCTTCGGCAACTACAGCGGCGGCCAGGATGGCGCGGCTGCGTTTGCTTATCTGCCAGGGACGGGTGCCGGCTATGACGGGACCTCCTGGTACCTGATCAACAGCAGCTACACCCAGAACAAGAACCCGGACCTGAACAACTATGGCCGCCAGACCCTGACCCACGAGATCGGTCACACCCTCGGCCTGGCCCACCCGGGTGACTACAACGCTGGCGAAGGCAGCCCGACCTACGATGACGCCACTTATGGCCAGGACACCCGTGGCTACAGCGTCATGAGCTACTGGAGCGAAAGCAATACCGACCAGAACTTCAGCAAGGGCGGCGTCGAAGCCTACGCCTCCGGTCCGCTGATGGATGACATCGCGGCCATCCAGAAGCTCTACGGTGCCAACACCACGACCCGTACCGGCGATTCGACCTACGGTTTCAACTCCAATACCGGTCGCGATTTTCTCAGTGCGTCATCATCGTCGGACAAAGTGGTGTTTTCGGTATGGGACGCAGGTGGCCGCGATACCCTGGATTTCTCCGGTTTCACCCAGAACCAGAAAATCAACCTCAATGACGCCTCGTTCTCCGATGTTGGCGGCATGGTAGGCAACGTCTCCATCGCCAAGGGTGCCGTCATCGAAAACGCCATCGGCGGCTCCGGCAGCGACTTGCTGATCGGCAACACGGTAGCCAACGAGCTCAAGGGTGGAGCGGGCAACGATATCCTTTGGGGGGCCGGTGGTGCAGACAAACTCTGGGGCGGCTCGGGGTCGGACACGTTCGTGTTCGCCGCCAGTTCCGATTCGCGGCCTGGAGCGACGGACCAGATCCTTGATTTCGTCAGCGGCCTGGACAAGATCGACCTGACCGGTATCACCAAGGGCGCGGGCCTGCACTTCGTGAGCGCGTTCACCGGTGCGGCGGGCGATGCGGTGTTGTCGACATCGGGTGGCAACAGCCTGCTGTCGGTGGACTTCTCCGGGCACGGCGTGGCTGACTTCCTGGTCAGCACCGTTGGCCAGGCTGCGGTCTCGGATATCGTGGCCTGATGTCCCTGTCCCGTGGGGGCGGCTGCTCCTGCGGGACCTCGGCCAGGATGAAAAAAATGCGTAGAAAATTCATGCCCAGTAGCGTTCGAGCAACCGCCGGGTTGCTCGCTACGCTGATGATGTTTTGTGGAGAAGCCGCCATGGCGCGCAGCCTGTTGTTAGCAGAACCCTCGCAGTTGGCCGGTCAGTGGCAGGCTGTTTTGTCGAGCCCGCAGGACAACGCGCAAACCCAGGCGCTGCAGGACAAACCGTCCAACAGTTGCCTCGTCGAACTCAAGGCGGATCAGACCCTGGGCGGGCAAACCGATTGCCTGGGCCAATGGCTGGGGGATGAGCCGGTTCGTTGGTTCACTGAACCCGACGGACTTTCCCTGATTGGCAAGCAAGACTCCAGGACACACTTGGGCCTGCGTCAGGGAGACCATTATCAAATGACGTTGAAGTCCGGTTTGATACTCAGGCTTGAACGAAATAAGTCCCAGAGTGCTCATTAACGAATGAGTACAGTTGAGTCTTGAGCGAAGTGCGCTTGTTTGAACAGGCGTGCTTTTCGGTGTCGGCCGAATCGAAAAACAAAGATTGGCAAGTTGAATAACGGCCAGTTCGCTGGCGAAGCCAACAACAAGGAAGATCATGAATAGGGTAAGGAGCGCTGCTGCGGCGCCGCTGTTTAAAGCGCTGGGCGATTATAAAAATATTTTGATCAGTGTTGGATGTTTTACCGCGCTGATCAATGTCCTGATGCTCGCGCCTTCGATTTATATGCTCCAAGTGTATGACCGCGGGTTGTCATCACAGAACGAGACCACGCTGGCGATGTTGTCATTGATGGTCGTCGGCTTCTTCGTATTCATCGGGCTGCTGGAAATGGTCCGCAGCTTCGTGGTCATCCGCATCGGCAGCCAGTTGGAGCGACGCTTCAATCTCCAGGTGTACAAGGCTGCGTTCGAGCGCAATCTGCGCCAGGGTGAAGGCAACGCCGGGCAATCCCTGGGCGACCTCACGCATATTCGCCAATTCCTCACCGGGCCGGCGCTGTTCGCGTTCTTCGACGCACCGTGGTTTCCCATCTATCTGCTGGTGATCTACCTGTTCAACGTGTGGCTCGGCGTGTTTGCCTCCGTCGGCACGCTGCTGCTGATCGGTTTGGCCTGCCTGAACGAGGCCATGACCAAAAAGGCCTTGGGGCAGGCCAGCGTCTACTCGCAACAATCCAGTCAACTGGCCACCAGCCATTTGCACAACGCCGAGACGATCCAGGCCATGGGCATGCTCGGCGCGCTGCGCAGCCGCTGGTTCGCCGTGCACTCACGGTTTCTGGGCCTGCAGAACCAGGCCAGCGACACCGGCGCGGTCATCAGCTCCTTGAGCAAGACCCTGCGCCTGTGCCTGCAGTCGCTGGTGCTGGGTTTGGGCGCGTTGCTAGTGATCAAGGGCGACATGACCGCCGGGATGATGATTGCCGGCTCGATCCTGATGGGCCGGGTGTTGAGCCCTATCGACCAGTTGATCGCCGTGTGGAAGCAGTGGAGCGGCGCCAAGTTGGCTTACCGGCGTCTCGACGCGCTGTTGCAAGCATTTGCGCCCCAGGACGACGGCATGACGCTGCCTGCGCCTAAGGGCCAGGTGAGTTTCGAACACGTCAGCGCCGGGCCGCCAGGGCAACGCAACGCGACGCTGCAGCAGGTCAGCTTCAGCCTGGCCGCGGGGGAAGTGCTGGGTGTGCTGGGGGCGTCCGGTTCCGGCAAGTCCACCCTGGCCCGGGTGCTGGTGGGCGTGTGGCCGACCCTGGCGGGTACGGTGCGCCTCGACGGGGCCGATATTCATCGCTGGAATCGCGAGCAACTCGGCCCGCACATCGGCTATCTGCCACAAGACATCGAGCTGTTTTGCGGCAGCATCGCCGAGAACATCGCCCGGTTTCGCCAAGCCGATCCGCAAAAGGTCGTCGCCGCCGCGCAGCAGGCCGGGGTCCATGAGCTGATCCTGCGCCTGCCCCAAGGCTATGACACGGTGCTGGGGGAGGACGGCGGTGGTTTGTCCGGCGGGCAGAAACAACGGGTTGCGCTGGCCCGGGCGATGTACGACCGGCCGAGCCTGGTGGTGCTCGATGAACCCAACTCCAACCTCGACACGGTTGGCGAAGCGGCGCTCGCCAGTGCCATCGCGCAGATGAAGGCCCAGGGCACCAGTGTCGTGCTGGTCACTCATCGTTCCTCGGCACTGGCCCAGGCCGACAAGTTGCTGGTGCTCGACGAAGGCCGGCTACAAGCCTTCGGCCCAAGCCAGCAAGTGTTGCGCGCGCTTTCCGGCCAGTCGAGTTCACAGGACAACGCGCCACGCAGCTCACCGCCGAACAGTCCCCAGGTGGCCCCCACCGGACTGAGCATGAGTCGCCAGTACCAAGCCGCCAGCAAACCCGGTGGCGCATGAGCAAGGAGCTCGACATGAATCTCGAACATACGCAGGACGTTGAGCGCCCGGAGCGCGACGCCCACTTCTTCACGCGCGTGGGCTGGGCACTGGCGCTGGTTGGCGCGGGCAGTTTTTTCACCTGGGCCAGCCTGGCGCCGTTGGACCAGGGCATCCCCGTGCAGGGCACCGTGGTGGTTTCAGGCAAGCGCAAGGCGGTGCAGTCGATGAGCAGCGGTGTGGTCAGCCGGATCCTGGTACGCGAAGGCGAAGCGGTGAAGCAGGGCCAGCCGCTGTTCCGCCTGGACCAGACCCAGGCCGCCGCCGATGTGCAATCGCTGCAGGCGCAATACCGGATGACCTGGGCGAGCCTGGCGCGCTGGCAAAGCGAGCGGGACAACCTGTTACAGGTAAGTTTCCCGGCTGAGCTGAGTCGCGATCCCGATCCACGCTTGGCCCTGGTGCTTGAAGGCCAGCGGCAACTGTTCAGCAGCCGCCGCGAAGCCTTCGCCCGGGAGCAGGCGGCGTTGCGCGCCAACATCGAGGGTGCGGCGGCGCAATTGGCGGGTATGCGTCGGGCCCGCAGCGACCTGACCGCCCAGGCCGAATCCCTGCGTCTGCAACTGGGCAACCTGCAACCCTTGGCCGACAACGGCTATATCCCGCGCAACCGCCTGCTGGACTATCAACGCCAACTGTCGCAAGTGCAGCAGGAACTGGCGCAGAACAGCGGCGAAAGCGGGCGGGTGGAGCAGGGGATCGTCGAGTCGCGATTGAAGCTGCAGCAGCACAACGAGGAATACCAGAAAGAGGTGCGCAGCCAGTTGGCCGACGCCCAGCTCAAGAGCGAAACCCTGCAAGAGCAACTGAAATCCGCCGGCTTCGAGCTGCAACACAGCGAAATCCTTGCCACCGCCGATGGCATCGCCGTCAACCTGGGGGTGCACACCGAGGGCGCCGTGGTGCGCCAGGGCGACACCTTGCTGGAAATCGTCCCCCAGGGCACGCGGTTGGAAGTGGAAGGGCATCTGCCGGTGCACCTGATCGATAAGGTCGGCACGCATTTGCCGGTGGACATCCTGTTTACCGCCTTCAACCAGAACCGCACGCCAAGGGTGCCTGGGGAAGTCAGCTTGATTTCTGCCGATCAAATGCTCGATGAGAAGACCGGCGCGCCGTATTACGTCCTGCGCAGCAGCGTCAGCGACGTGGCGATGGACAAGCTCAACGGCCTGGTGATCAAGCCCGGCATGCCGGCCGAGATGTTCGTGCGCACCGGCGAGCGCTCATTGCTCAACTACCTGTTCAAACCGCTGCTCGACCGAGCCGGCTCTGCGTTGACCGAAGAATAAGGATGTCCGGCGGTATGAAGCGTTTCTATTGGGTAGCCGTGCTGGCCGCTTCCGTGTGCAACAACGCCTGGGCCATGGGGCCTTTCGAGTTCTACGAGCGGGCCCTGCGCAATGACCCGGTCTACCTGGGCGCGATCAAGGAGCGCGATGCGGGCCTGGAAAATCGCGCCATTGGCCGCGCCGGGCTGCTGCCGCACCTGGGCTACAGCTACAACAAGGGTCGCAACCAGTCCAAGGTCACGTACCTCAACGATCGCGGCGCCAGCCAGCATGATGATCGCAACTACAGCAGCTACGGTTCCAGCCTGACGCTGCAACAACCGCTGCTGGACTACGAGGCGTACGCGGCCTATCGCAAGGGCGTGGCCCAGGCGTTGTTCGCTGATGAAAGTTTTCGTGGCAAGAGTCAGGAGTTGTTGGTGCGGGTGCTGAGTCATTACACCCAGGCGCTGTTCGCCCAGGACCAGATCGACATTGCCCAGGCCAAGAAAAAGGCGTTCGAGCAGCAATTTCGCCAGAACGAGCATCTGTTTCGCCAGGGCGAAGGTACGCGCACCGACATCCTTGAGGCGCAGGCGCGCTATGAATTGGCAATCGCCGAAGAGATCGAGGCGCGAGATGAGCAGGATGCCGCCTTGCGCGAGCTGGGCTCGCTGGTTGGCGTCCCGGCCCTGGATATCGGCGACCTGGCGCCGCTGCATGACACCTTCCAGACCTTTGCCTTGCAACCGGCCAGTTTCGACACATGGCACGCGCTGGCGGTGAGCAACAACCCCAGCCTGGCGTCCCAGCGCCAAGCCGTCGACGTGGCGCGTTTCGAGGTGGAGCGCAACCGCGCCGGGCATCTGCCCAAGGTCAGCGCCTACGCGACGATGCGCCAGAACGAATCGGAAAGTGGCAATACCTACAACCAACGCTACGACACCAACACCATCGGCCTGGAAGTCAGCGTGCCGCTGTACGCCGGTGGCGGGGTCTCGGCGTCGACCCGCCAGGCCAGCCGCACTATGGAACAGGCCGAATACGAGCTGGAGGCCAAGACCCGCGAGACGCTGATCGAATTGCGCCGCCAGTTCAGCGCCTGTGTGTCCGGGGTGAACAAGCTGCGCGCTTATCAGAAGGCCCTGAGTTCCGCTGAAGCGCTGGTGGTCTCGACCCGGCAAAGCATCCTTGGCGGCGAGCGGGTCAACCTCGATGCACTCAATGCCGAGCAACAGCTCTACAGCACCCGCCGCGACCTGGCCCAGGCCCGTTACGACTACCTCATGGCCTGGACCAAGCTGCATTACTACGCCGGCACCCTCGGCCCGCAGGACCTGGCGAAGGTAGACGAGGCGTTTGTGTCCCGGGCGCCCCTTCAATGACCTGTGGCGAGGGAGCTTGCTCCCGCTCGAGTGCGAAGCGCTCGCAGGCTTTTTTTGGGGCCGCTACGCAGCCCAGCGGGAGCAAGCTCCCTCGCCACAAAGACAAAAGCAAAGACAAAAGCAAAGACAAAAGCAAAGGCAAAGCAAACCACTAGGCCAGGACAGGCTCCATCAGGCCGCGCAACTCCAGGATTCTTGCAACAACTAAGGATGGTTCGTGATGAAAATCGATAACAACAAACAGCCCGGACAGACAGGGCGCC
The DNA here is from genome assembly GCF_900100135.1 of Pseudomonas sp. NFACC05-1. Taxonomy (NCBI): domain Bacteria; kingdom Pseudomonadati; phylum Pseudomonadota; class Gammaproteobacteria; order Pseudomonadales; family Pseudomonadaceae; genus Pseudomonas; species Pseudomonas sp. NFACC05-1. Next base: position 23,435 of record NZ_FMTR01000017.1, on the reverse strand, counting down.
TGTTCCTGCCCAAGGCCCTCAACCGCGCCGTGCTCTGTGCACTGGCGACCTTGGGCACGGCCCAGGCGGCGCCTTATGTCGAGAGCGGCAGGGCGGGTAATCCAGACAGTTGGCGCAGCAGTGAATTCAACGCCGAATGGGGGTTGGGGGCAATCAACGCGCAACAGGCCTACGCCGCCGGGTATACCGGCAAGGGCGTCAAGCTGGGGATCTTCGACCAGCCGGTCTACGCGGCGCACCCGGAGTTCTCCGGCACTGGCAAAGTCGTGACCTTGGTCACCAGTGGTATCCGCGAGTACACCGATCCCTACATCCCGGTGAAAGCCGGTGATCCGTTCCGCTACGACGGCTCGCCCACCGTTGGCTCCGATGGCAAGCTGGGTTCCCACGGCACCCATGTCGGCGGGATCGCTGCCGGCAGTCGCGATGGCAGCCCGATGCACGGCGTGGCGTACGATGCGCAGATCATCAGCGCCGACAACGGCGACCCGGGCCCCGAAGACGGCATCATCCTGGGCAACGATGGCGCAGTGTACAAGGCGGGTTGGGACGCGTTGATCGCCAGCGGCGCACGCATCATCAACAACAGCTGGGGCATTGGCATCACCGATCGCTTCGACCAGGGCGGCCGCGATCCGGCGTTCCCGCACTTCACCGTGCAGGACGCGCAACTGCAATTCGATCAGATCAAGCCGCTGCTGGGCACCAAGCCTGGCGGCGCCTACGAGGGCGCCATCGCCGCAGCCCGCAGCGGTATCGTCACAATTTTCGCCGCCGGCAACGACTACAACCTCAATAACCCTGATGCCATCGCGGGCCTGGCGTATTTTGTGCCGGACATCGCGCCGAACTGGCTCACCGTGGCGGCGCTGCAAGTCAATCCGGACACCGCCAGCGCCGATCCTTACACCATCAGCACCTTCTCGTCGCGCTGTGGCTACACCGCCAGTTTCTGCGTGTCGGCCCCCGGCACCCGGGTCTACAGCGCCGTGATCGGCGGCACCAGTGCCGACGACCTGACTGTCGGCTACGCCAACAAGAGCGGCACCTCCATGGCCGCGCCCCATGTTGCCGGCAGTGTGGCGGTGTTGATGGAGCGTTTCCCCTACATGACCGGCGCCCAGGTCGCCAGCGTGCTGCGCACCACCGCCACCGACATGGGCGCGCCGGGCGTCGATTCGTTATACGGCTGGGGCATGATCAACCTGGGCAAGGCCATCGACGGTCCATCGATGCTGGTGACCGAGCAGGACATCCCCGCAGAGTTTCGTATCGATGGCGCCTATGGTTCCGGTCAGTTCGTGGTGGACCTGCCGGGCATTGGCGCGATCATCGATGCCGGCAAACCCACGGAACGGGTGTGCAGCGGCATCCAATGTGGCCTGGACGTTTGGCGCAACGACATCGCCGGCCACGGCGGCCTGACCAAGGAGGGCATCGGCACCCTGGTGCTCACCGGCGCAAACACCTACAGCGGGCCGACCCTGGTCAATCAAGGGCGACTGGCGATCAATGGCTCGCTGGCCTCGGCCGTTACGGTCAACGACGGCGGCATCCTCGGTGGCAACGGGCGCATCGCCAGCCTGACCGCCAACCGCGGCGCCAGCGTGGCGCCGGGCAACTCCATCGGCACCTTGCAGGTGGCCGGCGACGTGACCTTTCAACCCGGTTCGAACTACGCAGTGGAAGTCTCGCCCACCGCCAGCGACCTGATCGTGGCGGGCGGCAAGGCGTCCGTTGACGGAGCGACGGTGTCGTTGTCCCTGGAAAACAGCCCGACACTGCTGACGGCTGGCGAGGTGAAAAGCCTGTTGGGCAGGCAGTTCAATATCCTGCAGGCCGCCGATGGTATTGACGGGCGCTTCGCTGGCGTCTTGCCCAACTATGCGTTTCTGGGGGGCGACCTGGCGTACAGCACCAGTGGCATTCAGCTGGCGGTCGAGCGTAACGACGCGTCATTTGCCAGCCTCGGCCTGACACCAAACCAGCGCTCCGTCGCCTCGGCCGCCGAACGACTGGGCGCGGGCAACGGACTCTACGAGGCCTTGCTGCTTTCGCCCAGCACCGCCGTGGCGCAACAGGCATTCCAGCAACTGTCCGGTGAAATCCATCCGGCCATTGGCACACTGTTGATCAACGACAGTCGTCAGTTGCGCGACGCCGTCGGTGATCGCCTGCGCCAGGACGCCCTGTACGACGCCGGTACGCCGACCGATGCCAGCAGCAATGCCTGGTTCAAGGTGCTGGGCGCTTGGGGCAAAAACGATGGTGGAAATGATCACGCCAGTACGACCAGTTCCATCGGCGGGCTGCTGGCCGGTGTCGACGGACTGATCAGCGACCAGACGCGACTGGGCTTCGTCACCGGCTACAGCGACAGTTCGTTGAGCATGGGTGAAGGCACCCATTCCTCGGCCAAGGCCGACAGCTATCACCTGGGGGCCTACCTGGGACATGAAATCGACGCGCTACGCCTGACCGTTGGCGCTGCCCACAGTTGGCATCGCATCGACGTCAAGCGGGACCTGCAATGGGGCGACGTCAGTGGCCGGGAGAAAACCAAGCGCGATGCCCGGACCACCCAGCTCTTCACCGAAGCGGCGTATCGCCTCAACTTGCAACCGGTAGCCCTGGAGCCGTTCGCCAACCTGGCCTATGTGCACCTGGACAGCGACAGCTTCCATGAGAAAGGCGATAACGCGGCCCTGCACGGTGGCGACGATCGCCGCGATGCCGTGCTCTCGACCCTGGGCGTGCGGGCCAGCCATACCCTGGCCCTGTCGGATCGACAGCAACTGCAACTGTCCGGCTCCCTCGGCTGGCAGCACAACCTGAGCAGCACCTCGTCCGAACAGGACCTGGCCTTCGCCGGCAGCAGCAACACCTTCGCGGTGCAGAGTGTGTCCATGGACCGCAACGCCGCCGTGATCGGTGCCCGTGCCGGGCTTGCGGTCGCCAAGGATGTGCGGGTCAACCTCGACTACAACGGCCTGATCGGCTCCCGGGATAAAACCCACGGCGTGGGCCTGACCCTGGATTGGCAGTTCTGACCAAGAAGAAGGGCTGGATATACCCCCGTGGCGAGGGAGCTTGCTCCCGCTCGGGTGCGTAGCAGCCGCCCCGGGGGAGCGCTTCGCACTCCAGCGGGAGCAAGCTCCCTCGCCACAACAGCTGTACCTCCCGGTTCCCGTATTCCAACAACAAAAGAGAGCAACAACCATGGGCATCTACGACTACAAGAACCTCGGCACTGCCGAATCCAAGGCACTGGTCAGCGACGCGATGGCGATCATGCTGTATTCCTACCATAACCTCGACAATGGCTTTGCCTCCGGTTACCAGCACAACGGCTTCGGTGCCGGCCTGCCGGCCACCCTGGTGACCGCGCTGCTGGGGGGCACCGATTCCCAAGGGGTGATTCCCGGCGTGCCGTGGAACCCCGATTCGGAAAAACTGGCCCTGGAGGCGGTACAGAAGGCCGGTTGGACGCCCATCAGCGCCGCGCAACTGGGTTACGCCGGCAAGGTGGATGGCCGCGGGACGTTTTTCGGTGAAAAGGCCGGCTACACCACTGCGCAGGTAGAGATCCTCGGCAAATACGACAGCGCGGGACACCTGCAGGAAATCGGCGTGTCATTTCGCGGCACCAGCGGCCCTCGGGAAAATCTGATCGGCGATTCCATCGGTGACGCGGTCAACGACCTGATGGCCGCGCTGGGACCCAAGGACTATGCGAAAAACTACGTCGGCGAAGCCTTTGGCAACCTGCTGGGCGACGTCGCGAAATTTGCCCAGGCCCATGGCCTGACGGGCAACGACGTGCTGGTCAGCGGCCACAGCCTGGGTGGGCTGGCGGTCAACAGCCTGGCGGACTTGAGCACCAGCCAATGGTCGGGGTTCTACTCCAGTGCCAACTACATCGCCTACGCCTCGCCAACCCAGAGCAGTACCGACAAGGTCTTGAACATCGGTTACGAGAACGATCCGGTGTTTCGCGCGCTGGATGGCTCGACGTTCAACCTCGCCTCGGTGGGTGTGCACGATGGGCAACAGGAATCGGCCACCAACAACATCGTCAGCTTCAACGACCACTACGCTTCGGCGACGTGGAACGTGTTGCCGTTTTCCATTCTCAACATTCCCACCTGGATTTCCCACCTGCCTACCGGCTACGGCGATGGCATGGGCCGGATCATGGGGTCGGTGTTCTACGACCTCACCGAAAAAGACTCCACCATCATCGTCGCCAACCTGTCGGACCCCGCGCGGGCCAATACCTGGGTGCAGGACCTCAATCGCAACGCCGAACCCCATACCGGCAGCACGTTCATCATCGGCAGCGACAGCGACGACCTGATCCAGGGCGGCCAGGGTAACGACTACCTGGAAGGCCGCGCCGGCAATGACACTTTTCGTGATGGCGGTGGCTACAACGTGATCCTGGGCGGGCAGGGCAGCAACAGCCTGCAACTGCAGCAGTCAGTGAAGGATTTCAGTTTTGCCCATGACGGGGCCGGGACGCTGTATATGCGCGACGCCCATGGCGCGATCAGCATCACCCGCGACATCGGCACGCTGGTCAGCAAGGAGTCCGGATTGTTCTGGGGGCTGCTCAAGGATGAGGTGAGCCACAGCGTCACCGCCAATGGCCTGGTGGCCGGCGCCAACCTGACGGCATATGCCTCGTCGATCAAGGGCAGTGTGGCCAATGACACCCTGGTGGCGGGAGCGAAGGGCGACTGGCTGTTCGGCCAGGACGGCAACGATGTGCTGATAGGCGGCGCGGGTAACGACACCTTCGTCGGTGGTGCGGGCAATGACCAGATGCAAGCGGGGGCCGGCAGTGACACCTTCCTCTTCAACGGCGCTTTCGGCCAGGACCGGATCAGCGGCTACGACGCGGGGGACAAGCTGGTGTTCCTCGGCGTGCCGGGCGCCGGGGCTGGTCATGACTACAGCCAGTACCTGTCACAGGTGGGCAATGACACGCTGTTCAAGGTCGGCGACAGTTCCGTGACCCTGGTGGGCGTTGGTCTGGGTCAGGTGGGGGGCGAAGGGATCGTGTTCGCCTGATATCGCCTTTGCGAGCAAGCCCGCTCCCACAGAGATGGATGGTGAATACAGGATTCTGCGAGCACCGGAAAACAAGTGTGGGAGCGAGCTTGCTCGCGATGGCGGCATTCCAGGCAAGTCACTGGAATTCAGTCAGTCTTCCTTGCGAATGGTTGCCACATCATCGGCGCGGACCCGAACTTTCCTGCCGGAAATATCCTCGAACTCGTAGAAACCGTCAGCGGTGCGGGTATTGGGGGTGTCCTTGGTCAAATACTGGGTACCGTTCTGCAAGGTCACCACGGTTGGCGACGCGCAGCCAGCCAGAGCCAGAAATGCCACGGCGACCATGGGCAGGCCCAGAAACCTGATGTTCATAACCATAACCTCTCAATTAAAAGGACACGGAGCAACTGATTCGACCGCGCCATCACGTTAGTCAACCGCCATTGGTCTCGCTTGCCGTAGGAAAGTTCATCGCTGACTGAAGGATTTCACCTTAAATATAGGAGACCGTTCATCTTTTGCTGTTGCCTGGCCGGTTTACAGCTGTTATCTGTATGCATAACCAGTGCTTAATATCCTTGGCGTTCTTTCCGTGGCAGTCCGTTCCCTCGACGATCCGTTTTACTACCTGAACAACTTCCAGCAGGTGCTCGCTTGGTTGACGCAGCGTTATGCCGATGTGCTCAGCACCGACGAGCAGCGCTTCATCGAGCACTTCGCAGCGCTGCCGCGTGGCGCCCAGGGCTTGCTGGTGCGGATGGTGATGCGCAAGGGGCTACGGTTTCGCCATAGCAAGCTGCATTACCCGGAAATTGGCGACATTGGTGCCGCCGTCGCGCCACTGTTGGCGCTGGGTTGGGTCGAGGAACAGGCCCCCATCGGGCTCGTCGAGCTGTTCGAGGTGCTGCTCAAGCCGGAAATCCTCCTGTGCCTGGGCCACCTGATCGAACACCCCAAGGCGAAAAAGACCGAATGGCTCCACGCCTTGGACGAACGCGTCAACCAGCCCCAGCCGTTCGATGCCTGGTGCCCGCAGTTGGATGACCGGCTGTACAGCCTGACGATCATGAGTCTGTGTGACCGGCTGCGGTTGATGTTTTTCGGCAACCTTTACCAGGACTGGTCGGAATTCGTCCTGGCGGACCTGGGCATCTTCACCTACGAAACCGTCGAGTTCAGCGCCGAGTCACGGGGCTTGCGCAGCCGCGAGGACGTCGATGCCTGCCTGTTCTTGCACGACTGCCAGCAGCGCTTCGAAGCTGGCGAGCCCCTGGATGAGATCGTCGCCCAGGTCAACGAACTGTCCCTGGACAATCCGTGGCTGGAGCGGCGCCGGGGCAAGTTGTTGTTCCAGATTGGCCAGCACGGCGAGCGCATCGGCGACTTCGCCTTGGCCTTGGGCATCTATCGCGATTGCACCTACCCGGGCGCGCGGTTGCGGATGGTCCGGGTACTGGAGCGCATCGGCGAATACGGCTTGGCCCTTGAACTCGGCGAGGTGGCGATGCAGGCACCGCAAAGTGCCGCCGAAACCCAGGCCTTGCTGCGGATCGTGCCCCGTCTTCGGCGCAAGTTGGGCGGCCCGCCGGTGCCACGGGGCCTGGTCCGGGAAGTGGAGCGCCTGGAGCTGCAACTGCCTCGCGTCGATCCGACCTTGTCGGTGGAGTACCACGTCCAGGCCCACCTGCACGACGACACCGCGCCAGTGCATTACGTCGAGAACAGCCTGATCAATTCGCTGTTCGGCCTGCTGTGCTGGCCGGCGATCTTCGCGCCGTTGCCGGGTGCATTTTTCCACCCGTTCCAGCGGGGGCCGGTGGACCTGCTCAACGAAGATTTTCATGCCCGTCGCGCCGAGCTGTTCGCAGCTTGCCTGGCAGAGCTGGACGATGGCCGCTATCGGCAGACCATCAGCCGTCGCTATGCCGAAAAGTGGGGCGTGCAGTCGCCTTTCGTATTCTGGGGCGCGCTGTCCGAGCCCTTGCTGGAGCAAGCCCTCGATTGCTTGCCGGCCGCGCATCTCAAGCACTGGTTTGACCGTTTGCTGCTGGACATCAAGGCCAACCGCGCCGGCATGCCGGATCTGATCCAGTTCTGGCCGCAGCACAAGACCTACCGCATGATCGAAGTCAAAGGCCCTGGCGATCGGCTGCAAGACAACCAGCTGCGTTGGCTGGAGTTCTGCCATGAGCACCAGATGCCCGTTGCCGTTTGTTATGTGCAATGGGCAGAGTCGGCTATCGTGAGCGAGCTTGCTCGCGATGGGGCCGCATGACCCCGGCATCCAGCTACAGCATCGCCGTGCGGGCGTTGTGTGAGTTCACCGCCAAGGTGGGTGATCTTGACCTGCGCTTCACGCCGTCGCCCACGGCCTTGGAAGGCATCGCTGGCCATCGCACCGTGGCGGCGCGGCGCAGCGATGGCTACCTGGCTGAGGTGGCCCTTGAAGGTCTCTACCAGACACTGAAAGTCAAAGGCCGGGCCGACGGCTACGACCCGACCCGCAACTGCCTCGAAGAAGTGAAGACTTTCCGGGGCGACCTGAGCAAGCAACCGGCCAATCACCGCCAACTGCATTGGGCCCAGGCGAAAATCTACGGCTGGCTGATGTGCCAGAAGCTACAGTTGCCGCATATCGACGTCGCCTTGGTGTATTTCGACATCGTCAGCGAAAAGGAAACCTGCTTTACGCAAAGCTTCGAGGCGGCGCAACTCCAGGCGTTTTTTGAAGCACAGTGCGCGCTATTCCTCGCCTGGGCCGAACAGGAAATGGCCCACCGCCAGGCCCGCAATCTCGGCGCACACACATTGGCTTTTCCTCACGCCAGCTTCAGGCCAGGACAGCGGCACTTGGCTGAGTCGGTGTTCAAGGCGGTCAGTACCGGCCGTTGCCTGATGGCCCAGGCGCCCACCGGCATCGGCAAGACCGTCGGCACGCTGTTCCCGATGCTCAAGGCCCTGGCGCCGCAGCGGTTGGATAAAGTGTTCTTTCTCACCGCCAAAACCCCGGGACGCAAGCTGGCGTTGGACGCCGCTCAAGTAATCACCCGCAGCGCGCCGTCGATGCCGTTGCGCGTGCTGGAAATGATCGCCCGGGACAAGGCTTGCGAGTACCCGGAGAACGCCTGCCATGGCGAATCCTGCCCGCTGGCCCGTGGTTTCTACGACCGCTTACCGGGCGCCCGGGCAGCGGCGAGCCAGGTCACGTTGCTCGACCAGGCGGCGTTGCGCGAGATTGCGCTGGCCCATGAGGTCTGCCCGTATTACCTCAGCCAGGAAATGGCCCGCTGGGCCGACGTAGTGGTGGCCGACTACAACTATTACTTCGACTTCAGCGCGTTGCTCTTCGGCCTGGCCCAGGCCAACGGCTGGACTGTCGCGACCTTGGTGGATGAAGCCCATAACCTGGTGGAGCGCGGGCGGCAGATGTACAGCGCGACCCTCGACCAGGCCACGCTGACCAGCGTGCGCAAAACCGCCCCTGAACCGCTGAAGAAATCCCTTGATAGGGTCAATCGCCAGTGGAACGCCTTGCATGCGCCCCAGGTGGCGGCCTATCGGGCCTATGAAAAGTTGCCGGACAAATTGCTCCAGGCCCTGGCTACCTGCACTACGGCTATTGGCGATTATCTAAACGATCATCCCCAAGGCCTGGACAGCGGATTGCAGGCGTTCTACTTCGACGCGTTGCAGTTTGGCCGGGTGGCGGAAACCTTCGACGAGCACTTTCTGTTTGACATCCACAAGCGCGAACTCGGCCGCCAGCGCAGCCTATCTACGCTGTGCCTGCGCAACGTGGTGCCGGCCGCATTCCTGCGACCCAGGCTGACGGCGGCCCGCAGCACGGTGCTGTTTTCCGCGACCCTGGGCCCCCGGCATTACTACGCAGACTTGTTGGGGACGCCGGGCGACACGGTATGGATCGACGTGGAATCGCCGTTCAAGGCCGAACAACTGGACGTACAGGTCGTCAGCCGCATTTCCACCCGTTTTGCCCATCGCCAGGCGTCCCTGGAGCCCATTGCCGCGTTGATGGCCCGCCAGTTCAACGAGCGCCCAGGCAACTACCTGGCTTTTTTCAGCAGCTTCGATTACTTGCAGCAAGTGGCTGGGCTGTTTGCCGAGCGGTACCCGCAAATTGCGCTCTGGACGCAATCGCGCGGCATGGGCGAAGCCCCCCGGCAGGCGTTTCTCGAACGGTTCATGGAGCACAGCCAAGGCATTGGCTTTGCGGTGCTGGGCGGCGCGTTCGGCGAGGGCATCGATTTGCCGGGTTCACGCCTGATCGGCGCATTCATCGCCACCTTGGGGCTGGCGCAGTTCAACCCGGTCAATGAGCAGATGAAACAACGCATGGCCGCAATCTTCGGCGATGGCTACGACTACACGTACCTGTACCCTGGCCTGCAAAAAGTCGTGCAGGCGGCCGGTCGCGTTATCCGCACCCAGCAGGATCGCGGGGTGGTGATGCTGATCGATGACCGGTTTGGCGAGGCGAGGGTGCAGCACTTGTTGCCGCGCTGGTGGTCAGTTACCCAAGAGGCCCACAAATCCCCTTGTGGGAGCGAGCTTGCTCGCGATGGCAGACTGTCAGCCAGTATTGATGCAAACTGACCCACCGCTATCGCGAGCGAGCTCGCTCCCACAGGTTGGAAGGCTTGAGGATTTTTCCTGGCGCCTGACTTGCTCCATACTTCGCGAAAAAAGAATCCACACGGATGCCCCGGCCAGATGCTTGAGAACGCCCCCAAGTCCCCACTCATGAACGAGGAGCAGCGCTTTCGCCTGCTCATCGACGCGGTGGTCGACTACGCCATCTACATGACCGACCCATCGGGCCTCATCACCAGTTGGAACTCCGGCGCCAGGCGCTTCAAGGGCTACGAGGAATCCGAGATCCTGGGCCAGCATTTCTCCCGTTTCTACACCGATCAGGATCGCGCCGCCGGCCTGCCGCAACGGGCGCTGGACACGGCCGTGCAGGAGGGGCGCTTTGAAGGCGAGGGTTGGCGGGTGCGCAAGGACGGCACGTTGTTCTGGTCCCATGTGGTGATCGATCCGATCATCGACAGCCAGAGCGGCACCTTGCTTGGTTTCGCCAAGATCACCCGCGACCTGACCGATCGTAAAATGGCCGAGGAAACCCTCAAGCAAAGCGAGCAGCAGTTCCGCCTGCTGGTGCAAAGCGTCACCGATTACGCCATCTACATGCTCGACCCGCAAGGCCAGGTCACCAACTGGAACCTGGGGGCGCAGCGGATCAAGGGTTATCTTCCGGCCGAGGCTATCGGCCGGCATTTCTCGATGTTCTACACCCCCGAGGATCGCGATAGCGGCGAACCACAACGGGCGTTGAGCATCGCCGCCAGCGAAGGGCGCTTCGAGAAAAAAGGCTGGCGCATGCGCAAGGATGGCACGCGCTTCATGGCCCACGTGGTCATCGATGCGATCCGCAGCGACACCGGCACGCTGTTGGGATTTGCCAAGATCACCCGTGACATTACCGATGCCACCCAGGCCCAGCAGGCCCTTGAGCAAGCCCGCGAGGCGCTGTTCCAATCCCAGAAACTGCAAGCCATCGGTCAGCTCACCGGCGGTATTGCCCATGATTTCAATAACCTGTTGACGGTCATCCTTGGCAACCTGGAAATCGTACGCAAGCGCATGGCCAACGAACCGAAACTCACTCAATTGCTGGACAACGCGACCCAGGGCGCGCTGCGCGGGGTTTCGCTGACCCAGCGCATGCTGGCGTTTGCCCGCCGGCAAAAACTGACCTACGAATCGGTCGAGCTGGCGGCCCTGGTGCAGGGTATCAGCGGCCTGCTGCAAAGCTCCCTGGGCCCATCGATACACATCCAGACCCGCTTCGCCGAGGCGCTGTCGCCGGTGCTGGCCGATGTCAACCAACTGGAACTGGCGATTCTCAATCTGGCGACCAACGCCCGGGACGCCATGCCCCATGGTGGCAAGCTCATGATTAGCGCCGATGAGCGGCAAGGGTGTGATGCGGCCCACGACAAGCCGATGGCCCCCGGGCGCTACATTTGCCTGGCGATTACCGATGAAAGCGAGGGCATGGATGAAGCCACGCTGGCCTCGGCCGTGGACCCATTTTTCACCACCAAGGGGGTTGGCAAAGGTACGGGCCTGGGGTTGTCCATGGTGCATGGCCTGGCGGAACAGCTCGGGGGGCGTCTGACGCTCAGGAGCGAGAAAGGTGTCGGTACCACCGCGCAGTTGTGGTTGCCGGTGGCAAACAACCCGGCACCGGGCAAAGCGTCGATCCAGGAAACAACGCAGCCAGTCGATGAGTTGAAAGTGCTGGTAGTCGATGATGACAGCCTGGTGCTGACCAGCACGCGCCTGTTGATCGAAGACCTCGGGCACCGGGTCCTTTGCGCGCCATCGGGCGCCCAGGCACTGGAGCTGTATGAGCGCAACCCGGACATCGACCTGGTCATCACCGACATGGCCATGCCGCAGATGGACGGTGCGCAGTTGGCGAAACTGTTGCGTGACCGCCAACCGGACCTGCCCATCATCCTGGCCACCGGTTATGCCGAACGCCTGGAAGGTTTCGCCACCCAATTGCCTCGGTTGATCAAGCCGTTCAAGCAGATTGACCTGGTGCAGATCATTGGGCAGACGATGAAATAGTCAGCCTCCTGTGGCGAGGGAGCTTGCTCCCGCTGGGTCGCGAAGCGGCCCCCATGTGGCGAGCGCTTCGCACTCGAGCGGGAGCAAGCTCCCTCGCCACACAAGAGCAGGCGCTTATTCAGTGTTCTTCTTGAACCCCCGCAAATTCATCGCACACAGGCAAAACTGCAACACGATCAACGCATACGCGTGGGTATGAAGGCCCCAGATCACCCACAGAATATTGCTTGCAATAAAACAACTGAATCCCGCCATCCGGCGTCGCGGTTGGCGTGAGCCGATCAACCAGGCGGCCAGCACCGTGACGAGCATCGCTGGCCATTGCACCCATCCAAGATAGTCCACACAAGCGTCCTCTTGCCCTTACGAACTAGAGACCCTGGCGGTTGGAGAGCGTTTCCCCGGATGTTGGATGCACCTGCGGTCCATTGGCTTGAACTTGCCGTGCGTCAGGTTCTTCTAATGAATCCGAATCATCAGAGAGGCTCGTCCTTCGCAATGCCCAGAATACTCACCGGGCCAACCCCGGAAGAAGAACTGACGGAACACAACGCCACACTGTTCGGTTCACCCAAGGAACGACTGGATTTCTATCGCCGGGAAATCCAGTACGAAACCAGTATCCTGGCCAACCGAACCGATGCTTACCTGGCCGCCCAATCTTTCCTGGTGATCGCCTTTGCTTCGTGCATGGCCAACCTGAACCCGGAGTGGGGCAAGTTGTTCACGTTGATCGTGCCGCCATTTCTGGCCTTGCTGGGATTCTTGAGCTCGCTCAATGCCTGGCCGGGCATTAAGGCGGCCTACGAAATCATCGATCATTGGCATTTCAAACAGAGCGAGTTATTGCGCGCCGAACCCTTGATGGGCCTGGCCTACGACGAGTCGCCGCTGTTCAGCGAGCGGGAGTCGACGCACAAAGGCTACCGCAAGTCGCTGCTGTTCTCGGTGCGTACGCCATGGATCTTTGCCACCTTCTGGGTATTGCTGGGGGTGTATTCGGTCTATATCCAGATGGGCGATCCTGGCGGTTGAGCCGCGCGATCTTGCGGACGAACATCATTGTGGCGAGGGAGCTTGCTCCCGCTGGGCTGCGAAGCGGCCCCAAGCTTTGCGGTTGCTGCGCAACCGAGCGGGAGCAAGCTCCCTCGCCACAACAGCGTTCATTTCCTGCCGCAGTGCCTCACCTCGGCTGCTTGCGGCGCTCATACCATGCCAGGGTCGGTTGGGTCGTGACGCCATGAACCAGAATGCTCAACGCCACCACCGACAGGGTGAGGTTGATGCACAGCTGCGCCACCTCCGGCTGCAGGTCATTGTTCAAGGCGAAAAACAAATAAAACAGGCTGCCGATCCCGCGGATGCCGAACCAACCGATCAGCAGCCGTTGCGGTCCGTCGAGCAATCGCCCCCAGGGTAACGCCAGCACACTCAACGGGCGGATGACGGCAAACAGCAGGGCACCGATCGCCAAGGCGCGCCAGTCCCAATGGTTGGCCAGCACGACCCCAAGCAGGGTGACCAGAAACACTTCCATCGATCGCTCCACCAGGCTGCCGAATGCGAGCATGTCGCTCATCATGACCCCTGCGGCCAATTGACCATCGTCCAGCGACTCGGTATCACCCGCGACGGCCTGTTGGGGATCGACGGTTTCGTGGCCTACCACCGGTTGCACCAGGTGTTCTGCCGGTGGCGCCGCTTCATCGGTGGATTTGACCTCAGCCTGGCGCAGCCCCAGGCCGGCGGCGAACACTGAGAGAAAACCATAGCCCTGGATCCACTCGGCCACGACATAAGCCAGGGCAATCAGTGCCAGGGCCAGGTAGTCGTTGGGCGACAGCGTGCTGTCGGCATTCCGGATGCGCATCGACAAGGTCAGCTTGCCAATGCCGCGGCCCATCCAGTAGCCGACCAGCAAACCGGCCGGCACCGCCCAGAGGACGTTACGCAGCAGCCATTCACCGAGAAAACCGCTGCCGTCTTCACGCAGCATCAACAGGCCGAGGATCACAAAAGGAAATGCCGTCCCGTCGTTCAGTCCCGCTTCGCCCGACAGGCCGAAACGTACCCGGTCGTCATCCCGCGCGTCATTGACCTGCACCAGCGCCGCCAGCACCGGGTCGGTAGGTGCCAACATCGCGCCGATCAGCATCGACACACCCCAACCCAGGCCCAACAGATAATGCAATGCCAGGCACAGGCCGGCGATGCACAGGATCATTACCGGCCCGGCCAGCCCATAGGCGACACGCCAGGTACGGTTCTTGAGGGGCAAACGCAACTTGAGGCCGCTGACGAACAATGAAAACACCACCGCGACCTCCGTGAGGTGTTCCATCCAGACCGCCGAGTCGCTGATGTCCAGCTTCAGCACGTCCAATCCCATCGGCCCGATGGCAACGCCCAGTACCAGGCACATCGCCGAGGTGGTGACCGGCATCCAGCGCAGATAGGAGGAGGTCAAGGCCAGGGTCAGCAACACCGCACCGAGCACCGCTACCCATACCGTGAAAGTCATCGTTGCTCCTTGGATAGCGCTTGGTACAGCCGGCGAGTGAACCCCGTGGCGAGGGAGCTTGCTCCCGCTCGGCTGCGAAGCAGTCGTAAAAACCTTTTGACCGCGCCCCCTTGCATGGGCCGCTTCGCGTCCAGCGGGAGCAAGCTCCCTCGCCCCAACAGCGCCGTTGCCACATTCAACAGCTGGGGTGGTTCTCAGTATTTGAGGGCTGGAGCGAAACGAGGGTTCCCCTCGTGAATGGACAACCCGTTTATCCGCCTGCCCTTCAACCCAACGGAATTTTTCGTCGTTGCCGGTGCTCTGCAACAGAAGAGACGTGCTGATTCAGCGTCCGCCGAAACCCAAGAGGCCCTTATGACTGCGCTGACACCCCTCCAATCCCCGCCGGGAACCGTGCACCCTGTGACGCCTGACGGGCACGTGCGCCAATACTATGAACGACTGTTCCAGGGCCCCGACGACGCTGACAAGCAAGCCGTCGCCCAGGCGTTCCTCCAGGAATGCATCGCAAAGGCCGCGACGCTTCCCCAGGAGATGCCCGATGACCCCATGGCGCTGCTGGCCTGGGTCGAGCAGCACAGCGCCGGTGTGGCCCGGCAATACGCTGACTACCTGGAGCGGCGCAAAAATGGCGGCGCGCGGGAGTTCTTCAGCAGCAAGGCCCACGCCTTGTACTTCCTGCAGGCTGTGGCGCCGACCAAACGGGTGGACGGCGCCTGGCTGTATGGCGTGGTCAAGCACTGGCATGACCACCGTTTCGAAGGGTTGCTGTGCACCTACCTGGAAGAACTGGGGGACGGTCATCCCGCGCAAAACCATGTGGTGCTCTATCGAAAATTGCTCGCCGAACACGATCTGTCGGATGCCCCGGACATCGACGACGACCTTTATCTGCAAGGCGCCGTGCAACTGGCCTTGGGGTACGCCGGCGACGAATACCTGCCAGAAGTCATCGGCTACAACTTGGGCTATGAGCAATTGCCCCTGCATCTGCTGATCAGCGCCTATGAGCTGAGCGAACTGGACATCGATCCGTACTATTTCACCCTTCATGTCACCATCGACAACGCCAGCACCGGCCACGCCCATAAGGCCGTACAAGGGCTGCTGCAGCTGATGCCGATGGAAGCCGACCGGGAAGCCTTCTGGCACCGGGTCACGTTGGGCTATCGCCTCAATGACCTGGGGCAGGGCAGCCGGGACATCATCGGCGCGTTCGACCTGACCCGCGAAGTGCTGGACATGCTTGAACGCAAACGCCCGTTCGGCCAGCACATGCATTCCGATTACTGCAAGTTCGAAGGCAAGACCGTCAACCAGTGGCTTTCGGCGCCAGGCCAGTTGGAAGGATTCTTGGCGGCAATGCAGAACAAAGGCTGGATCAAACGCCATGAAGACCCGCAGAACAGCCGCTTCTGGACGCTGATCAACGGGGCTGGAGCGGCCATGTTCGGGGTATTCAGCCCCTACGAAAAACAGCTGCTGCACGATTGGATAGCCGGTGACTGGCTGGACGAGGGCACAAGATCCGGCGTCCGGCGCGCTCCGGTTGCTGCTTGCGAGCCGACGACGCCGATGGACGATCCCGATGTACAAAGCTTGCTACAGGCACTGAAAGGGCGGACGCCCAACGAGCAGATGCAGGTTCTGATGCCCTGGCTCTGTGCTCGGCGTCATAGCCATCCGGCCGGCCTGTTGGCGACTCGTCGGTTCATCGAACTCAAGTCCGCACTTCGTTAGGGAGCCCTGCATGAATGAAGAACGCCTGTCCGAGCGGGACCTTGCGCTGTTGCAACTGGGCCGGCGCCTGCAAGCCGACGGCTACCGTTTCATTACCCCAACGCCGTTGACCCACGAGCGAGTCAACCAGCGACCCGGCAATGAACGCTCCAAGACCTTGCGGGACGTGTTCGGTTGGTCGCGGCCATTTGCGCCGGGACTGATCAGTGCCGATGAACAGCGGCAACTGCAAGAAGCCCAAGTGCTGGAGGAGCGCGACGGCCTGCTGCGCAGCCGGGTGCGCTGGTCGAGCCTGGATGGCTTGCTGTTCGCTCATTCGCCGTTCCCCACCCAGGCCACCGATGCGGTGTTTTTCGGCCCTGACAGCTACCGTTTCGCCCAACTGATCCATACTCATCTGCAGCAGAACTTCACGGCGGTACATCGCGCCGTGGACATCGGTTGTGGCGCCGGCGTCGGTGCGATCGTGATTGCCCGCGCCCGGCGTGAAGCGCAAGTAATGGCGGTAGACATCAACCCGCAAGCCTTGCGCCTGAGCGCCGTGAACGCCGCGCTGGCCGAGGTGGGCAATGTCGAGGTCGCTCGCAGCGACGTGCTGCAGGACGTGCCAGGCAGCTTCGACCTGATCGTCGCCAACCCGCCGTACATGGCTGATCCATCCGAGCGCGCCTATCGCCATGGCGGCGGCGCCCTGGGCGCCGGGTTGTCGTTGCGTATCGTCGAACAGGCCTTGCCCCGGCTGACACCGGGTGGCTCGCTGGTGCTCTACACCGGCGTGGCGATGGTGGATGGGCGCGACCCGTTCCTGGAAGCGCTGGGTCAATGGCGTGACTCGGCGGATTTCGGCTGGACCTACAAGGAATTGGACCCGGACGTGTTTGGTGAGGAATTGCTGACGCCGGGTTATCAGGATGTGGAACGGATCGCCGTGGTGGCGTTGGTTGTAACCCGCATTGGCGCAGGTATCGGCGGGGTTATCGGAGGGATTATCGATGAACAGGCGCATGAAATTCGGCATTGAAGAGGAGTATTTCATCACCGATCTGCAAACCCGTTGCATGCCAGGCGAGCCACCCGCACAAGCGATCGCAGCTTGCCAGGCCGAGCTGGGCAAGCATTTCGCCCATGAAATGTTCCTGTGCCAGGTCGAGATGGCATCGCCCATCTTTCGCAGCCTGTCAGAGGCGGCCGATTACCTGAGCCAGGTGCGTACGGGCTTGAACCAGCGGTTGGCACCCTATGGCCTGGGTCTGCTCAGCGCCGGTTCACATCCGATGACGACCCAAGTACTGCAGCCGACCGACGAGCTGCATTTCCAGCAACTGTTCGATGATTACCAACGGGTGGCGAGGCGCAGCGTGCTGTCGGGCCTGCATATCCATGTGGAAGTTCCGGCCATTCAGGATCGAGTGCGGGTCATGAATGAGATCCTGCCCTGGTTGCCGATGTTCCTGGCCCTGAGCGCTTCATCACCGTTCTGGAACGGTGGCTACAGTGGCTTCAGCAGCTATCGACAAGTGGCCTGCGATGAATGGCCACGCATGGGCGTGCCGGAGTTTTTCGAAGATGAGTCGGCGTTCGCCAGCTACGTCGACATGCTCATGCGTACCGGGTCCATTCGCCAACCCAGCGATTGCTGGTGGGTGATACGGCCTTCCTCACGTTACCCCACGCTGGAACTGCGCATTTGTGATGCCTGTCCTCGGGTCGACGACGTCCTGTGCCTCGCTTCGCTGTTTCGCCTGATGGTGGCCCATGCCGTGGCGCAGCGCCGGCCTGGCGCCAACTACAGCCAGATGTCCCAGTGGGTCCTCAAGGAAAATCGCTGGCGGGCCAAACGTCATGGGATTCTCGCGGAGTTCATCGTCGAGGGGCAGGAGCAGCCGATGCTGATCGGTGAATGGCTGACCCTGGCCGAGCAAACCTTCGGTGAGACCGCAGCAGAGCTGGGTGTCCAGGACGTATTCGGGCAGGTGCGCCGCATGGTGCAGGAAGGCACCAGCGCCGACCGGCAAATCGTCCTTTTCGAACAGGGGCTGTTGCTGGGCGATTCCGTCGAACAGGCCCTGGGCCGCGTGGTCGATCAACTGCTCGCGGAAACCGTCGGGCTGCCGGTTGCCGATCCGGCGTTGCAACAGGTGGCAGGTGGTCCATGAGCAGCAAGACCCTGGATGACTACAACCGTATGCGTGACTTCGCCGCCACTCCGGAGCCAGCGGCGAAGCGCTCGCGCAAATCGGCGAAGACGGCCCATGCCTTGCAGTTCTGTATTCAAAAACACGACGCCTCGCGGCTGCATTACGATTTTCGGCTGGAACTGGACGGTGCACTCAAGAGCTGGGCGGTGCCCAAAGGCCCCTCCCTGGACCCGAAAGCCAAGCGCCTGGCGGTGCATGTCGAAGACCATCCGCTGGATTACGCCACGTTCGAAGGCAATATCCCCGAGGGCCATTACGGCGCCGGTGACGTGATCGTCTGGGACCGAGGCGTCTGGATTCCCCAGGGCGATCCCCACGAGGCCTATGAAAAAGGCCGGCTCAAGTTCGAGCTGCAAGGGGAAAAGCTCAGCGGCCTGTGGAACCTGGTGCGCACCCACATGCCCGGCAAGCAGGAGCAGTGGTTCCTGATCAAGCACCAGGACCAGGCCGCCCGCCCCGAAAGCGAATACGACGTGGTCCAGGCCGAGCCGGACAGCGTGCTCAGCGATCGCACCCTCGTGCCCAAGCGTCGAGCCAAGGCTGGCGCCAAAGCGGTGAAACAACCGGAAAAAGCCGCGCAGCCGAAATCGCCGAAGCGCACCTCGAAAACCTCCCTCAGCGGTGCGGTCGCCGGGCCGCTGCCAGACACCCTCAAGCCGGAACTGGCGACCCTGGTGGAAAGCGCGCCCGACGGCGAATGGCTCTATGAAATCAAGTTCGACGGTTACCGGGTCATGGCGCGGATCGAAAACGGTGACGTCAGGCTCCTCACCCGCAACGGCCATGACTGGACCCACAAATTGCCAAGACAGGCCGAGGCCTTGGCCGCACTGGGCTTGGAATCGGCCTGGCTCGACGGCGAGATGGTGGTTGCCAACGACCAAGGCGTGCCGGACTTCCAGGCCTTGCAGAATGCCTTCGAGGGCGGCAGCAGCGGCAAGATCGCCTATTACCTGTTCGACATGCCTTACCTCAACGGCATGGATTTGCGCAAAGTGCCGGTGCAAGAGCGCCGGGCCGCCTTGGCGGCCGTGCTGGAGCCCAACGAAAGCCCTTTGCTGCGGTTTTCCGATGCCTTCGAAGAAACCCCAGAAGCGCTGCTCAATAGCGCCTGCCAAATGCAGATGGAGGGGCTGATCGGCAAGCGCGTCGGCAGCACCTATGTGTCCCGGCGCAGCAACGACTGGATC
This sequence comes from Pseudomonas sp. NFACC05-1, assembly GCF_900100135.1. Taxonomy (NCBI): domain Bacteria; kingdom Pseudomonadati; phylum Pseudomonadota; class Gammaproteobacteria; order Pseudomonadales; family Pseudomonadaceae; genus Pseudomonas; species Pseudomonas sp. NFACC05-1. Next base: position 4,068 of record NZ_FMTR01000017.1, on the reverse strand, counting down.
AAGCTCAAGTGCAAGAATCGCCAGGAGTTCGTGGTGGTGGGCTTCAGCGAGCCCAAGGGCGCTCGCAGCGCCTTTGGTGCCTTGCTGCTGGGGCTGCATGATGCCGACAGCGGCCAGTTGCGCTACGCCGGTAAGGTCGGCACCGGGTTCAACGAAACCACCCTCAAAAGCATCTACCAGCAATTGCTGCCCCTGGAGACGAAAAAGGCCGCCGTGGTGAACCCGCCCACCGGCTACGAAGCCAAGGGCGTGCATTGGCTGGAACCGAAGCTGCTGGCCGAAGTGGCCTTTGCCGAAATGACCAAGGACGGCTCGGTGCGCCATGCGGTTTTCCATGGCTTGCGCGACGACAAGCCGGCCAAGGACATTACCCAGGAGCTGGCCAAGCCCGTGAAAAAAAACGCTATGGCAAAAAAAACCAAAGCCAAGGATGAGCCTGGCGCGACACCGGCCAGGACCAAGAGCAAGGCCAAGGCAGCGGCCTTGGACGGCAAGGTCCGCATCACCCATCCGGAGCGGGTCATTGACGCCAGCAGCGGCACCACCAAGCTGCAACTGGCCGAGTACTACGCCAGCGTGGCCGAATTCATCCTGCCGGAACTGGAAGACCGCCCGGTCGCCTTGGTCCGGGCGCCGGATGGCATCGCCGGTGAGCTGTTCTTCCAGAAGAACCCCGAGCGCCTGGCGATTCCCGGTATCACCAGCCTGGACAAGGAACTGACCGGGCAGCCGGTGATGATCATCAACAACGCCGAGGCGCTGATCGGTGCGGTGCAGATGAGCACGGTGGAACTGCACACTTGGAATGCCACGTCTGTCGATCTGGACAAGCCCGACCGCTTCGTCCTCGACCTTGACCCGGACCCGGCGCTGCCCTGGAAAAGCATGGTCGAGGCGACGCAGCTCACCTTGTCGGTGCTCGATGAACTAGGCCTCAAGGCGTTCCTCAAGACCAGCGGCGGCAAGGGAATCCATGTGGTGGTGCCGCTGACGCGCAAACTGGGTTGGGACGAGGTCAAGGGGTTCAGTCATGCGATTGTCAGTCACATGGCCAAGCTGCTGCCAGACCGTTTTTCGGCGGTGTCCGGGCCGAAGAATCGGGTAGGGCGGATTTTCATCGATTACCTGCGCAATGGGTTGGGCGCTACCACCATTTGCGCTTATGCCGCCCGGACTCGGGAAGGGTTGCCGGTGTCGGTGCCGATCTTTCGCGAGGAGGTGGCCGAGCTCAAGGGGGCGAATTTGTGGAACGTGCACAATGTTCATGAGCGTCTGGCGGAGGTTGGGCATGAGCCTTGGGCTGGGCTCAAGCGAACTCGGCAGAGTATTACGGCTGAGATGCGCAGGCGTATCGGTATGAAGAAAGCTTAACCGGATCACCTCAAGCCGCTGTCATCGGCATTGTGCACCCCGAAAACGCATTCAGCCCACCGGGACACGCATATATTCCGGCTGCAGGTAGTTGAACCAGAGCAGGATCATTTCCACCAGGATCGTCACCAGGACCAGCAGGCCGACGCCCCAGACACTTGCCGAATACAGCAGGCCCTGTTCCTTCTTGAGGCCCATGAACTTGGGCAGCCCGACGAACAGCAGGAACGTCGAGTAGGCCGACGCCAGTAAAAGCACTGCCACGGCCAGCCAGCGGCTCGGGTAAAGCCCGAAGATTCCGGCCAGGAAGTACGGCGTTGCGGTATAGGCGGCGAAGCCGATGCATTGGTTGACCGTCGGGCGGACGTCGAAGGTGCGGGACATCCAGCGAATGAACAGGCCCATCAACGTGACGCCGACGACGATGGTCACGTACAGCAGCACGCACAATTGAAGCGCGCTGGCACTGCTGAGTCGTACCGTTTCGTTTTCGGCCAGGCTCCATCCGGTCCAAGTGGTGCCGATGAACAGGCACACCGCGGGGATCAGCGCGAGCAGCAGCAAATGAGCCAGGTAATGGCGTGGATGTGCCTGTTCTTGCTCGCGTATGTCGGCCCAGGCGAATTCGGGCTGCGTGAACAGTTTGACGAAAGGTGCGGACATGACGACCTCCTGATCAGGACGGCCTCTGCATGAGGCCCTTATGGAGTTTGAGGTACAGAAAAAGACTCGGGTTTCATTTATTTGCTGGTCCTGGCCGACGGGGCGATAAAGGGAATGAAACACAACGGTAGAGGTCAACCCATCAGCATCCCCGAAGGACCGTCTGCCATGACTGTTGCCCAAATCCTGGTTGATTATTTGCGCGATCATGACCTGCGCCTGACCACAGCCGAATCCTGCACCGCCGGACAGATCGTCACATTGCTGGCCGAGGTGCCCGGCAGTGGTTCACTGATCGAAAGCGGTTATGTGGTGTACTCCCCTGAGGCCAAGCAGCGCTTGCTCGGTGTCAGCCCGCGCACCATCGAGACCTTCAATCTCACCAGCCGTGAAGTCGCCGAGGAAATGGCCCTCGGCGCCTTGCACGATGCCAATGCCAATGCGGCGGTGGCCACCACCGGTCTGCTCGGGCCAGACGACAAGGACGGAATACCCGCCGGCACCGTCTGCTTTGCCTGGGCGTTCGATGTGGACGGTCAGCGAGCACTGTTCAGCCGTTGCGTGCGCTTCTTCGGCAGTCGCGGTCAGGTGCAATTGTGGGCCGCCGAATACGTGCTGCAACAACTGCCCGGCTTTCACCAGCGCGCCATGGCCGGCGAGCGGCGATAGGAGGGCGGGCCATGAGCGATCCATACGAGCAGGACGACCACCGCAGCCGCCAGTTTCCGGTATGCGAAGACATGGCGTTCCAGCACAAGGTCTGGCGTTTCGAGCGAGTTGGCTGGTACGTGTTGGTGCTGTTGGTGATCCTGGCCTTGCTGGGGCTGTTCTCCCGTGGCCCGCTGAGCAACCGGGAGCTGTACAGCGACGACCGCAGCCTTGGCGTCGAGTATCAGGCCTTCCACCGCAACGGCTCCAGCAACGTCCTGGTCATCCGTCTCAAGGGCCAGCCCAACGCCGTGTTGGAAGTCGAGTTGGGTGGCGATTGGCTGGAAGGTTTCGAGGTGCAAGCGTTGCAACCTGCACCGCTGCGCTCGGCGGGCGCGGGGCAGGGCATGACCCTCTGGGTACAGGCCGATGAACGAGGGCAGGCCAGCCTGCACCTGTCATTGCTCGGCGACGGTTTCGGGACCTATCACAGCCGCATCGCAACCCCTGGCGGTGCCTCGGTGAGTTTCAATCAGTTCATTTTTCCTTAGGTGACCTATGGATTCGGTGCTGCGAGCGGCCGTGATGTACGCGGCGTTGATGGTGTTGTTCAAGATCGCCGGGCGACGTTCGCTGGCAGAAATCACCACCTTTGATTTCGTGTTGTTGATGATCATCGGCGAGGCCACTCAACAGGCGCTGTTGGGGGATGATTTCTCGATGACCAACGCGCTGATGGTGATCGTGACGCTGATTGCCATCGATGTCGGCTTCTCATTGCTCAAACTGCGCTCTCAATGGGTTTCGCGCCTGATCGACGGTGGCCCGACCATCATCGTCGAGGACGGACGAATTCTGCATGGGCGGATGCGTCATGCGCGGTTGGCGGAGGCGGACATCATGGAGGCAGCACGCTCCAGCCAGGGCATCGAGGCCCTGGAACAGATCAAGTTTGCGATCATCGAGCGCAATGGGAAGATTTCGGTGATTGCCAAGGAGTAACCCCGAGTGCTGGCGAACTTCATTGTGGCGAGGGGATTTATCCCCGTTGGGCTGCGATATAGGTAGTCCGTTCCTTGCTCCCCCATACTGATACTCGCTGGAGTCCGGTTGTTGCGAGGAAGGAACATGCACCTGCGAGCTACGAATAGGGCTGCAACGCATCTCGATGATTACTGCTTCACCTTCGAGCCCAGCAGGTGCGCTTGCGCCCTCTAACGAACACTCAGGGAAAGCCGGGCACGGCTCTCTATATCGCCTTCGCTGGACGCAAGCATGCATGTTCCTGCATGTACTTTAGCGTCTGTGGAGGTGTGCAATGCAAACGCTCTTGTCTCAGAAATTCACTGCTTATATCGGAATTGATTGGGCCGATACCAAACATGA
>NZ_FMTR01000030.1:13904-60977 GCF_900100135.1 Pseudomonas sp. NFACC05-1 | reverse complement strand
TGATTGAGTGAGCTTGAGAGGGGGCTGCTGCGCAGCCCAGCGGGAGCAAGCTCCCTCGCCACAAAAGCCTAAAAGCTCAAAAGCTCAAAAGCTCAAAAGCTCAAAAGCTCAAAAGCTCAAAAGCTCAAAAGCATTCCGGTCGACCAACCGATTTGCTCTTGAAATTGACACTGATTCGAGGCATTCCCTTGACCCGCGCCGTGCCCAATTCCCGTGGCGAGGGAGCTTGCTCCCGCTGGGGCGCGCAGCGGCCCTGGAGCCCGGCGACGCGGTGGATCAGGTTGATTGAGTGAGCTTGAGAGGGGGCTGCTGCGCAGCCCAGCGGGAGCAAGCTCCCTCGCCACAGTGACTCTGACCATCTCCAGTGAACAGCATTGGCCTCCAATAAGGCTGGGCTATTTACTTACGCGCCACAATCACCGCCCGCATCGGCGCCGGCAATCCTTCGATGGTTTTGCCGTGGTCGGCGGGATCGAGGAAGTCGCTCAGCGACTGATACTTCATCCACTCGGTGCTGCGCTGTTCCTCTACGGTGGTCAGGCTCACGTCCACGCAACGCACATCGCTGAACCCGGCGCGGCGCAGCCAGCGCTCCAGGGCCGGGACCGACGGCAGGAACCAGACGTTGCGCATCTGTGCGTAGCGATCCTCGGGCACCAGCACCTGGTGTTCGTCGCCCTCGATCACCAGGGTTTCGAGCACCAGCTCGCCGCCCTTGACCAGACAGTCCTTGAGCGCCAGCAGATGTTCGATCGGCGAGCGCCGGTGGTAGAACACGCCCATGGAAAACACCGTGTCGAAGCCTTCCAGCTCCGGCGGCAAGGCTTCGAATGGAAACGGCAGGTGCCAGGCGTTGGGCTGCGACAGGTAGCGCTGCACCGCCTGGAACTGGCAGAAGAACAGCCAGTTGGGGTCGACGCCGATCACCGTGTCAGCGCCGGCACCGAGCATCCGCCACATGTAGTAGCCGTTGCCGCAGCCCACATCGAGGATGCGCTTGCCTTTCAGGTCCAGGTGCGGGGCCACCCGTGACCACTTCCAGTCCGAGCGCCATTCGGTGTCTACGTGCACGCCAAACAGGTCGAAAGGTCCTTTGCGCCATGGCGACAGGCCCATCAACGCGGTACGCATCTGCGCGCGGGTTTCGTCGGAACAATCGGTGTCGAGCGTCAGGCCGTTCAGCAGATCGACGGTGGTGGGTTGCAAGGCCGGCAGCGCATCGAGGGCGCTTTGCCAACGCTCCAGGTCGCCGTGACCCTTTTCCATCTTGCTGTCGAGTTGCGTCTGCAGCGTCGCGGCCCAATCGGCCAGGGGCGTGCCGGCCAGATGGCGGGCGAGGGGGGACAGATCGATCATGGCAGGGCAATCAACGAGGCGAAGTTAAGACACTGGAACCACGGCACGACTTTCGAGAACCCTGCCGCGAGCAGGCGTTCGCGGTGTTCTTCGAGGCTGTCGGGCTTCATGACGTTTTCGATGGCGCTGCGTTTCTGGGCAATTTCCAGCTCGCTGTAGCCGTTGGCGCGCTTGAACGCCACGTGCAGGTCGGTGAGCAGGGCGTGTTCCTCTGCATCGTTGAAGCGCAATTTTTCCGACAGGATCAGCGCGCCACCCGGCAGCAAGGACTGGCGGATGCGGCTCAACAGTGCGGTGCGCTGGTCCGGCGCGATGAATTGCAGGGTGAAGTTCAGTGCCACCACCGAGGCCGGCTGGAACGTCAGGGCGAGGATGTCGCCTTCGATCACTTCCACCGGCAGCAGCTCCTGGAACATCGAGTCCTGGCCGTTGAGGTATTCGCGGCAGCGCTCGACCATGGCCGCCGAGTTATCCACCGCGATTACCCGGCAACCGTCGGTGCGCACGTGGCGGCGCAGGGCCTGGGTCACGGCGCCCAGGGACGAGCCCAGGTCGTAGAGCACGCTGCCCGGCTGGGCGAATTGCGCGGCGAGCACGCCGAGGTTTTCGACAATGGTCGGGTAACCCGGCACCGAACGCTTGATCATGTCCGGAAACACCCGCACCACGTCCTCGTTGAAGGCGAAGTCCGGCACTTGGGCCAGGGGTTGGGCGAATAGGCGATCAGGGTCTTTGCTCACGGCGGTTCCAGCGGCATGGGTGGTGAAAAGGCCGGCATTTTAACCAAAAAACCTGTGGGAGCGAGCTTGCTCGCGATAGCGATGGTTCAGCCAGCGATAATGATGACTGATAGACCGCTATCGCGAGCAGGTTCGCTCCCACATTATTTGGCTCCGTGTGGCTTTTGGGTAAACGCCGACGCTGTAATGCCCCATTGGCCCAGCCAATAACTGATGATGATCAGGTAAGGCGCGGCATGGAAGGGGTGCACGAACCGGTTGATGCCGATGAGGCTGTCGGAAAACACAAACGCCAGCGCCCCGGCGGCGGCCAGCCACGCCGAACGCTTGGGCACACCGGTGCCCAGCCGCGCCAACGCCCGCCAGAGCATGGCGCTGATGACCAGGCCGTAGACAATCACCGGCACCAGCAACGACCCTAGGCCGTTCGACACCAGGACTCCCAACAGCATCGCACCGATGCCCAAGGCAAGGGCCAAGGGCAGCAGCGCCGGGCGGCGGCAGTCGCTGAGGTAGGCTTTCAGGTAGGCCAGGTGCGCCAGCAGGAACGCGCCGAGGCCGAACACGAACAGGTCCCCCGGCCAGGCCAGCAATACGTCGCCCACCAGCGAGAAAATCAGCCCGAGACTGACCCAGCGCCGATAGTCACTGGGCGGCGCATCGTGCAGCCAGCCGAGCAGGGCCAGCACCGGCATGGGCTTGACCAGCAGGCACAAGAGTGTGGCGTGCACGGTCAGGCCGTACAGGTAGGTGACTGCGCCCATCAGTGCCAGGATCAGCCAGCCCACGGTCAATTCACCGAAATGGCGCAGTCAAAGGTTTCCACGGGCGGCACTTCCGGGGCCCAGGGCTGTTGATAAGTCAGGCGCAAGCGCCCGGTGCCGGCGCTGAACGCCTGGAAGCGCCAGGTCGAAACACCTGCGGCGCCAACGATGCCGGCGTCTTCCGGGTTGCGATAAACCTCCGGCCCCAAGCCCTTCAATACACCACCGGCCGAATCCTGGATCGCCCAGCGATAACCGGTGCTGGGGTTGCTGGGCAGGCTCAGGATCAGGTTCTGTCCGTTATTGAGCCTTACCGGGCACTGGCTCAGTTTTTCCACGGTCACGTTGTGTTTCGGCTGCGTGGCGCAGGCGCTCAACAGGGCGAGGCTGAGGGGGACGAGCAGGCGAGTGAGGGACATAAGGGCAACGGCTCCGGCATTCACGACGAACGGCGAGCATAACCGAAGATGCTACTGGGTGTGTCAGGTGGGGATGTGTTGTCTGTCAGGGCCCCATCGCGAGCAAGCTCGCTCCCACAGGGACTTGTGGCGTTCACAAGATTCCTTTGTGGGAGCGAGCTTGCTCGCGATGAGGCCGGTACAGCCGCTGTATAACGATCAGAACAACACCTTGGCCACATCCGCAAACCGCTTGGCAAAGTGCACCGTGACGCCTTCCTTGAGGTAGTCCGGCAGTTCTTCGAAATTGCCCCGGTTGGCTTCCGGCAGGATCAGTTCGTTGATTTTCTGCCGCCGCGCCGCGATGACCTTCTCGCGCACCCCGCCAATCGGCAGGACGTGCCCGGTGAGGGTCAGTTCGCCGGTCATGGCCACGCCTTTTTTCGGCGGCTGGTTGCGGGCCAGGGACAGCAACGCGCTGGCCATGGTCACGCCGGCGCTCGGGCCGTCCTTGGGCGTGGCGCCTTCCGGTACGTGCAGGTGAACGAAGGCCTCGTCAAAGAACTTCGGATCGCCGCCAAATTGCTTCAGGTGCGAACTGACGTAGCTGTGGGCGATTTCCGCCGACTCCTTCATCACGTCCCCCAGTTGCCCGGTCAGCTTGAAGCCGCGATTGAGGGTGTGGATGCGCGTCGCTTCGATCGGCAAGGTCGCGCCGCCCATGCTGGTCCAGGCCAGGCCGGTGATTACGCCGATGCCGGACAACACCTGCTCGTTGCGGAATACCGGTTTGCCCAGGGAGGCCTCGAGGTCCTTTGGCCCGAGCTTGATCACGGCCTTGGGGTCGTCGATCAGCTTCATCACCGCCTTGCGCACCAGTTTGCCCAGCTGTTTCTCCAACTGTCGCACCCCGGCTTCACGGGCATAGCCATCGATCAGGGCCTTGAGGGCGCTGTCGTTGATACTCAGGCTGCCCTTGGACACGCCAGCCTTGGCCAGTTGCTTGGGCCACAAGTGGCGCTTGGCGATGGCGACTTTTTCTTCGGTGATGTAACCCGACAGGCGGATCACTTCCATTCGGTCCAGCAGCGGGCCGGGGATCGAGTCCAGGGTGTTGGCGGTGCAGACGAAGAGTACTTTCGACAGGTCCAGGCGCAGGTCCAGGTAGTGGTCGAGGAATTCGACGTTCTGCTCCGGGTCGAGGGTCTCCAGCAGGGCCGAGGCCGGGTCGCCCTGGTAGCTCTGGCCCATCTTGTCGATTTCGTCGAGCATGATCACCGGGTTCATCACTTCGACATCTTTCAGCGCCTGCACCAGCTTGCCCGGCTGGGCGCCGATGTAGGTGCGCCGATGGCCCTTGATCTCCGCCTCGTCGCGCATGCCGCCGACGCTGAAACGGTAGAACGGCCGCCCCAGGGATTCGGCGATGGATTTGCCGACGCTGGTCTTGCCCACGCCCGGCGGGCCGACCAGCAGCACGATGGAACCGCTGATCTCGCCTTTGTAGGCGCCGACGGCGAGGAACTCCAGGATGCGGTCCTTGATGTCGTCCAGGCCGGCGTGGTGCTGGTCGAGCACCTTGCGCGCGTGCTTGAGGTCAAGCTTGTCCTGGCCATACACGCCCCACGGCACCGAGGTCGCCCAATCCAGGTAATTGCGGGTGACGGCATATTCCGGCGAGCCGGTTTCCAGGATCGAGAGTTTGTTCATTTCCTCTTCGATGCGCTTCTGCGCCTGGGCCGGCAGCACCTTGCCTTCGAGCCGCTGCTCGAACTGCTCGATATCGGCGCTGCGGTCGTCCTTGGTCAGCCCCAGCTCCTGCTGGATGACCTTGAGCTGCTCCTTGAGGAAGAACTCGCGCTGATGTTCGCCGATCTTGTTGTTGACCTCGGCGGAGATCTCTTTCTGCAGCCGCGCCACTTCGACTTCCTTGCGCAGCATCGGCAGGACTTTTTCCATGCGCTTGAGCATGGGCACGCAGTCGAGCACTTCCTGCAGCTCATTGCCGGTGGCGGAGGTGAGCGCAGCGGCAAAATCGGTCAGCGGCGAAGGGTCGTTGGGGCTGAAGCGGTTGAGGTAGTTCTTCAGCTCTTCGCTGTACAGCGGGTTGAGCGGCAGCAGTTCCTTGATCGCGTTGATCAGCGCCATGCCGTAGGCCTTGACCTCATCGGTCGGCTCGCTCGGCTGGTGCGGGTATTCGACTTCCACCAGGTACGGTGGGCGATGGTGCTTGAGCCAGGTGCGGATACGCACGCGGGTCAGGCCCTGGGCGACGAATTGCAGTTTGCCGCCTTCCCGGCTGGCGTGGTGCACCTTCACCAGCGTGCCGTATAGCGGCAGTTTCGAGGTGTCGAAATGGCGGGGGTCTTCCTGGGGCGAGTCCATGAAGAACAGCGCCAGGGAGTGATGGTCGGACTTGGCCACCAGCTCCAGGGTTTCGGCCCACGGTTCTTCGTTGACGATGACCGGCAGCACCTGGGCCGGGAAGAATGGACGATTGTGGATCGGGATGATGTAGACCTTGTCCGGCAAATTCTGGCCAGGCAGCGCCAGGCCGGTGCCGGAGGAGGTGTGTTCGATGTGGTCGGAATCGGCGTAATCGTGAGTGGCTTCGGTAGAGTGCTGGTCGCTCATGGGGCACCTGCGCAATGGGGTATGGGTCTTAGATGGGGCAGGTGGGGGGTGGTTTCAATGGCGAGTGATTGTTAGCGGTTATTTCATTGGCGGATGTTCAGGCTTGCGACAGGTTCCCGTGGCGAGGCGTGGAGTCCTCGCCACAGGCCCGGCCTAGGCGACCCGGTTCAAGTCGTTATGACGCGTCTCCTTCAAGCACAGCACAGCGATCACACTGAGCAGTGCGGCCGCTGAAACGTAGCCCCCGACATAACTCAAACCACCCATCGCCACCAGTTTTTGGGCGAAGAACGGCGCGGCCGAGGCGCCGACGATGCCGCCCAGGTTGTAGGCCGCCGAGGCGCCGGTGTAGCGCACGTGGGTCGGAAACAGTTCCGGCAGCAAGGCGCCCATGGGAGCAAAGGTCACCCCCATCAGGAACAGCTCGATGCACAGGAACAGCGCCACGCCGCTGGTCGAGCCGTGGGTCAGCAAGGGTTCCATGAGGAAACCCGAGGCAATCGCCAATACGCCGCCGACGATCAGCACCGGCTTGCGCCCGTAGCGGTCGCTGGCCCAGGCCGACAAGGGCGTGGCGGCGGCCATGAACAGCACCGCAAAGCACAGCAGGCCCAGGAAGGTCTCGCGGCTGTAGCCGAGGGTGGATACGCCGTAGCTCAGGGAAAACACCGTCGAGATGTAGAACAGCGCGTAGCACACCACCATCGCCGCCGCGCCCAGCAACGTTGGCGCCCAGTACTGGCTGAACAGCTCGACCAACGGCACCTTTACCCGCTCCTGTCGGGCCATGGCATTGGCGAATACCGGGGTTTCGTGGAGCTTGAGCCGTACATAGAGGCCGACGATCACCAGCACGGCACTGAGCAGGAACGGAATCCGCCAACCCCAGGCGCGGAATTGCTCATCATCCAGGCCCATGGCCAGGGTCAGGAACAGCCCGTTGGCCGCCAGGAAACCGATGGAGGGCCCCAGTTGGGGAAACATGCCGAACCAGGCACGCTTGCCTTTGGGCGCGTTCTCGGTGGCAAGCAGCGCCGCGCCGCCCCATTCACCGCCCAACCCCAGGCCCTGGCCGAAACGCAGCACGCACAGCAGGATCGGCGCCCAGGCGCCAATGCTGGCGTAACCGGGCAGCACACCGATGAGGGTGGTGCACACACCCATCAGCAACAGGGACGCCACCAGCGTGGACTTGCGCCCGATCCGGTCACCGAAGTGGCCGAACAGCGCAGAGCCCAACGGGCGGGCAAGGAAGGCGATGCCGAACGTCAGGAAGGACGACAGCATCTGTGCCGTGCCTGAGGTTTGCGGGAAGAACACCGGCCCGATCACCAGGGCCGCAGCCGTGGCGTAGACGTAGAAATCGTAGAACTCGATGGCGGTGCCGATGAAACTTGCGGTGGCCACGCGGGTGGTCGAGTTTGTCGGCTGGGCAGACACAGCCTCGTTGCAGGTAGCGGTCGTCATGCGGTTATCCCTGACAGTCATGTGCTCCATTGGAGCGAATTATTATGGTCGAACACCCAGGGATGTGGGCGGGTATCCTTTCGCTGTTTCGGGTGGGAACAGTCGCAGGACTGATGCGGATTTTGCCGATGGTCTGGCCGGAACCGGCTGGGTGCGGGGTAGGCACGGGGTTCGGGCGGGGCTGGGTAAGCGGATGGAGTATAGGAAGGAGGCTAACGAATCAACAATACCTATTGACGCCGAAACGAGCCTTTGTGGCGAGGGGATTTATCCCCGTTGGACTGCGAAGCAGTCCCAAAAAGACGTTGCGCCGAATCTGAGGCAACTGACTAACAATTTGGGGCCGCTGCGCGACCCAACGGGGATAAATCCCCTCGCCACAACTGTGTTTCACTTCGAGACTGTTGGGAGCTAAGAGGCGGCAGGCACCAAACTGTTATGCCACGCCAGCACCTGGCTGACACGGTTGTCCACGGTCTCGATGATTTCCAGTCGATAACGGCCGATCTTCAGGCACACCGGGCTTTCGGGGATGGTTTCCAGGGCTTCGGTCACCAGCCCGTTGAGGGTCTTGGGGCCGTCGCAAGGCAGATGCCAGCCCAGGGTCCTGTTCAATTCGCGGATCGACGCCGCGCCATCGATCATCAGGCGACCATCGGGCTGGGGGTGGACGTGGGGGTTGTCGAGGCTGTGCTCGCTTTCGAATTCGCCGACGATTTCTTCCAGGATGTCTTCCAGGGTGACGATGCCCAGCACTTCGCCGTACTCGTCCACCACCATGCCCAAGCGCCGTTGCTGCTTGTGGAAATTCAGCAATTGCAGTTGCAATGGCGTGCTTTCAGGGACGAAGTAAGGCTCGTGGGAGGCGGCCAGCAGCGCTTCTTGGGTCAGGCTCGCATCCGCCAGCAAATGACGGATCTGGCGCGTGTTGAGCACCGCTTCGACCTGGTTGATGTCGCTGTGGAACACCGGCAGGCGGGTGCGACGGTTCAGGCGCAGCTGTTCGATGATCTCGCCGATGGGGTCGTCGAGGTTGATCCCATCGACCTCGCTGCGGGGCACGAGGATATCGTTGACGGTGATGTTGTCCAGGGCGTGGATGCCGGAAATCGGGTGCAGTCGGCTGCTGCCGTGCTCAGGTTCGTGTTCGCTGCGCGGTGGCGCGGGCATCTCGTCGTCGCTCTGCTGCACGATGCTGGCCTTGCGCGCAAAGGGGCGCAGCAACAATTGGCTGGCACTATTCAACAGCCAGGCAAACGGATAGAGGATCTTCAACGGTATGCCAAGCAACGTGTTGCCCAGCGCCAGCACCGCTTCGGGCTGGCGGGTGGCCAAGGCGCGCGGCAGGTAGTCGGCAAGCACCAGCAGGGCGGCGCTGGTGCCGAGCCAGGCGACCCAGGGGCCGTTTTCCAGCCAGGTAAAAATCGCCAGCAAGGTGCCGATGACCACGGCCAGGGTGCGACAGAGGGTATTGCACAGGATCAGGCTGGCCAGTGGGAATGTCAGCGTTGCCAGCGGTTTGTCACTGGCGCGCGAGGCCGTGCGCTGGGCCAACAGATGCTGCTGGGCGGCTTCGATGGCGGTGAACAGGGCCGACCAGAGGATCAGCACCACCAGCACGGCAAACAGCGGCACCACGGGCAATGTATCCATCAGGGCCGTCCGTCAGACATGCAGGATGTATTCGCGAACCAACTTGCTGCCGAAGTACGCGAGCATCAGCAGGCAGAAACCGGCCAGGGTCCAGCGAATCGCCTTGTGGCCGCGCCAGCCGAGGCGGTTGCGGCCCCACAGCAGCACGCTGAAGACGATCCACGCCAGGCAGGCCAGCAGGGTCTTGTGCACCAGGTGCTGGGCGAACAGGTTCTCGACGAACAGCCAACCGGAGATCAGCGACAGCGACAGCAGGCTCCAGCCGGCCCAGAGGAAGCCGAACAGCAGGCTTTCCATGGTTTGCAATGGCGGGAAGTTGCGGATCAGCCCGGACGGGTGTTTGTTTTTGAGCTGGTGGTCCTGCACCAGCAGCAGCAAGGCCTGGAACACTGCGATGGTAAACAGGCCGTAGGCGAGGATCGACAGCAGGATGTGGGCAAGGATGCCCGGCTCTTCGTCGATGATCTGCACCGTACCTGACGGCGCGAACTGCGCCAGCAGCACCGTCGCCAGCCCCAGCGGGAACAGCAGCACCAGCAGGTTCTCCACCGGGATGCGCGAGCAGGCGATCAGCGTCAAGGCGATCACAGCCACGGCGATCAGGCTGGCGGCGTTGAAAAAGTCCAGGCCCAGGCCGATCGGCGTCATCAAGTGGGTATAAAGGCTGGCCGCGTGGCCGAGCACCGCCAGCACGCCGAGCGTGACCAGCAGGCGTTTGTTCGCCTTGGCGCCGGTGGCCAGGCGGGTGCCTTGATAGAGGGTCGCAGCGGCATAAAGGCAGGCGGCGGCGAGCGTGGCAAGCAAGCTGGGTGACAAGGGGAGCATAAATCCTGTTAGGCAAGCCCGAAAGGCGCTGAGTTTGGCATAGAACCGCCTCCGCACGAAAGACCACAGCAACTGACAGCAAGGTGTACGTTGCCCGCTTCTTCGCTATAATCCGCGACCTGCCCACGCCGCAGGCTCGCCGAGCACATTTTTCACGGTCTGGGCCGCCATTATCCCGGTCTCATCTGGGCCTGAAAGGATCGCGCATGTTTGAAAACCTAACCGACCGTCTCTCGCAGACGCTGCGCCATGTCACCGGCAAGGCGAAACTGACCGAGGACAACATCAAAGACACCCTGCGCGAAGTGCGCATGGCGTTGCTCGAAGCCGACGTCGCCCTGCCGGTGGTCAAGGACTTCGTCAATTCGGTCAAGGAACGCGCCGTCGGCACCGAAGTGTCGCGCAGCCTGACACCGGGCCAGGCGTTCGTGAAGATCGTCCAGGCCGAACTCGAAAGCCTGATGGGCGCCGCCAACGAAGACCTGAACCTGAGTGCCGTACCGCCAGCGGTGGTGCTGATGGCTGGTCTGCAGGGCGCGGGCAAGACCACGACAGCCGGCAAGCTGGCGCGCTTCCTTAAAGAGCGCAAGAAGAAGTCGGTGATGGTGGTGTCGGCGGACATCTACCGTCCGGCGGCGATCAAGCAACTGGAAACCCTGGCCAACGACATCGGCGTGACGTTCTTTCCGTCCGACCTGAGCCAGAAACCGGTGGACATCGCCCAGGCGGCTATTAAAGAAGCCAAGCTGAAATTCATCGACGTGGTCATCGTCGATACCGCCGGTCGCCTGCACATCGATGAAGAGATGATGGGCGAGATCAAAGCGCTGCATGCTGCGATCAACCCGGTGGAAACCCTGTTCGTGGTCGATGCCATGACCGGCCAGGACGCGGCCAACACCGCCAAGGCATTCGGCGATGCGCTGCCGTTGACTGGCGTGATCCTGACCAAGGTCGACGGTGACGCCCGTGGCGGTGCCGCGCTGTCGGTACGGGCCATTACCGGCAAGCCGATCAAGTTCATCGGTATGGGCGAGAAGAGCGAAGCGCTCGAGCCGTTCCACCCCGAGCGTATCGCTTCGCGCATCCTCGGCATGGGCGACGTGCTCAGCCTGATCGAGCAGGCTGAACAGACCCTCGACAAGGACAAGGCCGACAAACTGGCCAAGAAGCTGAAGAAGGGCAAGGGCTTCGACCTCGAAGACTTCCGCGACCAGCTGCAACAAATGAAGAACATGGGCGGCCTCGGCGGGCTCATGGACAAACTGCCGAACATCGGCGGCGTGAACCTGGCGCAGATGGGCAACGCCCAAGGCGCGGCTGAAAAGCAGTTCAAGCAGATGGAAGCCATCATCAACTCCATGACCCCGGCCGAGCGCCGCGACCCTGAGCTGATCAGTGGTTCGCGCAAGCGCCGTATCGCCATGGGTTCCGGCACCCAGGTGCAGGACATCGGTCGCTTGATCAAGCAGCACAAGCAGATGCAGAAGATGATGAAGAAATTCTCCGCCAAGGGCGGAATGGCCAAGATGATGCGCGGCATGGGCGGTATGTTGCCCGGCGGCGGCATGCCGAAAATGTAAAGAATCTGCGCCGGCTGTCATGTCGGCGTTGCCCCGCACGGATGCGGGGATCTCCAGCAAACCCGCGCTACGCGGGAGCTGACTTGCCGTTTTTCATGACGGCTCTATGGCAAATCTTGATCGCATGGCGCCAGGCGCCGGAAAAAGACATTTGCAAAAGTCCGGATATTCCTTAGAATATGCGGCCTTTCGGGCACCTATGCCCGCTGTGCATTTAGATTTGCAGCACCGACTACAGGAACGATGTTCACATGCTAACAATCCGTCTTGCCCTTGGCGGCTCCAAAAAGCGCCCGTTTTACCACCTGACCGTAACCGACAGCCGCAACCCGCGTGACGGTTCCCACAAGGAGCAGGTTGGTTTCTTCAACCCTGTTGCCCGTGGTCAGGAAGTTCGTCTGTCCGTGAACCAAGAGCGCGTAGCCTACTGGCTGAGCGTTGGTGCACAACCTTCTGAGCGCGTTGCTCAGTTGTTGAAGGAATCGGCTAAGGCTGCGGCCTGAGCAATATGAACGCGACGCCAAAAGATGCTGATGATTTGATCGTTGTCGGCAAAATCTACTCTGTACATGGCGTTCGCGGCGAAGTGAAGGTGTATTCCTTTACTGATCCGATCAAGAACCTGTTGGACTACAAAACCTGGACGCTCAAGCGCGAAGGTAGCGTGAAACAGGTGGAGCTGGTCAGCGGACGCGGGAACGACAAGTTCCTGGTCGCAAAGCTCAAGGGTCTCGATGATCGTGAAGAAGCGCGTCTTCTGGCCGGTTATGAGATCTGCGTGCCGCGCAACCTGTTCCCTGAACTGACCGACGGCGAGTACTACTGGTACCAGCTGGTGGGTCTGAAGGTCATCGACCACCTCGGGCAATTGCTCGGGAAAATCGATCACCTGCTCGAGACCGGTTCGAACGATGTCATGGTGGTCAAGCCTTGCGTCGGCAGCCTGGATGATCGCGAACGCCTGTTGCCCTATACCGAGCAATGCGTGTTGGCCGTCGACCTTGCCGCAGGCGAGATGAAGGTGGAATGGGATGCGGATTTCTGAACGTGGCTAACTTGCGCGTTGAAGTCATCACATTGTTTCCCGAGATGTTTTCCGCCATCAGCGAGTACGGCATAACCAGCCGCGCGGTGAAACAGGAGCTGTTACAGCTCACCTGTTGGAATCCGCGGGACTACACCACGGATCGGCATCACACTGTGGACGATCGCCCGTTTGGCGGTGGTCCGGGCATGGTGATGAAGATCAAGCCCCTGGAAGATGCGCTGGTTCAGGCCAGGACGGCAGCCGGGGAGGGTGCGAAGGTGATCTACCTGTCGCCCCAAGGCCGCCAGCTGACTCAGTCGGCGGTACGCGAGCTGGCGAATTCGGATGCATTGATCCTGATTGCCGGCCGTTATGAAGGCATTGACGAGCGTTTCATTGAAGCTCATGTCGATGAAGAGTGGTCGATTGGCGACTATGTACTGTCTGGCGGCGAGCTGCCGGCGATGGTCCTGATCGATGCGGTTACACGACTGCTGCCTGGAGCTTTAGGGCATGCAGATTCCGCTGAGGAAGATTCCTTTACGGATGGTCTGCTGGATTGCCCGCACTACACCCGACCGGAGGTGTATGCGGATCAGCGTGTTCCCGACGTGTTGCTAAGTGGCAACCACGCGCACATCCGGCGTTGGCGTTTACAGCAGTCCCTTGGTCGGACCTATGAACGACGCGCCGATCTTCTGGAAAGCCGCTCGCTTTCTGGAGAAGAGAAGAAGCTGCTCGAGGAATACATCCGCGAGCGGGACGATAGTTAACAACGTATCGATGGTGAGTCCGACGACTTGCCTTAGGAGCACAGCATGACTAACAAAATCATCCTTGCACTCGAAGCAGAGCAGATGACCAAAGAAATCCCTACCTTTGCCCCAGGCGACACCATTGTCGTTCAGGTGAAAGTGAAGGAAGGCGACCGTTCCCGTCTGCAAGCGTTCGAAGGCGTCGTTATCGCCAAGCGTAACCGCGGCGTGAACAGTGCATTCACCGTTCGTAAAATCTCCAACGGTGTTGGCGTAGAGCGTACTTTCCAGACCTACAGCCCGCAAATCGACAGCATGGCTGTCAAGCGTCGCGGTGACGTACGTAAAGCCAAGCTGTACTACCTGCGTGACCTGTCGGGTAAAGCAGCTCGCATCAAGGAAAAACTGGCTTAAGTCCAGCTTCCGATGCAAAAAAAAGCAGCCTGCGGGCTGCTTTTTTGTTGCCTGCGATTTGCGCTTTGAGCACCCTGCATAGCTTCACTTGCCATTTTGATGCTGTGTGTGCCCGCATCCTTCAAGAGTTCTTATGCCCGCCATCGATCATCCGCTGATAGACCAGTTTCTCGACGCCCTGTGGCTGGAAAAGGGGTTGTCCGATAACACCCGTGATGCTTATCGCAGTGACCTGGCGCTGTTCAATGGTTGGTTGCAGGAAAACCACCTGGAACTGATCAATGCCGGCCGGGAATTGATCCTCGATCACTTGGCGTGGCGCCTGGAGCAGAACTACAAACCGCGCTCGACGGCGCGGTTTCTCTCTGGCTTGCGTGGTTTTTATCGCTATTTGCTGCGGGAAAAATTGATTGCGGTGGACCCGACCTTGCGCGTGGAGATGCCGCAATTGGGGCGTCCATTGCCCAAGTCCCTCTCGGAAGCCGATGTGGAAGCGCTGCTGGCGGCCCCCGACCTCAGCGAAGCCATTGGTCAGCGCGACCGGGCCATGCTGGAAGTCTTGTACGCCTGCGGCCTGCGGGTCACCGAGTTGATCAGCTTGACGCTGGAACAGGTCAATCTGCGCCAGGGCGTGCTGCGGGTGATGGGCAAAGGCAGCAAGGAACGCCTGGTGCCGATGGGTGAGGAAGCGATCGTCTGGGTCGAGCGCTACATGCGCGATGCCCGCCACGAACTGCTGGGCGGGCGCCCCAGCGACGTGCTGTTCCCCAGCCTGCGCGGCGAGCAGATGACCCGCCAGACGTTCTGGCACCGCATCAAGCACCAGGCCAAGGTGGCCGGAATCAACAAATCCCTTTCGCCCCACACCTTGCGCCATGCCTTCGCCACACACCTGCTCAATCACGGTGCCGACTTGCGGGTGGTGCAGATGCTGCTGGGCCATAGCGACCTGTCCACCACCCAGATCTATACCCACGTCGCCCGGGCGCGGTTGCAGGACTTGCATGCCAAGCATCACCCGCGTGGATAGGCGTTGCATCGCTTTTTGTGGCGAGGGAGCTTGCTCCCGCTGGGGCGCGCAGCGGCCCTGAATCCGCACACCAGGAACTGTCAGGAAAAACGGGTGCGTCATTAGCGACTGCTGCGCAGTCGAGCGGGAGCAAGCTCCCTCGCCACAAAGTTACTGATGCTCGTACATTGCGTGTTGTCTTGCGACAGGTGCATTCGGTCGCGCGGGCCTTATGTGGTAGGCTTTCCCGGTTTGCACAGTGGGCGGTTGGAACCCGAATCTGCGGGTCGGCGTTTCCCGTCTCATTTGTTCGCCTCAGGAGTCCCCATGCGTTTGATCCAGATGTTCACCGCCGCCGCCATTGCGCTGGCCAGTACCTTTGCCATTGCCGACGACGCGGCCGACAAGGCTATCCGCAAGAGCCTGGAAAACCTTCAGCTCGAAGTGCCGATCGAAACCATCTCGGCCAGTCCCATGGCTGGCCTGTATGAGGTCAAGCTCAAGGGTAGCCGTGTGCTTTACGCCAGCGCCGACGGTCAGTACATCGTCCAGGGCAATCTGTTCGAGCTCAAGGACGGCAAGCCGGTCAATCTCACCGAGATGACCGAGCGCCAGGGCATTTCCAAGTTGATCAATGGCATTCCAGTTGCTGAAACCGTGGTCTATCCGGCCATTGGCGAAACCAAGTCCCACATCACCGTGTTCACCGACACCACTTGCCCGTATTGCCACAAGCTGCACGCCGAAGTGCCGGAACTGAACAAGCGTGGCATCGAAGTGCGCTATGTTGCATTCCCGCGCCAGGGACTGGGCTCGCCGGGCGATGAGCAGTTGCAGGCGGTCTGGTGCTCCAAGGACAAGAAAGCGGCCATGGACAAGATGGTCGATGGCAAGGAAATCAAGGCCGCCAAGTGCGAGAACCCGGTTTCCAAGCAGTTCGCCCTTGGCCAGTCCATTGGTGTGAACGGCACGCCGGCCATCGTTTTGGCCGACGGCCAGGTGATTCCGGGCTATCAGCCGGCGCCACAAGTCGCCAAACTGGCCCTGGGCGCAAAATGATCATGGGCGATCCGCTTCTGAAGATCACGGCTCGGCGAAAACCTTCGTCGGGCCGTTAAACACAAAGTCGCGTTGCTGCGCGGCTGTATTTCACGGCCGACCTTGTGTCGGCCGTTTCATGGGGAGTCAAGAGTGAATCCGGTCAAAGTAGGCATCTGTGGGTTAGGTACCGTCGGTGGCGGCACCTTCAACGTACTTCAGCGCAACGCCGAGGAAATTGCTCGTCGTGCCGGGCGTGGGATCGAAGTGGCACAAATTGCCATGCGCACGCCAAAGCCTCAGTTCCAGACGACCGGTATTGCGATTACCAACGATGTCTTCGAAGTGGCCACGAACCCTGAGATCGACATCGTCATAGAGCTGGTCGGCGGCTACACCGTTGCCCGTGAGCTGGTACTCAAGGCCATCGAGAATGGCAAGCATGTGGTCACCGCGAACAAGGCGCTTATCGCTGTTCACGGTAATGAGATTTTCGCCAAGGCCCGCGAGAAGGGCGTGATCGTGGCTTTCGAAGCCGCCGTGGCTGGTGGTATCCCGGTGATCAAGGCGATCCGCGAAGGCCTGTCCGCCAACCGTATCAACTGGGTCGCGGGGATCATCAACGGCACCGGCAACTTCATCCTCACCGAGATGCGCGAGAAGGGTCGTACCTTCGAAGACGTGCTCGCCGAAGCCCAGGCCCTGGGCTACGCAGAGGCTGATCCGACGTTCGACGTGGAAGGCATCGACGCAGCGCACAAACTGACGATCCTGGCCTCCATTGCGTTCGGCATCCCGTTGCAGTTCGACAAGGCCTACACCGAAGGCATCACCAAGCTGACCACCGCTGACGTGAACTACGCCGAAGCCTTGGGCTATCGCATCAAGCACCTGGGCGTGGCGCGCAGCACCGCCAATGGCATCGAGCTGCGTGTGCACCCCACCTTGATCCCGGCCGATCGCCTGATCGCCAACGTCAACGGTGTGATGAACGCGGTGATGGTCAACGGCGACGCCTCCGGCTCGACGCTGTTCTACGGTGCCGGTGCGGGCATGGAGCCGACGGCCTCTTCGGTGATCGCCGACCTGGTGGACGTGGTTCGCGCCATGACCTCGGACCCTGAAAACCGTGTGCCGCACCTGGCCTTCCAGCCAGACTCGCTGTCGGCTCACCCGATTCTTCCGATCGAGGCATGCGAAAGCTCCTACTACCTGCGCATCCAGGCCAAGGACCATCCGGGTGTGCTGGCCCAAGTGGCGAGCATTCTCTCGGAACGCGGTATCAACATCGAGTCGATCATGCAGAAGGAAGTCGAGGAACACGACGGCCTGGTGCCGATGATCCTGCTGACCCATCGTGTGGTCGAGCAGCGCATCAACGACGCGATTGCGGCGTTGGAAGCGCTCCAGGGTGTCGTTGGCCCGGTGGTCCGTATCCGCGTTGAACATTTGAATTAATCAGCGGCAAGCTCCGAGCCGCAAGCGACAAGTAAAAGCCGATTCGCTTTCAACTTGCCGCTTGCCGCTTGAAGCTCGAAGCTCAAACCGAAGGTTTGCCCTTATGCGCTATATCAGCACCCGCGGCCAGGCACCGGCCCTGAATTTCGAAGATGTCCTCCTGGCTGGCCTGGCCACGGACGGCGGTCTCTATGTGCCGGAAAACCTGCCGCGTTTCACCCAGGAAGAAATCGCTTCCTGGGCCGGCCTGCCGTATCACGAGCTGGCGTTCCGGGTCATGCGCCCGTTCGTCACCGGCAGCATCCCGGACGCCGATTTCAAGAAAATCCTGGAAGAGACCTATGGCGTCTTTTCCCACAACGCCATCGCACCGCTGCGTCAACTCAACGGTAACGAATGGGTCATGGAGCTGTTCCACGGCCCCACCCTGGCGTTCAAGGACTTCGCCCTGCAATTGCTCGGTCGCCTGCTGGACTACGTGCTGCAAAAGCGTGGCGAGCGTGTGGTGATCGTCGGTGCCACTTCTGGCGACACCGGTTCGGCGGCCATCGAAGGCTGCAAGCATTGCGAGAACGTCGACATTTTCATCCTGCACCCGCACAACCGGGTCTCGGAAGTACAACGTCGGCAGATGACGACGATTTTTGGCGATAACATCCACAACATCGCCATCGAAGGCAACTTCGATGACTGCCAGGAAATGGTCAAGGCCAGTTTCGCCGACCAGAGCTTCCTCAAGGGCACGCGGCTGGTGGCGGTGAACTCGATCAACTGGGCGCGGATCATGGCCCAGATCGTTTATTACTTCCACGCGGCCCTGCAATTGGGCGGCCCGGCCCGCTCCGTGTCGTTCTCGGTGCCGACCGGCAACTTCGGCGATATTTTCGCCGGTTACCTGGCGCGCAACATGGGCCTGCCGATCAATCAATTGATCGTCGCCACCAACCGCAACGACATCCTGCACCGCTTCATGAGCGGCAACCAGTACGTCAAGGAAACCCTGCATGCCACGCTGTCGCCTTCGATGGACATCATGGTGTCGTCGAACTTCGAACGCTTGCTGTTCGACCTGCACGGTCGCAATGGTGCGGCGATTGCCGGCCTGATGGACAGCTTCCGCCAGGGCGGCGGTTTCAGCGTCGAGCCTGAGCGCTGGACCGAAGCCCGCAAGTTGTTCGACTCCCTGGCCGTGGACGATGAGCAGACTTGCGAAACCATCACCGAGGTGTTCACGCAGAGTGGCGAGCTGCTCGATCCGCACACGGCCATTGGCGTCAGGGCCGCTCGTGAGTGCCGTCGTAGCCTGGACATCCCGATGGTGATTCTCGGCACGGCGCATCCGGTCAAGTTCCCGGAAGCCGTGGAGAAAGCCGGTGTAGGAAAAGCGCTTGAACTACCTGCACATCTTTCTGATTTGTTTGAGCGAGATGAGCGTTGCACCGTGTTGCCCAACGACTTGAAGGCTGTGCAGGCCTTTGTCAGCCAGCATGGCAACCGCGGCAAGCCGCTCTGATAGCCTAGACCTGTCACATTTTGAAGCCCGTCTCCTGACGGGCTTTCTTGTTTCTGCATGCCAAACTGACCAGGTTTTCGCCCTTGGAGGGACGGGCGAGTCATCTCGAAGGAAATGCAGATGTCGTTTTTTAGCAAATGCAAGCCAGCCCGGGGCTGGGTAATGGGCCTGGCCCTGATGCACTGGGTGCAAGGGGGCAATGCGACGCAGTTGGCGGCTTTCGAAACGCCGCCGTTCAATCCTGGCGAGCGGCTGGTATTGGATGCACAGGAATTGAAGTGGATCAAGGAGAACCCCCGCGTCATTGTGGCCACGATGCAGTTTCCGCTGTACCTGTTCAAGAATGAACTGGGGCAGTGGAACGGTCTGAACCACGACATTCTCCAGCGCATCTCGCAAATGACTGGCCTTGAGTTCGTGCATCGGGAGTCGTTCTCCCCCGGCGAGTTGCTGACGATGCTGGAGAACAGCGAAGCCGACATGACGACCCTCTTGGCGATGAATGACGAACGCAGGGATTTCCTGAGCTTCAGCCATGCATTTGGTGGCTCGGGCTGGGTATTTGTTGGCCGTGACGGAGAGTCGATCCTCCATTCGCTGGAACAGCTGGAAGGGAAGGTCCTGGCGTTGCCGGCGCGGCATGCCCTGGAAGCGGAGATCAGGCGCGACTACCCGGCCATCAAATTGCGCACGACCAAGACCTATGGCGAGGCGCGGGCATTGGTCGAGAGTCGGGAGGCCTATGCCACCATCGAAAATGAAACCGGGGTGCATCTCTATCCGGCGGGGCAATTGCAGGTAGGAAGGGGGCTTGAGGGCAAGTGGGAACCTGACTACCTCGCGGTACGCCAGGACCTGGCCGTGCTGCTGAGCATCTTGAACAAAGCCCTGGAAGCCTTCCCGGCCAAGGACATGCGCGCGCTGCGTTCCAAATGGATGGCCGGCAGCACACCCGCGCCGGCGCCATCGATCTGGGAGCGGTTTTCTCGCTGGGGGTACTGGTGCGTGACCGTGGTCGTGGTGTTCGGCCTCCTGTCCCTGCTATGGAACCGTCGTCTGCAGATACAAATCGACCAGCGCCTCAAGGCTGAGGCGATCCTCAAGGACCAATTGATGCTCCAACGCGCCTTGATGGACGCCATTCCCGACCCGATTTTCATCCGGGACCTGGAAGGGCGCCTGGTCATGTGCAACAAAAGCTACGAGGACCAGTTAGCGACCCGCTTCGAAAAGCTGCGGGGCACGCGGCTGACGGATTTGGCGGCATTTCCACCGGCCACCGCTGAGTTGCTCCATGGGGAGGTGATGGAGCAATTGCGCACCGGCCAGTCTCGGTTCTTCGACCGGCAATTGATGTTCAGCAGCGGCTTGCGGGAAATCTATCATTGGTCGGTGCCCTTCTATGGGGCTGATGGGCAGTTGCGCGGCATTCTGGGGGGCTGGACCGATGCCGGGCGTCGGCGGCGCCGTTGCGACAAGTTGATGGCCTGACGCCGACCGTCACCACGCCAAGGCCTCAAGAGAAGGCTGTTGTTTGCCTGTCATATTGGGCGCGCATGCTCGGTTGAACAGGTTGGAGGCGTGCCGGTCCGGTGCGCTGACGAACTTTCTGCTGCGGCCCACGGTCACTTACTGTGAACATGCAGTTGTTTTCGGACTATTGAAGGGTGAGCGAATGGAAAGTATCAGCCTATTGCTGAGTGAGGCTTTGAGCCCGTATCTGGTCACGCTGACTCCCTCCGGCGCCAAGGGCGAATGCCTGGTGACGCTGAAGAATGCCTCCGGGGCCATCATGGTCGAGCGAGTGTTCAATCAGGCCCAATTGACCGACAAGCGTCAGTTGACGGATGTGGTCGATGGCCTGCATCGCGATGTATTGATTGCCGAGGGCCGCCTGGAGCCCTGTGTGATTGCGGCGCTGCGCAATCTGGCGCGCGACAAGGTCATGGTCGGGGCGAATTGACTGGGGGTTTGTGGGAACCTTCCTACGTCCTGACGAGTCAAACTCTTTACCAACAAGAGCAAGCATTGTGCTCCGGTGCTTGTCGCTTGTTGTACGGACCATGAATGGTCACGTTTAACCCCGAGTCGTCTCCCCACTTCTCGGGGTTTCTTTTTGCCTGGCTTTTACGTTTTTAGCGCGTTCTGTCAGGCGCTCCCACAGGTCTGATCTTCTGTGACGGCCTGCTGCGGTGTGTCAAATGGCACCCTCGGTGCGCAGCTTGGCGATCTGCTGTGCATCGTAGCCAAGCTCGCCGAGCACTTGTGTGTTGTGTTCACCCAGCGCCGGCCCGACCCATTCGGAGGTGCCCGGGGTGTCGGAGAGTTTCGGTACGATCCCCGGCATCTTGAACGCCTTGCCGTCCGGCAACTTGGCCTGCAGGAACATTTCACGGGCCAGAAACTGTGGGTCGCTGAACATA
The DNA here is from genome assembly GCF_900100135.1 of Pseudomonas sp. NFACC05-1. Lineage (NCBI taxonomy): Bacteria > Pseudomonadati > Pseudomonadota > Gammaproteobacteria > Pseudomonadales > Pseudomonadaceae > Pseudomonas > Pseudomonas sp. NFACC05-1. Next base: position 39,920 of record NZ_FMTR01000030.1, on the reverse strand, counting down.
TCCTCGGCGCTGAAGATCCGACTGGCCGGCACTCCGGCCTGGTTCAATTGGTCGATAACGCTATCGAGCGGCAGCGCGTTGACCCAGCGATCGATGACGCCGTACAGCTCGTCGCGGCGGCTGTCACGGCCATCGTTGCTGGCCAGTTGCGGGTCATTGGCCAGGTCGTCGCGGCCAATGATCTGCATGAAGCGCTTGAAGATTGCGTCGCCGTTGGCGCCAATCTGCACGTGCTTTCCGTCAGAGCTGGTGTGGATGGACGAGGGGGTGATGCCGGGCATGATGTTGCCGGTGCGCTCACGGATGAAGCCGAACACATCGAACTCCGGCACCATGCTTTCCATCATGGCGAAAATCGCCTCGTACAGGGCCACGTCCACCACTTGCCCGGTTCCGCCATTGATCTCGCGGTGACGCAGGGCCATCAATGCGCCGATCACGCCCCAGAGGGCGGCGATGGAGTCGCCGATGGAAATCCCGGTACGCACTGGCGGGCGGTCCTCGAAGCCGGTGATGTAGCGCAGGCCACCCATGGATTCGCCCACCGCGCCAAACCCCGGCTGGTCTTTCATCGGCCCGGTCTGGCCGAAGCCCGAAAGCCGCACCATCACCAGTTTCGGATTCAGCGCGTGCAGGACATCCCAGCCCAGGCCGAGCTTTTCCAGGACGCCGGGGCGAAAATTCTCGATCAGGATATCGGCTTCGCCGAGCAGCTTTTTCAGGATCGCCAGGCCTTCAGGGTGCTTGAGGTTCAAGGTCAGGGACTTCTTGTTGCGTGCCTGGACGAACCACCACAGCGAGGTGCCTTCGTATAGCTTGCGCCACTTGCGCAGGGGGTCACCGCCGTCGGGCGATTCGACCTTGATGACTTCGGCACCGAATTCGCCGCAGATGCGCGAGGCGAAAGGCCCGGCGATCAAGGTGCCGAGTTCGATGACTTTGACGCCGGCAAGGGGTTTGGCAGTAAGCGACATGACAGATCCTGTAGGACAAAGGCAGAACGAATAGAGCGTTTTATCATAGGCCAGCGTCAGTCGCCGTAGGTTGATGGTCGGCAATTCGTGGATTGCCCGCGTCATCGGTTAGACTTGCCGCCTTTCCTCGTATCAAGAAGCCCGTTCATGGCCCAGCCGTCCACGACTTACAAGTTTGAACTGAACCTCACCGATCTCGACCGCAATGTGTATGAGAATGTGAAGCAGACCATCGCCCGCCACCCTTCGGAAACCGAAGAGCGCATGACCGTGCGTCTGCTGGCCTACGCATTCTGGTACAACGAGCTGCTGGCGTTTGGTCGTGGCCTGTCAGACGTCGACGAGCCTGCGCTGTGGGAAAAAAGCCTGGATGACCGTGTGCTGCACTGGATCGAAGTCGGCCAGCCGGATGCCGATCGCCTGACCTGGTGTTCGCGCCGGACCGAGCGCACCAGCCTGCTGGCTTACGGCAGCCTGCGGGTGTGGGAAGGCAAGGTGATCCCGGCGGTCAAGAACCTGAAAAACGTCAACATCGCCGCTGTGCCCCAGGAAGTGCTCGAAACCCTGGCCCAGGACATGCCCCGGGTGATCAAGTGGGATGTGATGATCAGTGAGGGCACGATTTTCGTGACCGACGACCGTGGTCAGCATGAAGTCCAGCTGCAATGGTTGCTGGGCGAGCGTGGTTGAGCCGTTGACCCGGTATTGAGTGAACTCATTGTGGCGAGGGAGCTTGCTCCCGCTTGGGTGCGCAGCGCCCACAAAAAGGGGCCGCTTCGCAGCCCAGCGGGAGCAAGCTCCCTCGCCACAGTCCAGGATCCAAAAAATAGAGAAATGTCCGTCACCCCATGCGCATAGAACCCCGCGAACTGCCCGACACCCTGCCATTTCTCGGTGATCTGCCGCCGCTGTTGACCCGCCTGTACGCCGCGCGTGGTGTGCAGTCCGAGGCTGAACTGGACAAGAGCCTGGCGCGCTTGATTCCCTTTCAGCAGCTCAAGGGGATCGACGCCGCGGTGGATCTGCTGGTGACGGCGCTGGAGCAACGCCAACGCATCCTGATCGTGGGCGACTTCGATGCTGATGGCGCGACCGCCAGCACCGTGGGCATGCTCGGGCTGCGCCTGCTCGGTGCGGCCCATGTCGACTACCTGGTGCCCAATCGCTTCGAATATGGCTACGGGCTGACCCCGGAAATCGTCGAAGTCGCCCTGGCCCGCGAACCGCAGTTGCTGATCACCGTGGATAACGGTATTTCCAGTGTGGAAGGCGTGGCGGCGGCGAAAGCGGCGGGGCTCAAGGTGCTGGTCACCGACCACCACTTGCCCGGCCTCGAACTACCGGCGGCCGATGCCATCGTCAATCCGAATCAGCCGGGCTGCGAGTTCCCGAGCAAGGCCCTGGCGGGTGTCGGGGTGATTTTCTATGTGCTGATGGCCCTGCGGGCGCGTCTGCGCAGCCTGGGGTGGTATGCCAGTACACCCCAGCCGAACATCGGCGAATTGCTCGACCTAGTGGCCCTGGGCAGCGTGGCCGACGTGGTGCCCCTGGACGCGAATAACCGGATCCTGGTGCACCAGGGCCTGGAACGGATTCGCGCCGGACGCGCCCGGCCCGGCATCAAGGCAATCCTGGAAGTGGCCAAGCGCGACGCTTCACGGATTACCTCTACCGACCTCGGCTTTATCCTCGGGCCGCGCCTGAATGCGGCAGGACGCCTGGACGACATGAGCCTGGGCATTGAATGCCTGCTCACCGACGATCCGGCCCTGGCACGGGAGATGGCGGCGCAACTGGACGGCATGAACCAGGACCGCAAGTCCATCGAGCAGGGCATGCAGCGCGAAGCCCTGGCTCAGCTCAAGGACCTGCCCGTGGAGTCGATGCCATTCGGCTTGTGCCTGTTCGATCCGCAGTGGCACCAAGGGGTCATCGGCATTCTCGCCTCGCGGATGAAAGAGCGCTATTTCCGCCCGACCATTGCCTTTGCCGATGCCGGGGACGGCTTGCTCAAGGGCTCGGGGCGCTCGGTGCCGGGCTTTCATATTCGTGATGCGCTGAGTGTGGTGGCGGCGCAGCATCCCACCCTGATCAGCAAGTACGGCGGTCACGCCATGGCTGCGGGGCTGACGCTGCCGGAAGCGAATTTTCCGTTGTTCGCCGAGGCGTTCGATGCGGAAGTGCGCCGGCAGTTGCGCGAAGAAGACCTGACCGGCCGGCTGTTGTCGGATGGCACCTTGGCGGTGGAGGAATTCCACCTCGAGCTGGCCCGGGCGCTGCGCCATGCCGGTCCCTGGGGCCAGCATTTCCCGGAGCCGATGTTCCATGGCGTGTTCCAGTTGGTCGAACAACGCGTGGTGGGCGAACGGCACCTTAAGGTCGTCCTCAAGAGCGAGTGCGGCTCGGTGAAGCTCGACGGCATTGCCTTCGGCATCGACCGCGAGATCTGGCCCAACCCTACCGTGCGCTGGGTGGAACTGGCCTACAAGCTCGACCTCAACGAGTTCCGCGGCCAGGAAACGGTGCAGTTGATGATTGCCCATATCGAACCGCGCTAGGCTCTAGCTGTTAGTTACTGTGGGAATACTGTCCTGTGGCGAGGGGATTTATCCCCGTTGGGGCGCGAAGCGGCCCTACAACCTGACAACTCGGTCCGTCTGATAGGTCCAGGGGGCTGCTGCGCAGCCCAGCGGGGATAAATCCCCTCGCCACAAAGTCACAGGCCCGATCGAGAGTAATCTGGTCACACCGTCGGTTTTTAAGTTCTGAACCCTCCGTCCCTGCGGGTTGTCGACTAGGCTCTAAGCACTGCTTGATAGCCCTTGTGACGTCTTGTCGAATTTTTTGCCCGCGGGGGCGGGTGTTGCACCTTTTGTCACACGTCGACTTTTCAAACAGAACCCTGGAGCCTGCCCACTGATTCGAGAGGTGCCCCATGAGTCTGCTGCTGGAACCCTATACCCTTCGCCAATTGACCCTGCCCAATCGCATCGCGGTATCGCCGATGTGCCAGTATTCGAGCACCGATGGCCTGGCCAACGATTGGCACCTGGTGCACTTGGGCAGCCGTGCCGTGGGCGGTGCCGGCCTGGTGTTCACCGAAGCCACCGCCGTCACCGCCGACGGTCGCATCACTGCCCAGGACCTGGGGCTGTGGAATGATGAACAGATCGAACCCTTGCAACGCATCACCCGGTTCATTACCGCCCAAGGGGCCGTGCCGGGCATACAACTGGCCCATGCCGGACGCAAGGCCAGCACCTGGCGACCCTGGCTGGGCAAGCATGGCAGCGTAAAACCGGCGGACGGCGGTTGGGTGCCGGTTGGCCCATCGCCGATTGCCTTCGACCCGCAGCACACCCAGCCGGTCCAACTGGACGAAGGGCAGATCGCCGGGGTGATCCAGGCCTTCGTGGACTCGGCCAAGCGTGCTCTCACGGCCGGCTTCAAGGTGGTTGAGGTCCACGCGGCCCATGGTTATCTGTTGCATCAGTTCCTCTCGCCCTTGAGCAATCAGCGGCGCGATCAATATGGCGGCTCGTTCGAGAATCGCATCCGCCTGGTGCTGCAAGTCACCGAAGCGGTGCGGGCCGTATGGCCTGAAGAACTGCCGGTGTTCGTTCGCGTTTCTGCCACCGATTGGGTCGAGGACGGGTGGAACCCGGACGAAACCGTGGAGCTGGCACGGCGGTTCAGGGCCCTGGGAGTGGATTTGATCGATGTGTCATCGGGTGGCACGGCCGCCAATGCGGAAATTCCCACCGGCCCGGGTTACCAGACGCGCTTTGCCGAGCGGGTGCGCAAGGAGTCGGAAATCGCCACCGGCACCGTCGGCATGATCACCGAACCGGCCCAGGCCGAACACATCCTGCGCACCTGCCAGGCCGATATCATCTTCCTGGCCCGCGAATTGTTGCGCGATCCGTACTGGGCCCTGCATGCCGACGATGACCTGGGCGGACGCAAGGCCACGTGGCCCGCGCAGTACCAGCGGGCCACGCATCGGGACCAGCCGATTCATGAGTCGGATTTGCGTGATTGAGTGAGGGATAAAAAAGCCCCGGTCTTGTTGGCCGGGGCTTTTGCTTATCTGGCGGAAATATTCGGTGTCTATAGCTGTCTCATCGCGAGCAGCAGGGCTCAGGGATACTTGCGCTTATCCGGCGCCGGCGGGAAGTACTGGTACAACCAGGTCTCGCTCAAGGTGCGGTCCTTGGTGCGAATGAACAGGCGCATCTGCACCGGCTCCACACTGTCGTCGGTCGGGTGCCAGTCGAAGGTAATGCGGTAGCCCTTGATCGCATCCAGCACCAACACATTGAAGTCCTTCACTTCGCCGTGGGAGCAGGTCACCACCGGTTCGATGCCGGTGCCCGGCGGCAGTTGGTCGAGGCCGCCGCCGCTGAAGTCCACGGCAAAGCGACGGGCCCAGACGGTCGGGTAATGCTCGCCCGGTGCCCAGCCTTCGATGAAACCGCCCATGCCTGAGCGGGTGGCGTCGACGCGGGCCAGGTCCGTGCTGACCGGCGGCAGCGCGCTCCAGTAGAGCTTGTAGCCATAGTTCAGCGAGTCACCGGCGGCCACCGGTTTTTTCGGCGTCCAGAACGCGACAATGTTGTCCAGGGTTTCGCCGGTGGTAGGAATCTCCAGCAAGTCGACCGAGCCTTCGCCCCAGGCCGTCGTCGGTTCGACCCACAGGCTTGGGCGCTTGCTGTACCAGTCCACAGTGTCCTGGTAGCTGGCAAAGTCGTGGTCGGTCTGCACCAGGCCGAAACCTTTCGGGTCCTTGTCGGCGAAGGCGTTGAATTGCAAGGTGGCGGGGTTGTTCAACGGACGGCACACCCACTCGCCGTTGCCGCGCCACATGGCCAGCCGGTCGGAATCGTGGATTTGCGGGTGAATGGTGTCGCACATGCGCCGTTCGACGGTGCCACAGCTGAACATGCTGGTCATGGGCGCGATACCCAGTTGCTCGATGGCGGTACGGGCATTGATGTGCGCGTCGATCTCCATCACTACCCGGGTTGGCTGGCAATCGATGTCAAACCGATAGGCTCCGGTGGCGCTGGGGGAGTCGAGCAGGGCATAGACCACGAACCGGGTGCTGTTCTTTTCCGGGGTTTCGAACCAGAACTTGGTGAAGTCCGGGAATTCTTCGCGTTGCTTGGCGTAGGTGTCGATGGCCAAGCCGCGGGCCGACAGCCCGTACTGGCCGCTGGCATCCACGGCGCGGAAGTAGCTGGCCCCCAGAAACGAAACGATGTCGTGCCGGTCCAGTTCCGGCGCCTTGAAGACGCGAAAGCCGGCGAAGCCCAGGTCACCCTTCAATTGCGCGGTGTTGACCGTGGTTTTCTGATAGTTGAACAGTTCCGGGCGGAAGTGCACCTCACGGGCCATACGCGTCTTCGGATCGACGCTGTACATGCGCACCGGTTGCTTGAAGCCCATGCCGACGTGGAAGAACTGCGCATCCAGTTGCCGCCCGTCCAGGTCATTCCACAGCGAGTGGTTGACGTCGTACTGGATGGCGTTGAACTGCAGCGGAGACATCAGGGCCAGGGTTTCTGGCAGGACTTGCTTGGTGTCGACATAGCGGCTCTCGGCCAGCCGTCGGGCTTGATCTTTCAAACCGTTGAAGTCGAAAGGACGGGCTTCGCCGTCGGCAGTCTGATCGGCGGCCCAGGCGCGTGCGGCCATGAGCCCGGAGGCTGAAAGCCCGGTGTAGGCGGCGAAGGCCATGGAGGCCTTGAGCAGATTCCTGCGGTGCATAAATACAACCTTTCTCGAAACAATCCCGAGCCGTTCCTGGCAACAAAGACTGATAAGGGAGTTCGGACATGCCTTTGGCCAAACGCGACGAACGTTAGAACAGATGCCTGAGAGCTGGATCGGTTCACCGAGGCGCAAAATCATAGGGGAAATACGGGCTTTGAGAGCAAGGAAAGCGTGGCTTGGTCAAATTTTCTTACAGTTATTTCTTTTTTTATATCGATTTCGACTTTTTTTGACTAATTACTCTAAAACTCCCTTTTCACGCTTTGAATCCTCCCTATTCTTTAGCGTGATAGACGATCTAATCCGGGTTCAGACGGGGCTATCAGGTTAACCTCGACGTAAAGAAGGACAACTCATGACAAAAATACAGGGCATTACCGAAATGCTGGGGATCTTTCCTGGCCTGACCAACCCGCGCAGGCCACGCCGGCTCAGCCTTGAAGAATTGAGACTGGTGGAGCGTTATCGGGAGTTGTCGGAAAACGACCGCATCGCCATGCGCTACCTGGTGGATGCGATGAGGAGTGTTTCGCGGTTTTGAAGCGTGGCGCAGGTGAGCGGTCGGGGCAGGCGCGCCGGCCGACATCACTCCACCGACCAGTCCTGGGGACGTTCGGTGCGCTGGTGCAGTATCCGCAGGACTTGTAGTTGTCCCTGCTCGAGCCGGTACGGGGCAACGAACGGGTAGCGTGTCAACACCAGCTCTCGAATATCGGGAACGACCGAAGGACGGCCCGAGCCGGGAAAGCGTTGCAGTTGGCGCAATGTCTCCAGGATGGCGAAGATGACCTCATCGGCGCCTTCTGCGCCGATAGCGCTTTGGTAATGTTCGTGGATCGAGTCGAGGTCACTCTGTGCTTTGTCGGTCAGTACGATGCTCGGCACGCTTTGCCCACTTAGCCTTCACGGCGTCCAGATCGGTCAGATTTCCAGCGTCGGCATCGGCCATGCCTTCGCTGATGGCTTGCAGATGCCAGGATTCGGCTTCCACATATCGAACCAGTGCACGCTTGAGGTGATATTGGCGGTCGCGGTCGGTGGCGGCAGCCAGCAAGTCCAGCTGTTGGGCCAGACCTTCTTCCACACGAAAGGACAAAACGGGCGAGGCCATGGCTGATCTCCAAGGTGTATACGTTGTAGACACCCTAGGTGCTGCCAGGATTTCCGTCAACCGGCGGGCGTGCACCGATCGACGAAAACCTTAGCAGGACGAACGCCGGGCAGGCGCGAGCATGTGTTGCCAACGTTGTCTTGTCGTCAATGCTTGAACATCACATGCCGCACCACCGTGTAGTCCTCCAGCCCATACATGGACATGTCCTTGCCATAGCCGGAACGTTTCTGACCGCCATGGGGCATTTCGCTGACGAGCATGAAGTGCGTGTTCACCCAAGTGCAGCCGTATTGCAGGCGTGCCGACAGGCGATGGGCACGGCCAATGTCGGCGGTCCACACCGATGAGGCCAGGCCGTAGTCCGAATCGTTGGCCCAGGCCAGTACTTGTGCTTCGTCGAGGAACGGGGTGACGGACACCACTGGCCCGAAGACTTCCCGGCGGACGATTTCGTCATCCTGCTGGGCGTCGGCCAGCACCGTCGGTTCGAAGAAAAAACCGTTGCCGTCCACCGCTTTGCCGCCGGTGACCAGGCGGATATGAGGCTGGGCGATGGCCCGCTCGACGAAAGCGGCCACGCGGTCGCGGTGCTGGGCGGTGATCAGCGGGCCCATTTCGGTGTCCGGCGCGGTTTGCAGGCCGTATTTGATGCTGCCCACCGCGGCACCGAGTTTCTCGACGAACTGCTCGTAGATGCCTTGCTGGGCATAGATGCGGCAGGCGGCGGTGCAGTCCTGGCCGGCGTTGTAGAAACCGAAAGTGCGAATGCCTTCCACCGCCGCGTCAATATCGGCGTCGTCGAAAATGATCACCGGGGCCTTGCCGCCCAGTTCCATGTGCATGCGCTTGACGCTGTCGGACGTGCTGGAAATGATGTTCGAGCCGGTGGCGATGGAGCCGGTCAGCGACACCATGCGCACTTTCGGGTGGGTGACCAGCGGATTGCCGACGGTCTGCCCACGGCCAAAGATCACGTTGAGCACGCCGGCCGGGAAAATTTCCGACGCCAGTTCCGCCAGGCGCAACGCCGTCAGTGGGGTTTGCTCCGACGGCTTGAGCACCACGGTATTGCCGGCCGCCAGGGCCGGGGCGATTTTCCAGGCGACCATCATCAGCGGGTAGTTCCACGGCGCGATGGAGGCGATGACGCCCACCGGATCGCGACGGATCATCGAAGTGTGCCCCGGCAGGTATTCGCCCCCCGCCGAACCGCTCATGCAGCGGCTGGCACCGGCAAAGAAGCGGAATACGTCGGCAATCGCCGGGATCTCGTCGTTCAGCACGGCGCTCAAGGGTTTGCCGCAGTTGTCCGACTCCAGCTTCGCCAGTTCTTCGCCGTGGGCTTCGATGGCATTGGCCAGCTTGAGCAGCAACAGGGAGCGGTCCTTGGGCGGTACTTGCGACCAGGCTTCGAAGGCGGCATCGGCGGCGCGCACGGCGGCATCGACCTGGGCCTCGCTGGCCTCGTTGATTTCCACCAGTACTCGCCCCAGCGACGGGTTGAACACTGCCTGGCCGGGGCCTTCGCCGTTCACCAGGTGGCCGTTGATCAGCAGTTTGGTTTGCATGTCCAAGTCCTCTTCAATCTTGTTTGTGACTCCTGTGGGAGCGAGCAAGCCCGCTCCCACAAGGGATCCGGTTCCACCGTGACTATTTCCCGCCGCTACCGGCCACGCTCTCACCGCCACGGGTCAGGTAATACGCGCCCAATATCGGCAACATCGTGACCATCATCACCAGCATCGCCACCACGTTGGTCACCGGCACATCGCGAGGGCGGCTAAGCTGGTTGAGCAGCCACAGCGGCAAAGTGCGTTCGTGGCCGGCGGTGAAGGTGGTGACGATGATCTCGTCGAACGACAGCGCGAACGCCAACATCCCGCCGGCCAGCAGTGCCGACCCCAGGTTAGGCAGGATGATGTAGCGAAAGGTCTGCCAGCCGTCGGCGCCCAGGTCCATCGAAGCCTCGATCAGACTGTGGGAGGTGCGGCGCAGGCGGGCGATCACGTTGTTGTAGACGATCACCACGCAGAAGGTTGCATGGCCGACGACGATGGTGAACATCCCGGGTTCGATGCCCAAGGTCTTGAAGGTCGCCAGCAGCGCGATACCGGTGATGATGCCCGGCAAGGCAATCGGCAGGATCAGCATCAGCGAAATGCCCTGTTTGCCGAAAAAATCCCGGCGGTACAGCGCCGCCGAGGCCAGGGTGCCAAGCACCATGGCGATCAGTGTGGCGATGGCCGCGACCTGCAACGACAGCTTGATCGCTTCCAGTACATCCGGGCGCGAGAAGGCGACGCTGAACCACTTCAAGGTCAGGCCCTTGGGCGGGAAGCTGAACGCCGCGTCCTCGGTATTGAAGGCGTAGAGGAAGATGATCAGGATTGGGAAGTGCAGGAACACCAGCCCGCCCCACGCCGCGATCCGCAAGCCCCACGAGGCCCGGTCTTGAGAGTCAGAGTGCATCGAAAGCTCCCAGTCGCTTGACGATGGATAAATACAGCGCGATCAGCACGATGGGCACCAGGGTGAACGCCGCGGCCATGGGCATGTTGCCGATGGCGCCTTGCTGGGCGTAGACCATGCTGCCGACGAAGTAGCCCGGCGGGCCCACCAGTTGCGGCACGATGAAATCCCCCAGGGTCAGCGAGAAGGTGAAGATCGAGCCGGCGGCGATGCCGGGGATCGACAGCGGCAGGATCACCTGCATGAACGTCTGGTGTGGCCTGGCGCCCAGGTCGGCAGAGGCTTGCAGCAGCGATGGCGGCAGGCGCTCCAGGGACGCCTGGATCGGCAGGATCATGAACGGCAGCCAGATGTAGACGAACACCAAAAAACGCCCCAGGTGTGAGGTGGACAAGGTGCTGCCCCCCACGCCCGGGATCCCCAGCACGAACTGCAATACCGGCCCCAGGCCCAGGTGCTGGACGAACCATTGCGCCACGCCGCCCTTGGCCAGCAGCAGTGTCCAGGCATAGGCCTTGACGATATAGCTGGCCCACATCGGCAGCATCACCGCGATGTAGAAAAACGCCTTGGTCTTGCCACTGGTGTAGCGCGCCATGTAATAGGCAATCGGGAACGCGACGATGGCGCTGGCGATGGACACCGCTATCGCCATGCTCAGGGTGCGCAAAATGATGTCGAAGTTCGACGGTTGGAACAGCGCGGTGAAATTCGCCAGGGTCAGGTCCGGCGTGACCGTCATGGTGAAGTCGTCGAAGGTGTAGAAACCTTGCCACAGCAAGGTCAGCAGCGAGCCCAGGTAGATTGCGCCGAACCAGATCAGTGGCGGCACCAGCAACATCGACAGGTACAGGTTGGGGCGCCGGTACAGCAGGTTGGAAAAGCGTCGCAACGGTGAGCCGGGCGAGGGCGTTTGAGCGATGGCCAGGGTGTTCATCTCACACCTCGCCACTGACGGTGTCGTGCAGCGCGACCATCGCCTCCCGCGCCCAGCGTACGCTCAGATGCTGGCCGGTCTGGTGCTGCGCCGTGTTGTCGAGCCACTGGGTGTTGGCCTGGCTGAGGTTCAGGGTCTGGCCGTTGGCAAGTTTCAACTCGTAGCGCGTGGCGCTGCCCTGATATTGGATGTCGTGCAGCAGGCCGTGGACTTCGATCTCACCACTGGCCAACGGACCCTCGGCGAAACGCACGTGTTCCGGGCGAATCGAGAACGGCTGTGGATAACCGCTCAGTTCCCGGGCCAACTCACCGCGGATCACGTTGGAGGTGCCGACGAATTCGGCGACGAAGGTGGTCGCCGGTTTCATGTACAGGTTGCGTGGGGTGTCGACCTGTTCGATGCGCCCCTTGTTGAACACCGCCACGCGGTCGGACATCGACAGTGCTTCGGTCTGGTCGTGGGTGACGAAAATGAAGGTGATGCCCAACTGGCGTTGCAGCTTTTTCAACTCGCCCTGCATCTGTTCACGCAACTTCAAGTCCAGGGCGCCCAAGGGCTCATCGAGCAGCAACACCCGTGGGCGATTGACCAACGCGCGCGCCAGGGCCACGCGTTGGCGCTGGCCGCCGGAGAGCTGCACCGGCTTGCGTTCGCCGTAGCCGCCCAGGGCAACCATCTCCAGCGCTTCGTCGGCGCGCTGGATGCGCTCGGCCTTGGCGACGCCTTTGACTTTCAGGCCGTAGGCCACGTTGTCGCGCACGTTCATATGGGGGAAGAGGGCGTAATCCTGGAAAACCGTATTGACGTCGCGCTGGTACGGCGCGAGCCCGGTGGCCTCTTCGCCATGGATGCGGATCGAGCCGGCACTGGGTTGTTCGAACCCGGCGATCAGCCGCAGGCAGGTGGTCTTGCCCGAACCGGATGGGCCCAGCATGGAAAAGAACTCGCCGTCCTGGATGTCGATGCAAACCCGGTCAACGGCTTTCACATCGCCGAACTGACGGGATACCTGGGTGAATTGGACTGCAAGCGTCATGGTGCGGGGCTCCAAAAAGCGCGACTTCTATTGAGTCATGGCTGGATTGTCGGGCACGGACCTGTGGCGAGGGGATTTATCCCCGCTGGGGGCGAAGCCCCCCAAAACCTGACACCTGCGGGTATCAGGCAGATTGAATCGCCTGCTTTGGGGCTGCTTCGCAGCCCAGCGGGGATAAATCCCCTCGCCACAAGAGCGGTGCTCAGCTCCGGTTTTTTCGCCGACTGAGGGACTTAGCGCCCGCCCATGATCGCAATGTAGTCCTGGGTCCAGCGACTGTACGGCACGAACTTGCCGCCCTCGGCCTGTGGGGTTTTCCAGAAGGCGATCTTGTCGAACTGATCGAAACCGTTGGTCTTGCAGCCTTCGGCGCCCAGCAGTTCGCTGCCCTTGCACGCCGCTGGCACCGCCGGCAACGAGCCGAACCAGGCGGCGACGTCACCCTGGACTTTCGGTTGCAGCGACCAATCCATCCACTTGTACGCGCAGTTGGGGTGCTTGGCCTCGGCGTGCAACATCGTGGTGTCGGCCCAACCAGTGGCACCTTCTTTGGGAATGGTCGAGGCGATCGGTTGCTTCTCGTTCATCAGCCCGTTGACCTGATACGGCCAGGCGCCGGACGCCACCACGCCTTCGTTCTTGAAATCGCTCATCTGCACGGTGGTGTCGTGCCAGTAGCGGTGGATCAGCGGTTGCTGGGCCCGCAGCAATTCCAGCACGGCCTTGTACTGCGCCTCGTCGAGTTGATACGGGTCCTTGATGCCCAACTCAGGCTTGGCGGTCTTGAGGTACAGCGCCGCGTCGGCGATGTAGATCGGACCATCGTAGGCTTGCACGCGGCCTTTGTTCGGCTTGCCGTCGGGCAGGTTCTGGGCGCTGAACAGCACGTTCCAACTGGTGGGCGCCTGCTTGAACACGTCGGTGTTGTACATCAGCACGTTCGGGCCCCACTGGTACGGGGTGCCGTAGGTTTGCTGGTTGACCACGTACCACGGTGCATCCTTGAGGCGCGGATCGAGGTTTTTCCAGTTGGAGATCAGCGCGGTGTTGATCGGCTGCACACGCTTGCCGGCAATCAGCCGCAACGAGGCGTCGCCCGAGGCGGTGACCAGGTCGTAGCCACCCTTGGTCATCAGGCTGACCATTTCGTCGGAGGTGGCGGCGGTTTTCACATTGACCTTGCAACCGGTTTCCTTCTCGAAACCGGTGACCCAATCGTAGGCCTTGTCGCTTTCGCCGCGTTCGATGTAACCCGGCCAGGCAACGATATCCAGTTGGCCTTCGCCGGCACCGACGGCCTTGAGCGGTTCGGCGGCCTGGAGGCTGACGCTGGTCAGCAGCGCCGTGGTGAGTGCACTGAGCAATACGGTCTTGTGCGCGTACATGGAAATCCCTCTTGCTTTAATTATGGTCGGGGCAGTGTTCGAACCGGGTGAAACGCCATGGCTGGCCTGTTATTAGAGTAGTTCTGTTAGCTACAGATGCTGGCCGTGGCGGGCCATGATGTGGCGCACCACGCTGTAGTCCTGGAGCGAATCGCTGGACAGGTCCTTCCCGTAACCCGAACGTTTCAGGCCGCCGTGGGGCATTTCGCTGACCAGCATGAAATGGCTGTTGATCCAGGTGCAGCCGTATTGCAGCCGCGCCGCCACCTGCATGGCCTTGTCCAGGTTCTGCGTCCATACCGAGGAGGCCAGGCCGTATTCGGAGTCGTTGGCCCAGTCCACTGCCTGGCTGAGTTCGTCGAAGCGGGTCACGGTGACCACCGGGCCAAACACCTCGCGCTGGACGATTTCATCGCTTTGCTTGCAGCCGGCCAGCAGCGTGGGCTGGTAGTAGAAACCGGCGCCGGAATGCACCGCCGCGCCGGTGATGCGTTCGATGTGCGGCTGGCCGAGGGCGCGCTCGACGAAACTGGCGACGCGGTCGCGCTGGCGGGTGCTGATCAGCGGGCCGATCTCGTTGTCGGCGTCGCGCTTGCCGGCAAAGCGCAGGCTGCTGACCGCCGCACCGAGTTCGGCCACCAGGCGATCGTGAATCGCGCCTTGGGCGTAGATCCGGCACGCCGCGGTGCAATCCTGCCCAGCGTTGTAATAACCATAGGTGCGAACGCCTTCGACCACGGCCTGGATGTCGGCGTCGTTGCACACGATCACTGGTGCCTTGCCGCCCAGTTCCAAGTGCGTGCGCTTGAGGGTTTTCGCTGCTGCCTGAAGGATCTTCTGCCCGGTGACGATATCGCCGGTCAGCGAGACCATGCGCACCTTGGGATGGCTGACCAGATGGCTGCCCACACCTTCGCCGCCCCCGCAGAGGATATTGATGACGCCTCGAGGCAGGATCTGGGCCAGTGTCGGCGCCAGGGCCAGGATCGACAGCGGTGTGTGTTCCGACGGCTTGAACACCAGCGTATTGCCGGCCGCCAGGGCCGGGGCGATTTTCCACGCGGCCATCATGATCGGGTAGTTCCATGGTGCGATGGACGCCACCACGCCAATCGGGTCGCGGCGCACCATGCTGGTGTAGCCGGGCAGGTATTCGCCACTGAGCTGGCCGGTCTGGCAGCGCACGGCGCCAGCGAAGAAACGGAATACATCCACCGTCGCACTGAGGTCGTCCTGGCGCGCCAAGTGCAGCGGCTTGCCGCAGTTCAGGGATTCGAGGCGGGCCAGCTCATCGGCGTTCTTTTCGATGGCGCTGGCGATGTCCAGCAGCAGGTTCGAGCGTTGTTGCGGCGTGGTGCGCGACCAACCGTCGAAGGCCTGATGGGCGGCGAGGATCGCGGCTTCGACTTGCTCGGTACTGGCCTCGGCGATATGAGCCACCACTTCGCCGGTAGCTGGGTTGAGAATCGGCTCGACAATGCCTGCACCGGGAACGAGTTCCCCGTCGATCAGCAACGCGGTGCACAACGGGGTTTGCATACCAGCCATGTCCGATTTCTCTTTTTATGTCGGTTGAAACACCGAACCTGTGGGGGCGAGCTTGCTCGCTCCCACAATGGAATGTGGTGATGCAGCAAGACTAGTGCTCAGCCTCAAGGCCGACAAATTCGAAATACTCAAGGCTGCGTTCGATTAAATAGATGGCTTGCGCCCGCCATGAGGCTGTTCCCGGGCGACGGCCAGGAACGGGTCGACCGACGCCGGTCGCGCCGTGCCCCGGCGCCAGGCTAGGCCGACGTCGAGGGTCTGGTTGAGGTCGGCAATCGGTCGTGCTTCGATGATGTCACCCTCCAGCGACCAAGGCCGGTAGGTCATGTCCGGCTGGATCGACACGCCCAACCCCGCCGCCACCAGGCTGCGCACCGCTTCGGTCGATGCCGTACGCAGGGTGATCTTCGGTTGCAGGCCGGCACCGCGCCACAGGCGTTGGGCGTTACGGTCCATTTCATCGACGTTCAGCTGGATCAGCGGTTCGCGGGCCACGTCGGCCAGGTTGATGCTGTCGTGTTCCAGCAATGGGTGCTGCGCCGGCAGCCACAAGCGGTGTGGTGAATGCGTCAGCACTTCGGTCTGCAAGGCATGGCGGTCTTCCAGGTTGGACAGGATCAACACCCCGACGTCGATTTCGCCGCTGACCAGTAAATGCTCGATGTAGGGCCGCTCGTCCTCCATCACCCGGATTTCCACGTTGGGATAGGCGCGCTGGAAACGGGTCAGCAGGTCAGCCAGGTAATAGCCGGCGACCAGGCTGGTGACGCCGATGGTGACTTGGCCGGCGATCTGGTCGGTGCTCTGTTGCAGGCTGCGCTTGGCATTGTCGACCGTAGCCAGGATCAAATGGGCCTGGCGCAGGAATTGATGACCCTGATGGGTCAGGGTCATGCCTTTGGCGTGGCGGTTGAACAGGCTGACGCCGATTTCCTGCTCCAGTTGCTGGATGGCCAGGGTCAAGGTCGACTGGGAAATGAACGCCGTTTGCGCAGCGGCGGAGATCGAGCCGGTTTCGGCCACAGCGATGAAATGGCGGATCTGGCGCAGGGTCATCATGGTCGAATACCCGGTGGGCGATTTTTATCAATGTGCTGGAGTGTATATCGTTTTTTTAGAAGGATAGGTGAGCGCGTCTTTGAATGAGCCAGGCAACATCTGGAAGCAATCTCGCCAACGGCGCCGGGGCACTTTCGATCTACGCTGGGGGCCTTAAGTTGACCCGAATAGGTGGAGGCAACAAATGAACACCCGTGGATTGCTCGATCAGCTTCTCAAGTCCGGCCAGGAAATGTTGCAGAACAAGGCTGGCGGGTCCCAAGGCAAGTCATCCGGCGGTCTGGGTGGATTGCTCGGCGGCTCCGGCAACCTGGGCGGGATGCTTTCCGGCGCGGGCGGCGGGGCACTGGCCGCCGGCGCCATGGGCCTTTTGCTGGGCAACAAGAAAGCCCGCAGCTTCGGCGGCAAGGCCTTGGCTTATGGCGGCCTCGCAGCCTTGGGCGTGATCGCCTACAAGGCCTACGGCAACTGGCAGGCCCAGCAAGGCACCGCGCCGAAATCCGAACCGCAGACCCTCGACCGTGTACCTCCGGCGCAGGTCGAGCAGCACAGCCAAGCGATCCTCAAGGCGCTGGTGGCGGCGGCCAAAGCCGACGGCCATGTGGACGAGCGCGAGCGGCAGTTGATCGAAGGCGAGTTCACCAAGCTCGACAACGACCAGGAACTGCAACACTGGCTGCACGCCGAACTCAACAAGCCCCTGGACCCCACCGACGTCGCCCGCGCCGCCAGCACCCCGGAGATGGCGGCAGAAATGTACATCGCCAGCGTGATGCTGGTGGACGAGGAAAACTTCATGGAGAAGTCCTACCTCGATGAACTGGCGCGCCAACTCAAATTGGAGCCGGGGTTGAAAGTGGAACTGGAAAAACAGGTGCGCCAGGCGACCGCCTAGAACAGCCCCAGCGCTATTCCCTGATCCACCGCCATCGCGAGCAGGCTCCCACAGAAGGGCGCAACCCCTGTGGCGAGGGAGCTTGCTCCCGCTGGGTGGCGCAGCCGCCCCAAACCAGCCGATGCGGTGGGTCAGCTCATACCGCGTCGGTCCGTTTGGACGTGCTCCACACGCCAGCGGGAGCAAGCTTCCTCGCCACAGGGCTCTCATCTGGCCCTGGGCGATTAATGAACCTTGCCTTCGCCCCACGCCGCCCTTAAGTCACCACGCAACCCTCGGCTATACTCCCCAGCATTTTCAAGTGCCCGAGGTTTTACTGTGAAGAATTGGACATTGCGCCAACGCATCCTGGCGAGTTTTGCGGTGATCATCGCCATCATGCTGTTGATGGTGGTTGTCTCGTATTCACGGTTGTTGAAGATCGAGGACAGTGAAGAAAACGTCCGGGTCGATGCGGTGCCTGGGGTGTATTACAGCTCCATGATTCGCGGTGGCTGGGTGGACAGCTACGTCTTGACCCAGCAAATCGTCGGCCTTTCGGGCAACCGGGAAATCACCGCCGAGGACAAGGCCCGCTACCAGGGCTTCGAGCAGCACCTGCGCGAAGAAATACAGAACTATCAGAAACTGATCCAGGACCCGGCCGACCAAGTCTCTTTCGACGAGTTCGAAGTCAATCACCAGGATTTCAACAAGGCCTTGGCGAAGGTCCTGGACCTGTATCAGCGCAAGGATTACGAAGGGGCGCGACTGGCGTTGAACACGGAGCTGACCAAGGCGTGGCTCGACGGCCGCGGGCACTTGAACCAGATCATCGAGCGCAATCGCGAACTGGCGCAAAGTGCCACCCAGACCATTGGCGACGCGGTAACGGCGGCCAAGATCGCCATGGGCCTGTCGTTACTGGTCGCGCTGGTCGTCGCCGTACTCTGTGGCCTGTTACTGATGCGGGCGATCATGGGGCCGATGAACCGCATCGTCGAGATCCTCGAGGTCATGCGCAGCGGCGACCTGAGCGGGCGCCTGAACCTGGCGCGCAAAGACGAATTCGGTGCCGTGGAAACCGGCTTCAACGACATGATGGCCGAGCTGACCTCACTGGTGTCCCAGGCCCAGCGTTCTTCCGTGCAGGTCACCACCTCGGTCACCGAGATCGCTGCGACCTCGCGCCAGCAACAGGCCACGGCCACCGAAACCGCCGCCACCACCACTGAGATCGGCGCGACCTCCCGGGAAATCGCCGCCACCTCCCGAGACCTGGTGCGCACCATGACTGAAGTGTCCACCGCCGCCGACCAGGCCTCGGTGGCCGCTGGCTCTGGCCAGCAAGGCCTGGCGCGCATGGAGGAAACCATGCATTCGGTGATGGGTGCCGCCGATCTGGTGAACGCCAAGCTGGCGATCCTCAACGAGAAGGCCGGCAATATCAACCAAGTGGTGGTGACCATCGTCAAAGTGGCCGACCAGACCAACCTGTTGTCCCTCAATGCGGCCATCGAGGCCGAAAAGGCCGGTGAGTATGGTCGTGGTTTCGCCGTGGTCGCCACTGAAGTACGACGCCTGGCCGACCAGACCGCCGTGGCGACCTATGACATCGAGCAGATGGTGCGCGAGATCCAGTCCGCGGTATCGGCCGGCGTGATGGGCATGGACAAGTTCTCCGAAGAAGTGCGCCGAGGCATGGCCGAAGTGCAGCAGGTGGGTGAGCAGCTGTCGCAGATCATCCATCAGGTCCAGGCCCTGGCACCGCGGGTGTTGATGGTCAACGAAGGCATGCAGGCCCAGGCCACCGGTGCCGAGCAGATCAACCACGCCCTGGTGCAACTGGGCGATGCCAGCAGCCAGACCGTGGAGTCCCTGCGCCAGGCCAGTTCCGCCATCGACGAACTGAGCCAGGTAGCCGTAGGGCTGCGCAGCGGCGTCTCGCGTTTCAAAGTCTGATGGGCGAACTCGAGACCCGGCGTGGCGCCGCACCGACGGCCCGCCAGTCGTTGTTCCTGGTGTTCTGCATCGGCAACGAACGTTACGCCCTGCAGGCCATCGATGTGGTGGAAGTGCTGCCGCGCCTGCCCCTCAAACCGATCGCCCGGGCGCCGTCCTGGGTGGCGGGGGTGTTTGCCTGGCGTGGCACGGTGGTGCCGGTGATCGACCTGTGCGCCCTGACCTTTGGCCAGAGCGCCGAGGCCCGGACCAGTACGCGACTGGTGCTGGTGCGCTATCAGGGCGACGCGCAACAAACGGGACAGGTGCTGGGCCTGATCCTTGAGCAGGCGACCGACACCATGCGCTGTGACCCGGCCGATTTCAAACCCTATGGCCTGGACAACCGGCAGGCGCCGTACCTCGGCCCGGTACGCGAAGATGCCCAGGGGTTGCTGCAATGGGTGCGGGTCAATGACCTGCTCGATGAGTCGGTTCGGGCGCTGCTGTTTCCTGCGCCGCCGCTGAACCTCGACGACCTCGAGGCAACGCCATGAACAACGACCAGCGTTTTTTCGATTTTCTCAAGGAGCGCATCGGCCTGGATGTGACCTCCGTCGGCACCGCGATCATTGAGCGAGCCGTGCGTCAGCGTATCGGTGCCGTGCCCGGGCGAACCGCCGATGAATATTGGCAGGGCCTGCAGTATTCGGCCCAGGAGCAGCAAGCGCTGATCGAAGCGGTAATCGTCCCTGAGACCTGGTTCTTTCGCTACCCTGAATCCTTCGCCACCCTCGCCAGGCTGGCCGTCAAGCGCCTGGCCGAGATCAAGCACCTGCGCGCGCTGCGCATCCTCAGCTTGCCGTGTTCCACCGGCGAAGAACCTTATTCGATTGCCATGGCCTTGCTCGACGCAGGCCTGGGACCGCATCAGTTCAAGGTGGACGGCCTGGATGTCAGCCCGCTGTCGGTGGCGCGGGCCAAGGAAGCGCGTTACGGCAGGAATTCCTTCCGTGGTGCGGAGCTGGGTTTTCGCGAGCGGTACTTCGACGCCGAAGACGAGGGCTACCGCCTCAGCGAGCGGGTGCGCGAACAGGTGCGTTTGCAAGTGGGCAACCTGCTGGATCCGGCCTTGTTGGTGAACGAGGCACCTTACGACTTTGTGTTCTGTCGCAACCTGCTGATCTATTTCGACCAACCGACCCAGCAGCAGGTGTTCGAGGTGCTCAAGCGCCTGACCCATCAGGACGGTGTGCTGTTTATCGGCCCCGCCGAGGGCAGCTTGCTGGGCCGATTGGGCATGCGCTCGATCGGGATCGCCCAATCGTTCGCCTTCAGCCGCCAGGGGGCACCCGAGCCGCAACCGTTGCCGGCCTTGATGCCGACCCCGCTGCCGGTTCGCCAGCCACCGCCCCGCGTTGTCCCACCGGTGATTCGGCCGCGGCCGTTTGCGGCAAGCGTGACGCCGATTGCCGAACCCAAAAGCAGTGACGCTGCGGCCTTGTTGGCCAATATTGCTGCCCTGGCCAACGGTGGCAAAAGCGCCGAGGCCCGCGTGGCTTGCGAGGCCTACTTGCGCAGCCACGCGCCAAACGCCCAGGTGTTCTATTGGTTGGGCCTGCTCAGCGACATGGCTGGCAGCGCCCTTGAAGCCCAGGGTTTTTATCGCAAGGCGCTTTATCTTGAACCGCAACACGCCGAGGCCCTGGTGCATCTGGCGGCGCTGCTGGCTTCCCAGGGAGACGCGGCCGGAGCCCGTCGATTGCAGGAACGCGCCGCCCGTAGCGGGCGCGCGGCAGACAGTGAGCACAAACGATGAGCGGTTCGGCTTCTTACACCGTTACCCATGACGATGCCCAGGCTATCGACGACTGCTGGAATCGCATCGGCGTGCATGGCGACAAGTCCTGCCCGTTGTTGGTCGAGCATATTCACTGCCGCAATTGCTCGGTGTATTCGGCGGCCGCCACCCGGTTGCTCGACCGTTATGCCTTGCCGCAGGATCAGCGGGATCTGTCTCTTGCCCCTGCGGACACCGATGTGGTCACGCGCTCGCTGCTGATGTTCCGCCTCGGCGAGGAATGGCTGGGCCTGACGACGCGCAGCCTGGTGGAAGTGGCGCCGTTGCAGCCGATCCATTCCTTGCCTCACCAGCGCTCGCGGGCCTTGTTGGGGGTGGCCAATGTACGCGGGGCGCTGGTGGCCTGCCTGTCGCTGGTGGAGCTGTTGGACCTGGAACCCGGCGCGGCGGTGGTTTCCGGCGCGCGGGTGATGCCGCGCATGTTGATTGTCGCTGCCAAGGGCGGGCCGGTGGTGGTGCCGGTGGATGAGGTCGACGGCATCCACGCCATCGATGAACGCGTCCTGGCGAGCGCTTCGCAATCGACGGGCAAGTACACCCGTGGTGTGCTGCCCTTCAAGGGCCGCAGCCTGCGCTGGCTGGATGAAGAACAACTGCTGTCCGCCGTGGCTCGGAGCCTGTCATGACCCCTGACCAGATGCGCGACGCCTCGTTGCTGGAGCTGTTCAGCCTGGAAGCCGAAGCCCAGGTCCAGGTACTGAGTGCCGGCCTGCTGGCCCTGGAGCGCGATCCGACCCAGGCCGATTACCTGGAGTCGTGCATGCGCGCGGCGCATTCCCTCAAGGGCGCGGCACGTATTGTCGGGGTGGACGCTGGGGTCAGCGTGGCCCATGTGATGGAAGATTGCCTGGTCAGCGCCCAGGAGCAGCGCCTGGTGCTGGGCGCTGAACACATCGATGCCTTGCTGCAAGGTACTGACCTGCTGATGCGTATCGCCACCCCGGGCAACAGCGTCGGTGCCCCGGATATCGACGCCTGTGTGGCGTTGATGGGGCGGCTGCTTGATCCCAACGCGCCACAGGCCCCGACAGTGGTCCTACCAAGCGTCGAGACAGCGGTTGAGCCGCTACGCATCGAGCTGCCGGAAGTGGAACCGCCTCCGGCAACGGAGCCGGCCCCCAAGCGCAAACGGGTCACCGAAGGCGGCGAGCGGGTCTTGCGGGTCACGGCCGAACGCCTCAACAGCTTGCTCGATCTGTCGAGCAAGTCCCTGGTGGAGACCCAGCGCCTCAAGCCTTGGCTGGCGACGATGCAGCGGCTCAAGCGCCAGCAAAGCACCGGTTTGCGCGCCCTTGAAGAGCTGAATGTACACCTCAAGGACCATGCCCTGAGCCTGCAAGCCCAGGAAGCCCTTGGCGATGCCCGCCGTTTGCTCGCCGAAACCCAGCAACTGCTGGCGCAGAAAACCGCTGAGCTGGATGAGTTCGCCTGGCAGGCCAGTCAGCGGGCGCAGGTGCTGTACGACACGGCGCTGGCCTGCCGCATGCGCCCGTTCGCCGATGTGCTTTCGGGTCAGGCTCGCATGGTCCGTGACCTGGGCCGCAGCCTGGGCAAACAGGTGCGCCTGGAGATTGAAGGCGAGAAAACCCAGGTCGACCGCGATGTGCTGGAAAAGCTTGAAGCGCCACTGACCCACTTGCTGCGCAACGCCGTGGACCACGGCATCGAACCCCCGGAACAACGGATACTGGCCGGCAAGCCTGCCGAAGGCGTGATTCGCCTGCGCGCCTCCCATCAGGCTGGCCTGCTGGTCCTGGAATTGGCGGACGATGGTGCCGGGGTAGACCTGGAACGGGTGCGCCGCAGCATCGTCGAGCGCGGCCTTTCCCCTGAGCAAACCGCCGCCAGCCTGAGCGAAGAGGAACTGCTGACTTTCCTGTTCCTGCCCGGCTTCAGCTTGCGCGACAAGGTCACCGAAGTGTCCGGGCGCGGCGTCGGCCTGGACGCGGTCCAGCACATGGTCCGGCAACTGCGCGGCGCGGTGGTACTGGAGCAGACGGCGGGCGAGGGCAGTCGTTTCCATCTTGAGGTGCCGCTGACGCTGTCGGTGGTGCGCAGCCTGGTGGTGGAAGTCGGCGATGAAGCGTACGCCTTTCCCCTGGCCCACATCGAACGCATGTGCGACCTGGCGCCGGAAGACATCGTTCAGGTCGAAGGCCGCCAGCATTTCTGGCACGAAGGCCGGCATATCGGCTTGGTCGCCGCCAGCCAGTTGCTCAATCGCCCGGCGACGCAAGGCAGCAGCCAAACCCTCAAGGTCGTGGTGATCCGCGAGCGCGAGACGATCTATGGCGTGGCGGTGGAGCGCTTCATCGGCGAGCGAACCCTGGTGGTCCTGCCCCTGGACGAACGCCTGGGCAAGGTCCAGGACATTTCCGCCGGAGCCTTGCTCGACGACGGTTCAGTGGTGTTGATTGTCGATGTCGAAGACCTGCTGCGTTCGGTGGACAAGTTGCTCGATACCGGACGCCTGGAACGCATCGCCCGGCAGAACCAGGCCCAGGCCCCGCGCAAGCGGATCCTGGTGGTGGACGATTCCCTGACCGTGCGCGAGCTGCAACGCAAGTTGTTGCTCAATCGCGGCTATGACGTGGCGGTGGCGGTGGATGGCATGGATGGCTGGAATGCATTGCGCTCAGAGGATTTCGACTTGCTGATCACCGATATCGACATGCCGCGCATGGACGGCATTGAGCTGGTGTCGCTGTTGCGGCGTGACAACCGGCTGCAATCGCTGCCGGTGATGGTGGTGTCCTACAAGGATCGTGAAGAAGATCGCCGCCGTGGCCTCGACGCCGGCGCCGACTATTATTTGGCCAAGGCGAGTTTCCATGACGACGCCTTGCTTGATGCCGTGGTCGAATTGATCGGAGGGGCGCGCGCTTGAAGATCGCCATCGTCAATGACATGCCCCTGGCGGTCGAGGCCCTGCGCCGGGCCCTGGCGTTCGAGCCGGCGCACCAACTGGTCTGGGTGGCCGCCAACGGGGCCGAGGCGGTGCAGCGTTGCGCCGAGTACACCCCGGACCTGATCCTGATGGATTTGCTCATGCCGATCATGGATGGTGTGGAGGCCACTCGGCGGATCATGGCCGACAGCCCCTGCGCGATTGTGATCGTCACCGGGGACAGCCAGCAGAACGTCCACCGAGTGTTCGAGGCCATGGGCCATGGCGCGCTGGATGTGGTCGATACCCCGGCCCTGGGTGTCGGTAATCCGGCGGACGCGGCGGCACCGCTGTTGCGCAAGATCACCAACATCGGCTGGCTGATCGGTGAGCGCAACAAGCATGAGCGCCCCGCGCCGGCGGCGCAGCGTGCGGCAGTGTCGCGCAAGAGCCTGGTGGCCATCGGGTCGTCGGCGGGCGGGCCGGCGGCGCTGGAAGTGCTGCTCAAGGCGCTGCCGCGTCACTTTGCCCCGGCCATTGTGCTGGTCCAGCATGTGGACGAGGTGTTCGCTGCAGGCATGGCCGAGTGGCTGGGCAGCGTGTCGGGCCACACGGTGCGCCTGGCCCGGCACGGCGAGACGCCGCAAAGTGGTACGGTGTTGCTGGCCGGGACCAACCATCATCTGCGTTTGTTGAAGGACGGCACCCTGGCCTATACCGCCGAGCCGGTGAACGAGATCTACCGGCCCTCCATCGACGTGTTTTTTGAAAGTGTTGCCCAGTACTGGAGCGGTGACGCGGTGGGCGTATTGCTCACCGGCATGGGCCGCGACGGTGCACAAGGGCTTAAACTCATGCGCCAGCAGGGCTATGTGACCGTCGCCCAGGACCAGCGCAGCAGCGCGGTGTACGGGATGCCCAAAGCGGCGGCCGCCATCGACGCCGCCGTCCATATTCTCGCCCTGGACGCTATCGCGCCACGGTTGTTGGAGATTTTTACCCCATGAAGAATTCCGCCCGCGTTGCCTCAGGCCGTACTCAGGTAAGCCACCATGAATGATCTGCAGCTCGACGAATTCAAGCGCGAAGAGAACGCCGCCATGGTCTTGCTCGTTGACGACCAGGCGATGATTGGCGAGGCGGTGCGGCGCGGGCTGTCGAATGAAGACAACATCGACTTCCACTTCTGCTCCGACCCTCACCAGGCCATCGCCCATGCGGTTCGCATCAAGCCGACGGTGATTCTCCAGGACTTGGTGATGCCCGGCCTGGATGGCCTGAGCCTGGTGCGCGAGTACCGTAACCATCCGGCCACCCGTGATATCCCGATCATTGTCCTGTCCACCAAGGAGGACCCGTTGGTCAAGAGCGCGGCGTTCGCCGCCGGGGCCAACGACTACCTGGTCAAGTTGCCGGACAACATCGAACTGGTGGCGCGCATCCGCTATCACTCGCGTTCCTACATGATGCTGTTGCAACGCGATGCGGCTTATCGGGCACTGCGGGTCAGCCAGCAGCAACTGCTCGACACCAACCTGGTGCTGCAACGCTTGATGAACTCCGACGGCCTGACCGGCCTGTCCAATCGCCGGCACTTCGACGAATACCTGGAACTGGAATGGCGCAGGGCGATGCGCGACCAGAGCCAACTGTCGCTGCTGATGATCGATGTGGACTACTTCAAGGCCTACAACGACAACTTCGGCCATTTGGAGGGCGACGAAGCGCTGCGCAAGGTCGCCACGGCGATCCGCGAGGCGTGCAGCCGTCCCTCCGACTTGCCAGCCCGTTACGGCGGCGAGGAGTTCGCCCTGGTCCTGCCCGGGACCTCGCCGGGCGGCGCCCGGCTAATGGCCGAGAAACTGCGCCAGGGCGTCGTCGCCCTGAAAATCCCCCATACCACGCCTGACGGCGGCGAGAACCTGACCATCAGCATTGGCGTCTCGACCGTCACGCCGCAGCAAGGTGGCGATTGCCGGCAACTGATCTCGGCGGCGGACAAGGGGTTGTACCTGGCCAAGCACAATGGGCGGAATCGGGTGGGCTTCGAATAACCCCTAGCCTGGCGAGATTGCTTTTGTGGCGAGGGAGCTTGCTCCCGCTGGGCTGCGCAGCAGACCTGAAACCAGGCGGCTCGGTGTATCAGATGAGTT
>NZ_FMTR01000030.1:0-13719 GCF_900100135.1 Pseudomonas sp. NFACC05-1 | reverse complement strand
TGGGCTGCGCAGCAGACCTGAAACCAGGCGGCTCGGTGTATCAGATGAGTTGAGTCGCTCCTTTTGGGGCTGCTGCGCAGCCCAGCGGGAGCAAGCTCCCTCGCCACAGGTCCGTGTTGACCCACCCCTGAGTATCATTGCCCCTAAAGCCGCCAGGCGGGCTGCCGCTGGCGCTTGATTACGTTATACTCGCCGGCTTTCAAAAGTTCGCCAACGAGTGCTGCCCGCCATGGAAATCAACCCGATCCTTAACACCATCAAGGACCTGTCCGAGCGCTCCGAAACTATTCGGGGGTATCTTTGACTACGATCAAAAGCATGAGCGTCTGACCGAAGTCAATCGCGAGCTTGAAGATCCGAATGTCTGGAACAACCCTTCGTACGCCCAGGAGCTGGGCCGCGAGCGTTCTGCGCTGGCGCAGATCGTCGAGACCCTGGACGAGTTGTCCAGCGGCCTGGCCGATTGCCGCGACCTGCTGGACATGGCTGTCGAAGAGAACGATGAAGGCGCGGTCGGCGATGTCGTCGCCGAGCTGACACGCCTCGACGAGAACCTCGCCAAGCTGGAATTCCGTCGCATGTTCAGCGGCGAGATGGACATGAACAACGCCTACCTGGACATCCAGGCCGGTTCCGGCGGCACCGAAGCCCAGGACTGGGCCAACATCCTGCTGCGCATGTACCTGCGCTGGGCTGACAAACGCGGTTTCGACGCCACCATCATGGAACTGTCGGCCGGTGAAGTCGCCGGGATCAAGGGCGCTACCGTGCACATCAAGGGTGAATACGCCTTTGGCTGGCTGCGGACCGAGATCGGCGTGCACCGCCTGGTGCGTAAAAGCCCGTTCGACTCCGGCAACCGTCGCCACACCTCGTTCTCGGCCGTCTTCGTTTCGCCGGAAATCGATGACAACATCGAGATCGAGATCAACCCGGCGGATTTGCGCATCGACACCTACCGTTCCTCCGGGGCCGGTGGCCAGCACGTCAACACCACCGACTCGGCCGTACGGATTACCCACGTACCGACCAACACCGTGGTCAGTTGCCAGAACGAGCGTTCCCAGCACGCCAACAAAGACACCGCGATGAAGATGCTCCGGGCTCGCCTTTACGAGCAGGAAGTGCAGAAGCGCAACGCGGCGTCCCAGGCACTGGAAGACACCAAGTCGGACATCGGCTGGGGTCACCAGATCCGTTCGTACGTGCTCGATGCCTCGCGGATCAAGGATCTGCGGACCAGCATCGAACGCAGCGATTGCGACAAGGTGCTCGATGGCGATATCGATGAATACCTGATCGCCAGCCTCAAACAAGGGCTGTAACGCGACACCCATGCGGCGGGCAGGCACGCTTCCATCAAGGAGCAGGCTGGCCCGCAAACTCCGGCCCGGGGCCGGGGGCAACGAACCTGTGATGGAATCCTTAAAGACATGAGCGACCTAGAACTCGACCCGCAAGCCCTGCAACAGGAAGAAAACTCCCTGATCGCCCTGCGCAAGGAAAAGCTTGCTGCCGAGCGCGCCAAGGGCCAGGCCTTCCCCAACGACTTCCGCCGCGACGCCTACTGCGACGTCTTGCAGAAGCAGTATGCGGACAAGACCAAGGAAGAGCTGGCCGAGGCGGCGATTCCAGTCAAGGTGGCCGGTCGTATCATGCTCGACCGTGGTTCGTTCATGGTGATCCAGGACATGACCGGTCGCATCCAGGTCTACGTCAACCGCAAGACCCTGCCGGAAGAAACCCTGGCCGCCGTCAAGACCTGGGACCTGGGCGACATCATTGCCGCCGAAGGCACCCTGGCCCGTTCCGGCAAGGGTGACCTGTATGTCGAAATGACCAGCGTGCGCCTGCTGACCAAGTCCCTGCGCCCGCTGCCGGACAAGCACCACGGCCTGACCGACACCGAGCAGCGTTATCGCCAGCGCTACGTCGACCTGATCGTCAACGAAGACGTGCGCCAGACGTTCCGCGTGCGCTCGCAAGTCATCGCTCACATCCGCAGCTTCCTGATGAAGCGTGACTTCCTGGAAGTCGAGACGCCGATGCTGCAGACCATCCCCGGCGGTGCGGCGGCCAAGCCGTTCGAAACCCACCACAACGCCCTGGACATGGAAATGTTCCTGCGCATCGCGCCGGAGCTGTACCTCAAGCGGCTGGTGGTTGGTGGCTTCGAGAAAGTCTTCGAGATCAACCGAAATTTCCGTAACGAAGGCGTTTCGACCCGGCACAACCCCGAGTTCACCATGCTCGAGTTCTACCAGGCCTACGCCGACTACGAAGACAACATGGACCTGACCGAGGAGCTGTTCCGCGAGCTGGCGCAGCTTGTTCTGGGGACCACCGACGTGCCGTACGGCGACAAGGTGTTCCACTTCGGCGAGCCGTTCGTGCGCCTGTCGGTGTTCGACTCGATCCTCAAGTACAACCCTGAACTGACTGCCGATGACCTGAACGACATCGAAAAGGCTCGCGCCATCGCCAAGAAGGCCGGTGCCAAGGTGCTTGGCTTCGAAGGCCTGGGCAAGCTGCAAGTGATGATTTTCGAAGAGCTGGTCGAGCACAAGCTGGAACAGCCGCACTTCATCACCCAGTACCCGTTCGAAGTGTCGCCGCTGGCCCGTCGCAACGACGAGAACCCAAGCGTGACCGACCGTTTCGAGCTGTTCATCGGTGGTCGTGAAATCGCCAACGCCTATTCCGAGCTCAACGATGCAGAAGACCAGGCCGAGCGTTTCATGGCCCAGGTGGCTGACAAGGATGCCGGCGACGACGAAGCCATGCACTACGATGCCGACTTCGTGCGTGCCCTGGAGTACGGCATGCCGCCGACCGCAGGCGAAGGCATCGGCATCGATCGCCTGGTGATGTTGTTGACCAACTCGCCGTCGATCCGGGACGTGATTCTCTTCCCGCACATGCGGCCTCAAGCGTAAGTGCTTCAACTAAAAAGCCGCCTCGATGGGCGGCTTTTTATTGCCTGTCTGGTACAAACGTATCAATTGGTTAGTTTTTCAAAGAGCGAGGAAGACCTGTCGTGAATCGTGCAATGGCTTCAGAAGGTGCCGCGGGCGTCGCCACGGCTGTCGCTGAAAGTGTTCAGTACCAGGGCCGCAAGGCCAGCCGACAGGGCAGTGAGCAGCGTCGCCAGGAGATTCTCGACGCGGCCATGCGCATTGTGGTGCGCGATGGCGTGCGAGCCGTGCGTCACCGCGCCGTGGCCGCCGAAGCCGGCGTGCCGCTGTCGGCCACCACCTATTATTTCAAGGACATCGACGACCTGCTCACCGATACCTTCGCCCAATACGTGGAGCGCAGCGCGGCGTTCATGGCCAAGCTGTGGGCCAGCAACGAAGGCTTGCTGCGGGAAATGGTCGCTTACGGTGACGGCAGCGCCCAATCGCGCTCGCAACTGGCGGACGACATAGCCCGGATGACCGCCGACTACGTGCAACACCAATTGGACAGTCGCCGTGAGTACCTGATGGCTGAACAGGCCTTCCGCCAGGAAGCGCTGCTCAACCCGCGCCTGGCGGTGCTGGTGCGTTCCCACCAGCAGATTTTGCTGCACGGCACCTGTCAGTTTTTCCAGGTATTGGGCTCCCGTGAGCCGCAACAGGATGCCAAAGTGTTGACGGCGATTATCGGACGGATGGAATATCAGGGCTTGCTCAATGGCGCCGAGCCGGTAGCCGATGAAGATATGCTCGGCATCCTGACCCGCTACATGCACCTGGTACTGGCGTCGGTGTGAATTACACCGTTCCCTGTGGCGAGGGGATTTATCCCCGCTGGGGCGCGTAGCGGCCCCAAAACCAGCCAACTGGGTACATCTGGCTAACTGAGCTGACTGCAAGGGGGCTGCTCCGCAGCCCAACGGGGATAAATCCCCTCGCCACAGATGCCATAGGGAGTTCAAATGAAAGCCTGGCGTGCCGTTGTCCTGG
Source organism: Pseudomonas sp. NFACC05-1 (assembly GCF_900100135.1). Classification (NCBI taxonomy): domain Bacteria; kingdom Pseudomonadati; phylum Pseudomonadota; class Gammaproteobacteria; order Pseudomonadales; family Pseudomonadaceae; genus Pseudomonas; species Pseudomonas sp. NFACC05-1. The sequence goes on along the minus strand of NZ_FMTR01000030.1, from coordinate 9,772 downwards.
CCGTGTCGTTGCTGTTGCTCAGTGGCTGCCTGGTGTCCTTCAAGGCACCGTTGCCGCAAAGCGAAGCCGCGCCAGAGGGCCTGCTCGGTCACTGGACCAGCACCAATGCCTGGGGCGAACCGTTGAACCTGGAGCTGACGAAGGTCGGCAGGCACCGCTACCAAGCCATCAGCTACTTCAGGGCCAGGCCCCATGAGCGTGAAGCCATCCCGTTGACTGTTTCCCGTCATGGCAGCCGCTGGTACGTGTCGGCCAAGGTGCCGGCCCGGTTTGGCGGCCACTATTTGATCGCCGGTTTCGAGTTGACCGACAAGCAAGAGCTGGTGGTCTACAACCTGGACGTGGATCAGATCAACCAGGCCATCGGCCAGAAACGCCTCAGCGGCCAGCCGAACCAGAGCGAGGAAGGTGACGGGGTGCTGGTGGACAGCGACATGAACAAGGTTTTCAGTTACCTCGACGACCCGGCCAATTCCGATGTGTTCTCGGAGGCCGTGCGCTACCAGCGGCTGGTCAAACCCCAATAACAGCAACAAGCGGACGTTTTTTCACAGGAGTTCCGGGTGGACGATTACCAGCAGACGATACGCACCTTGTCCGATCGCATTGTGCTGGCGCAAACGCCGATTCGCATCCTCGACGCGGTGAAGTGGGACGAGAACATCCGCAAGGGCTTTCTCAAGGCCAAGGGCAAGGAAATGCCTGCGGTGGATCGCGACTATTACCTCAACCGGCCACTGTCCTTCGATTCGAGCAAGGTGAAGCTGGAGTTCCAGAACATCGAGCGTGACATCACCCGCCAGCTTGGGCAGTTCAACCCGGTTGGCCAGATCATGCGCCGCATGTGCAAGGAATACCGCATGGTGGTGCGCATGCTCGAGGCCCGTGGCACCGAGGATTTCGGGCTGATCTCCCAGGAGCTCTATGGCGCCGCCTCCGATGCCTTCCACGCCGGCGACCCGACCCTGGCCGACCTGGGCCTGATGCTCTCCGATTACCTGAACAACATCGATGGCCGTGGCGACCTCAAGGACGAGCCGAAAGTCCTCAGCGCCAAGGAAGCCGTCAGCCTGCTGCAACACCGCCTCAACCGGGTGTTTGGCGAGGCCGAGGAAACCATCCGGGTATTCGAGTCCGATGGTATCGTGGCCGACGCAGCGGCGGGCGCGGACTACATCAAGATCCGCACCGATGCGATGTTCAACGAGCGCGACGTGCGTGCGTTGGAAGTTCACGAAGGGCTGGTGCACGTCGGCACGACGCTCAACGGCCTCAACCAGCCAATCTGCACCTTCCTGTCCAAGGGCCCACCCTCGTCCACGGTCACCCAGGAAGGCCTGGCGATCCTGATGGAAATCATCACCTTCGCCTCCTACCCGAGCCGCCTGCGCAAACTGACCAACCGTACCCGGGCCATTCACATGGTGGAGGAGGGCGCCGATTTCCTGCAGATCTTCGAGTTCTTCCGCGAGCAGGGTTTTGAAATGGCCGAAAGCTACGGCAACGCCAGCCGGGTGTTCCGTGGCTCGGTGCCGACGGGGCTGCCATTTACCAAAGACTTGTCCTACCTCAAGGGCTTCATCATGGTTTACAACTACATTCAGTTAGCCGTGCGCAAGGGCAAGCTGGAACAGGTGCCGCTGCTGTTCTGCGGCAAGACCACCCTCGAGGACATGCGTACGTTGCGGCAACTGGTGGACGAAGGCCTGGTGGTACCGCCCAAGTACCTGCCCGAGCAGTTCCGCGACATGAACGCCTTGTCGGCCTGGATGTGTTTCTCCAACTTCCTGAACCATCTGAGCCTGGACCGGATCGAAGCGGATTATTCCAATATCCTTTGAGCATCACACTGTCCAATTGTGGGAGCGGGCTTGCTCCCGCAGGGGACCGTGTTCCAATTCTGTTTTTTGCGAGGCTTCACCGGATGCGAACCCTCGGCATCATTTGCCTATTGTTGGCCCTGAGCGGTTGCAGTTCCCTGCTGTTCTACCCCGAGCACGGCCTGCCGTTCACCCCGGAGCGGGCCAGGCTCGAGTACCGTGACGTCACCCTGACCACCGCCGACGGTCTCAAGCTTCACGGCTGGTGGCTGCCCGTAAAACCGGGTGTGGAGGTCAAGGGCACGGTCCTGCATTTGCACGGCAACGGCGGCAACCTGGCCTGGCACCTGGGCGGGAGCTGGTGGTTGCCGGAGCAGGGCTACCAGGTGTTGATGGTCGACTACCGGGGTTATGGCCTGTCCGAAGGCGAGCCGAGCCTGCCGGCGATTTACCAGGACATTGACGCCGCGTTCCAATGGCTCGACCAGGCGCCCGAGGTGCAGGGCAAGCCGCTGGTGCTGCTCGGCCAGAGCCTGGGCGGTGCGCTGGCGGTGCATTACCTGGTCGAGCATCCGCAGCGCCAGCGACAGCTCAAGGCGCTGGTGCTCGATGGCGTGCCCGCCAGCTATCGCGACGTCGGCCGTTTTGCCCTGAGTACGTCCTGGCTGACCTGGCCGTTCCAGGTGCCGTTGTCCTGGCTGGTACCGGACGGTGACAGCGCGATCAGTTCCGTGGCGCAATTGAATGGCGTGCCGAAATTGATCTACCACAGCCTGGACGATCCCATCGTTCCCCTTTCCAATGGCATCCGCCTGTATCAAGCTGCGCCGCCGCCGCGGGTCCTGCAATTGACACGCGGCGGCCATGTGCAGACGTTCGCCGACCCAACCTGGCGCACTGTGATGCTGCGCTACCTCGACGATCCCCAGCACTTCGACGGCCTGCGCCGCCTGGGCGAGGTCCCGAATTACCCGAAATCACCCGTTGAATCACCAGAGAGCCCGCAATGAGCGAAGAACGTAACGCCATCCCCCTGATCATCACCGGTATCTGCAGCATCCTCGGTACCGTTGCGACGCTGTGGTACTACGGCTACCTGCACTTTGCCAAGCCTGAGGATGCGTTGCTGCTCAACCAATTCACCATGCTCAAGACCGTACCGGGCGAGGACTACAAGGTTTCCCTGGAACCGGCCCCCCAGGTTGCCCAGTGCATCGATGGTGTGCTGGTGTTGTTCGACACCGAGCAGAAAGGCCTGACCGGCGTGCTGATCAACGAGAAGAAACGCGCGGTGCGCTGCATGGGGCAGGAGACGCCGCAGAAACTGCAGCCGTAACCCCAAGCCCGCTCCCACAGGGGGAACAAGCCAACAAAAAGCCCCGCCTGATTGAAGTCAGGCGGGGCTTTTTGTTGCCCTCAGTCGATCAGTTGGCGCTCATGGTCGAGCGCGGGGCCACTGGCTGGTTGTCGTTGGAGATGGTCACTTCCACGCGACGGTTCATGGCACGGCCCGAGACGCTGGTGTTGTCAGCCACGGGGAATTCCTTGCCATAGCCTTGGGTCACGATACGGTCCATGTTCACGCCCATATTCACCAGAGCCATACGCACCGAGTTGGCGCGGCGCTCGGACAGCGACTGGTTGTAGGAGTCCGAACCGGTGCTGTCGGTATAGCCTTCGATGATCACCTTGCGGTCCGGGTTTTCCTGGAGGAACTGCGCCAGTTTGTTCACATTCGTCATGCCGCTGGCGCGCAGGTCGGACTTGTTGGTGGCGAACAGCACGTCGCCGAAGGTCACCAGCGTACCGCGTTCGGTCTGCTTGGCGTTGAGGCTGTCCTGCAGTTGCTTGATCTGCGCGTTACGCGCATCGAGCAAGGCACGCGCACGTTCGTCACCGGCGTTTTTCAACTCGGCTTCGGCGTTGCGCAGGGCGATGGTCTGCTTGGCCACTTCGACGCGCTGGTTGGTCAGGTAGGCCAACTGGTCGACCTTGGCTTCGTCTTCCTTGTCCATATAGGCCTTGTCAGCCTTGGCCAGGAAGTCGGCGGCGTCCTTGGTTTCCAGTGCGGCCACTTTGGTCGCCGCTGGATCAGCCTGCAGGCCGTTGTAATTGGTGCGGGCCTGTTCCAGGTTCGCGTTCGGGTCGTGGGAGCAAGCGGCCAGGGCTACGCAGGCAGCGAGCAGGGCGGGCATCATCAAGTGTTTGTGCATCATAGTCTGTCGTCCTTTTATCAATGAGAAGTACGTCGTGGCGTGAACGGCTTACTGAACCTTGTTCATGCCTTCCTGACGCAGTTCCTGAACCCCTTTCTGAGAATCCTTGAGTGCTTGTTCGGCCTTGGCGGCCTGAGCCTTGCGCTCGGCGACGCGGGCGTCCCACTCGGCCTGTTCGGCCAGACGCTTGGCTTCGTCGTACTTCTTGTCATGCATGGCGATTTCCGCCTGCTTGAGTTTGTCCTGGGCCGATTTCATTTCCACAGCAGCGAATTCGGTACCGCCGGCGCTGACGGCGCTGTTGACCGCCGATTGGGTCACCGCGTACTGCTCCGAAGGTGGATTACCGGCGCAACCGGCGAGAATGAAGCTGCTACCGATCGCCAGGGCAGCCAACTTCAAGCCGCGCAGGCCAGTGGATGAGGGTTTGGCAGTGCAGGTATTCATAGGCTTCAACTCCATTGGAAAACTCCTGAAAAAACGACAAATCCATGCTGGGACCGAAGCCGTGACGTCTGGTTTGGCGCTGGCGCCAAGGCGCGTTTATTTAAACAACCGTTCCAGTATGGTTACTCGGTGTGACCCGAGGCGTTTTTCAAAAGTTCAGCGAAGATGGCCATTCGCCAAAAGAATTACTGACTGATCGGTCAGCGGCAAAAAAGCTGAACTTTCAAGGCGCGCAGCGGTATTGCGGCGCGGGTGGAAAGCCACCGCGCCGGAAAGTCGCAACCAGGAATGAAAGCGGTCAGTGTTTGGATTTGTCGTTCTGCGAGGAAAGGTCGTGCAGATGCCGCCGGGACAAGGCGAGGAATCGTGGGGTCGGACCCACGTCTTCGTACAGCGGGTCGCCTTCTTCATCGGTGGCGACGACTTGCGAGCCCTTGATGTAGGGGAAGCTGGCTTCCAGCTCTTCCAGTGCCGCTCCGATCAGCTCGCCGAGCAGCTCCTCGGGCTGGCGCTTGGGGTACATGTCGCAGATTGCTGCCAGCCGGGCGGCGGCTTCCACGTCCAGGTGAATCGTGTAGCCAGTCTCGGTCAGACGGCCCTTGGCGTTTTCTTCCCAATGCTGGGCAAGCTCACGAATTTTCATGATGACCTCAATAAGCCTGCTCGTGGCAGGCGCGGTGAGTGACAAGCCGTTGTGTGGCTTAATCATGAGACTAGCTTTGTCCTGCAAGGTTTAAAGTCCCTTCGTCGCTTGTCAGAAACGGTGGGCATCGGCACTCTCTAATCCAAGAGCTGTCCGGACTTTTTGCTGGAGAAATGCTGATGACCGATATCGATGCACGCTTGCGCGAAGACGTTCACCTGCTGGGTGAGTTATTGGGCAACACCATCCGCGAACAATACGGGGATGCGTTTCTCGACAAGATCGAGCAGATCCGCAAGGGCGCCAAGGCTGACCGACGCGGTTCCGTGGACGCCGAACTCAGCGCCAGCCTCAACCAGTTGAGCGAGGACGAACTGCTGCCGGTGGCGCGGGCATTCAACCAGTTTCTCAACCTGGCCAATATCGCCGAGCAATATCAACTTATCCACCGCCGCGAAGAATCGCAGCCGGAACCCTTCGAGGCGCGGGTGTTGCCCGAGCTGCTCGCCCGGTTGCGGGCCGAAGGCCATGGCGCCGAGGCCCTGGCCCGGCAATTGGGGCGGCTGGAGATCGAATTGGTCCTCACGGCACACCCCACGGAAGTGGCTCGCCGTACACTGATCCAGAAATATGACGCCATCGCCGCGCAACTGGCGGCCCAGGATCACCGCGACCTGACCAGCGCCGAGCGCGCGCAGATTCACGAACGCCTGCAACGCTTGATCGCCGAAGCCTGGCACACCGAAGAAATCCGCCGCACCCGGCCAACCCCGGTGGACGAGGCCAAGTGGGGGTTCGCGGTGATCGAACACTCGTTGTGGCAGGCCATTCCCAATTACCTGCGCAAGGCCGACCAGGCCCTGCATGCCGCGACCGGCTTGCGCCTGCCGCTGGAGGCCGCGCCAATCCGTTTTGCCTCGTGGATGGGCGGCGACCGCGACGGCAACCCGAATGTCACCGCTGCCGTGACCCGCGAGGTGCTGTTGCTGGCGCGGTGGATGGCGGCGGACCTGTATCTGCGTGATGTCGATCAACTGGCGGCCGAGCTGTCCATGCAACACGCCAGCGAGGCCTTGCGTGCCCAGGCCGGCGACAGCGCCGAACCTTATCGCGCCGTGCTCAAGCAATTGCGTGAACGCCTGCGCGCCACCCGCAACTGGGCCCACGCCTCCTTGAGCGCCGCCACGCCGCCAAGCGCCGACGTGTTACAGCACAACCGCGAGCTGCTGGACCCCCTGGAGCTGTGCTACCACTCGTTGCACGAATGCGGCATGGGTGTGATTGCCGACGGGCCGCTGCTCGATTGCCTGCGCCGGGCGGTGACGTTCGGTCTGTTCCTGGTGCGCCTCGATGTGCGCCAGGACTCGACGCGCCATACCGCCGCCATGACGGAAATAACCGACTACTTGGGGCTGGGGCGCTATGAGGATTGGAACGAGGAGCAGCGCATCAGCTTCTTGCTGGCGGAACTGAGCAACCGGCGTCCGCTGCTGCCGGCCCATTTCAAGCCATCGGCCGATACGGCGGAAGTCTTGGCGACGTGCCGAGAAGTGGCCGCGGCGCCAGCGGCGTCCCTGGGTTCCTACGTGATCTCCATGGCCGGTGCGGCTTCCGATGTCCTCGCGGTGCAGCTGTTGTTGAAGGACGCCGGCGTGTTGCGGCCAATGCGCGTGGTACCGCTGTTCGAGACCCTGGCCGACCTGGACAACGCCGGGCCGGTGATCGAGCGGCTGTTGCTGCTGCCCGGTTATCGCTCGCGGCTGCAAGGTCCTCAGGAAGTGATGATCGGCTATTCCGATTCGGCCAAGGATGCCGGGACCACTGCGGCGGCCTGGGCGCAGTATCGGGCCCAGGAGCGGCTGGTGGACATCTGCCGCGAGCAGCAAGTCGAACTGCTGTTGTTCCATGGTCGCGGCGGCACCGTGGGCCGTGGTGGTGGTCCGGCGCACGCGGCGATCCTGTCCCAGCCACCGGGTTCGGTGGCCGGGCGTTTCCGCACCACCGAGCAGGGAGAAATGATTCGTTTCAAATTCGGCCTGCCGGACATCGCCGAACAGAACCTCAACCTTTATCTCGCCGCCGTGCTCGAAGCGACGCTGCTGCCACCGCCGCCGCCCACGCCGCAGTGGCGGGACCTGATGGACGAGCTGGCGGCCGATGGCGTCCGTGCCTACCGCGCCGTGGTGCGGGAAAACCCGCAATTTGTCGAGTACTTCCGCCAGTCCACCCCCGAGCAGGAACTGGGGCGCCTGCCCCTGGGCAGCCGTCCGGCCAAGCGTCGGGCCGGTGGCATCGAAAGCCTGCGGGCGATCCCGTGGATCTTCGGTTGGACCCAGACCCGCTTGATGCTGCCGGCCTGGCTCGGCTGGGAAACCGCACTGAGCAAGGCCCTGGAGCGTGGCGAAGGCGAGCTGTTGGGGCAAATGCGCGAACAGTGGCCGTTCTTCCGGACCCGCATCGATATGCTGGAAATGGTGCTGGCCAAGGCCGACGCCGACATTGCCCGCTCCTACGACGAGCGTTTGGTGGAACCTGGGCTGCTGCCTTTGGGTGCGCATTTACGCGACCTATTGTCGCAGGCGTGCTCGGTGGTCCTTGGGTTGACCGGTCAGTCGCAGCTACTGGCACATAGCCCAGCCACGCTGGAATTCATTCGCCTGCGCAACACTTACCTCGACCCACTGCACCTGCTGCAGGCCGAATTGTTGGCGCGCTCGCGGCGGCAGGATGTGGCCCAGGGCAGCCCCGTGGAACAGGCGTTGCTGGTGTCTGTGGCGGGGATTGCCGCCGGTTTGCGCAATACCGGCTAAGATCAGGCAGCGCACCGAAACGGCTCGTCCGGCGTTCCCGGGCGTTGTCCGTGGGGGGAGGGTAAGGGTTGGCCAGGCGACAGTTTGTTGCTCGGTTGCGACTCTCGCCACCTCCTCCGAAGGTCGTATCGGGTGCGGGTTCCTCCGACTTTCGGCGGCTTGTGTGGGTCGGGCCTGCTGTGTATCTTGATCAGCCTTTGGCCGTTTGGGCGGTCACGATCCTGTTTTTCGAAGATTGGCCCCACGAGGCGAATCCGAGCGTTTTACATAAAAAAATTGAGGAGCACATCGATGCGCGTCATTCTGCTGGGAGCTCCCGGGGCCGGTAAAGGTACTCAGGCAAAGTTCATCACCGAAAAATTCGGTATCCCGCAAATTTCCACTGGCGACATGCTGCGTGCCGCAGTCAAGGCGGGCACCGAGCTGGGCGTCAAGGCCAAGAGCATCATGGATGCCGGCGGCCTGGTGTCGGATGACCTGATCATCGCCCTGGTCAAGGATCGTATCGCTCAAGCCGATTGCGCCAACGGCTTCCTGTTCGACGGCTTCCCGCGCACCATTCCCCAGGCCGAAGCCCTGGTGACTGCCGGTGTTGAGCTCGATCACGTGGTCGAAATCGCGGTCGACGACGAAGAGATCGTCCAGCGCATTGCCGGTCGTCGCGTCCACGAGCCATCTGGCCGTGTCTACCACACCGTCTACAACCCGCCGAAAGTCGCGGGCAAGGACGACGTTACCGGTGAAGAGCTGGTGCAGCGCAAGGACGACACCGAAGAAACCGTGCGTCATCGCCTGTCGGTCTACCATTCCCAGACCAAGCCGCTGGTGGCGTTCTACCAGAACCTGTCGGCTGCCCAGGGCAAGCCGAAGTACAGCCACATCCCGGGCGTTGGCTCGGTCGATGCGATCACCGGCAAGGTGCTCGAAGCGCTGAGCTGAAAAGTCTGATCAGTTGCATCAACTACGGCCCGCTTGCGGGCCGTAGTTGTTTATACTGGCGCACTTTTTTCCACCTGATTTACGGACACATCGATGAGCACCTTGCTGGCCCTGGACACCGCGACTGAAGCTTGCTCCGTTGCCTTGCTGCACGACGGCAAGGTCACGAGCCATTACGAGGTGATCCCGCGCCTGCATGCGCAGAAGCTATTGCCGATGATCCAGAAACTGCTGAGCGATGCCGGGACGACCTTGCAGGCAGTGGATGCGATTGCCTTCGGTCGCGGGCCGGGGGCTTTTACCGGCGTGCGCATCGCCATCGGCGTGGTGCAAGGGTTGGCGTTTGCCCTGGAGCGGCCGGTGTTGCCGGTGTCGAACCTGGCGGTGCTGGCCCAGCGCGCCTTGCGTGAACAGGGCGCCCGCCAAGTCGCAGCGGCCATCGATGCGCGCATGGACGAGGTGTACTGGGGCTGCTATCGCGAAACCGACGGCGAGATGCGCCTGGTCGGTGCTGAGGCGGTATTGCCACCCGAGGCCGCGGCGTTGCCAAGCGGGGCCGACGGTGCATGGTTCGGTGCCGGTACCGGTTGGGGCTACGGCGAGCGCATCGCCGTCAGCCTGACCGGCCAGGACGCCTCCCTGCTGCCTCACGCCGAAGACCTGCTGGCCCTGGCGCGCTTCGCCTGGGAGCGCGGTGAAGCCATTCCCGCCGATGATGCGCAGCCGGTGTACCTGCGGGACAAGGTGGCAACGCCCAAGTCCGAGCGGTAAAAAGCATCACGCCACTCTCAAGCGGGCAGCGTTGTGGCGAGGGAGCTTGCTCCCGCTGGGTGGCGCAGCCGCCCCCGTTTTTCCCAACCACTGAAGATGTTCCAGCCCGGCGACAGTGGCGTCTGC
>NZ_FMTR01000020.1:744-111510 GCF_900100135.1 Pseudomonas sp. NFACC05-1 | reverse complement strand
ATAATCTGTTGACTAGCAGTCTGACTCCACAAGCACCCACACGAATTGCTTGATTCAGTTGTTAAAGAGCGGCTGGCTGAGTCTTTCGTCTCAACCGAGGCGCGCATTCTACAGCGCCCCGTGTATCTGTCAAGCGGTTATTTTCAGAAGTTTTAAAGTTTCCTTTTCAACTTCAACCACTTGCGCTTTCGATCTCTCGTTAGCGGGAGGCGAATTCTACAGCGTTACTCGCTGCTGTCAACACCTCTTTTTCACCGCTTTCGACCGAGAAGATCGAACCGCCGATAGAGCCAAACAACACCGCTCCACCTGCTCCTTCCGGGCTTCGATAAACTGAAGCCCTGCACCTTCGAAACCTACTTAACTCACTGAATTTCAAGGAGTTTTCCGTTTCTACTGCGCCGGAAGTGGGGCGAATTATAGACTTCCAGAATCTGCCGTCAACCCTTAATTACGCTTTTGTTGCAGAAGAGACTTTCCTACCCCGCAAACGCGGGATCCGGCGCATAACCGGCGGGACTCTTAGCATCAACAGTACAGCCCCTATAAACGCGTATATCGCCCACTCCTTCAGATCTGCACGTACGATCCACAGCATATGCAGCAACCCAAGCCCCAGGATCAGATAAACCAGGCGATGCAATTTCTTCCAACGCATGCCAAGCCGCCGCTGACTGTAGCGATTGGATGTGACCGCCAACGCCAGCAGGCCGAGAAACCCAAGTGCCCCGACGATAATGTAAGGCCGCTTGCTCAACTCGACGCCCAACTGCGACCAGTCGAAACCCAATATGAACGCCGCATACCCACTCAAATGCAGCACCACATAAGCAAAGCACCACAACCCCAACTGCCGCCTGACCGCAATCCACCCCGCCCATCCCGTCAGCTTTTGCAGCGGCGTCATGCTCAAGGTGATCAACAACAGGATCAACGTGCCCAACCCGAGCCGATCCACCAGCACCTTGCCCGGGTCAGGACCCAGCGAGCTCATCAAGGCCTCGTAAAGCCAGAACAAGGGCCAGATCGCCGCCGCGATGAAGACGCCGACTCGCCAGACTGGAAAACGCATCAGTAGTCCTTCCTCAGGTCCATCCCTGCATATAAAGAAGCGACTTCATCCTGATAGCCGTTGAACATTAACGTATCGCGGACATTGGGACTGAATAGCCCGCTCGGTAAACGACGCTCATGCGCCTGGGTCCACCGCGGGTGATCGACCGTCGGATTGACGTTGGCATAGAAACCGTATTCGTCAGACGCAATGCTCTGCCAAGTCGTCTTTGGCTGCTCACTCACCAGACTGATACGCACGATGGACTTCACACTTTTGAAACCGTATTTCCATGGGACCACCAACCGCAGCGGCGCGCCGTTCTGGTTCGGCAACTCCCGCCCGTACATTCCCACCGCCAGAATGGCCAACGGGTTCATGGCCTCATCCAATCGCAAGCCTTCGACATACGGCCAGTCGATCAAGGCGAAACCTGAACGCTGCCCCGGCATGACCTTAGGATCCTGCAGGGTTTCGAAACGGATGTACTTGGCCTTGGAGGTCGGTTCGACCTGCTTGAGCAAGGCAGAGATGGGGAAGCCAATCCACGGAATGACCATCGACCAAGCCTCGACACAGCGCAATCGATAGATGCGCTCTTCCAGTTGATAAGGCTTCATGAAGTCTTCCAACCCGTAGCGTCCCGGCTTGCCCACCTCCCCGTCCACGACCACGCTCCAGGGCTCGGTCTTCAACGATCCAGCATTGGCTGCCGGGTCTCCCTTGTCAGTTCCGAACTCATAGAAGTTGTTGTAATGGGTTGCGTCCTTGAACGGCGTGATGGGTTCATTCTTGACCGTGACCACGCCCCATTGGACCGAGGGCAGTTTCTCGGCAAACCAGGACGGCGCCTTGCCGGGCTCGACATCGACATAACGCGCCGCATCGGCAGCACTGGCCCATTGAGGCAAACTGCTGACGGCGAGACCAGCCAGGGACGCACCGAGCATTTGCCGACGGGATAGATAGAGGGATTCGGGCGTGACGTCCGATTCACGGCAGTCGGACGACTTGGGGATCTTGATCAGCATGACAACTCCGCAGTATTGGAGGGCAGGTGCACCAATAGACTGCGGAGTATGGGGGAAATTACATTAAGGCAACGTTTAGCGTCGGCGAAGACGCAACAAGTATTGCACCGGTCCGGAAGCGGCATAGCCCAGGAAAACCAACAACAGGATACGCGGTGGATCACTGAACACCACTGCGAACACCAGCACCACCGCCAGAATCGCCACGAACGGCACACGCCCCTTCAGGTCGAGCTCCTTGAAGCTGTTGTATTTGATGTTGCTGACCATCAACATCCCGGCCGCCGCAACCAGCAACGCCACCAGGAACGACATTTTCGACCCCTGGATGCCGTAGTCGCTGAATGCCCAGACGACACCTGCCACGACACCCGCCGCGGCCGGACTGGCCAGGCCGATGAAGTAACGTTTGTCAGCCTTGCCAACCTGGGTGTTGAAACGCGCCAGGCGCAACGCCGCCCCCGCCACATAGATAAAGGCAACCATCCAGCCGACCTTGCCCATGTCTCCCAGCGCCCAGCCGAACGCCAGCAAGGCGGGAGCCACGCCAAAGGCGACCATGTCGGACAGTGAATCATACTCAGCGCCAAACGCACTCTGGGTATTGGTCATGCGGGCCACGCGCCCGTCCAGACCATCGAGCACCATGGCGACGAAGATCGCAATGGCGGCGAACGCGAAGTAACGGCTCGCCCCTGCGCCATCCCCGGCGCTCAAGGCAGCCTGGGCACTCATGGAGTTGATGATGGAATAGAAACCGGCGAACAGGTTCGCGGTGGTGAACAGGTTCGGCAATAGATAGATGCCACGATGCCGGACCTTACGGCCTTCAGCGTCATGGCCTTCTTCGACGTGTTCATCGATGGGTAGCAGGCTTTCGGCGTCAGGAGCCTGGTTTGGCTCGTCGGGACGTTCGCTCATGGACAATACCTTGCAACGGTGTGAAAAAATTCGACAGATGTCTGGGACGACGGTTCGGCCGCAAACGATGCAGCTTTATACCAGAAGCCACCGCCCAAACGAAAAAACGCGGCCAAGGCCGCGTTTTTCGACTCAAGTTCGCGACTTAGTTCTTGGCTTTGTCGACGATCTTGTTGGCGCTGATCCACGGCATCATCGAACGCAGTTGCTCGCCGATGATTTCGATACCGTGCGCAGCGTTGTTGCGACGCTTGGCGGTCATCGAAGGATAGCCGGTGGCGCCTTCGCTGATGAACATCTTGGCGTATTCACCGTCCTGGATACGTTTCAGGGCGTTGCGCATGGCCTGACGGGATTCGGCGTTGATCACTTCCGGACCGGTCACGTACTCGCCGTACTCGGCGTTGTTGGAGATCGAGTAGTTCATGTTGGCGATACCGCCTTCGTACATGAGGTCAACGATCAGCTTCAGTTCGTGCAGGCACTCGAAGTAAGCCATTTCTGGCGCGTAGCCCGCTTCGACCAGGGTTTCGAAACCGGCCTTGACCAGTTCGACGGTACCGCCACACAGAACGGCTTGCTCGCCGAACAGGTCGGTTTCGGTCTCGTCCTTGAACGTGGTTTCGATGATGCCGGTACGACCGCCACCCACGCCAGCGGCGTAGGACAGAGCCACGTTCTTGGCATTGCCCGAAGCGTCCTGGTAGATCGCGATCAGGTCAGGGATACCGCCGCCTTTCACGAACTCGGAACGCACGGTGTGGCCCGGAGCCTTCGGCGCGATCATGATCACGTCGAGGTCGGCACGCGGCACGACCTGGTTGTAATGGATCGAGAAACCGTGGGAGAAGGCCAGGGTCGCGCCTTTCTTGATGTTCGGTTCGATTTCGTCGCGATACAGGGCGCCCTGGAACTCGTCCGGCGTCAGGATCATGACCAGGTCGGCAGCGGCAACGGCGGAAGCCACGTCAGCCACTTTCAGGCCATGGGCTTCTGCCTTGGCAACGGTGGCCGAGCCTTTGCGCAGGCCGACAGTCACGTCAACGCCGGAATCTTTCAGGTTGCACGCCTGGGCGTGACCTTGGGAACCGTAGCCGATGATGGCGACTTTCTTGCCCTGGATGATCGACAGGTCGCAGTCTTTATCGTAGAAAACTTTCATGAATTTCCCCTATATCCGGCCGTTCAGGCCATTCGCTAATTTGGTTTAGATGCTCAGTACTTTGTCGCCACGGGCAATCCCGGTGACGCCACTGCGTACGGTTTCCAGAATCGAGGCAGTGCCGATCGATTGAATGAAGCTGTCGAGCTTGTCGCTGGTACCGGTCAACTGAACGGTATAGACGCTGGCGCTGACATCGACGATCTGCCCACGATAAATATCGGTAGTACGCTTGATCTCGGCGCGCTGGGCGCCGGTGGCCTTGACCTTGACCAGCATCAGTTCACGCTCGATATGAGCGCTTTCCGACAGGTCCACCAGCTTGACCACCTCGATCAGCTTATTCAGGTTCTTGGTGATCTGCTCGATGATTTCATCGTGCCCCACGGTGGTCAGCGTCAGACGCGACAGGGTCGGGTCTTCGGTTGGCGCCACGGTCAGGCTTTCAATGTTGTAGTTGCGCTGCGAGAACAGGCCTACAACACGAGACAGCGCACCCGGTTCGTTTTCCAGAAGCAAGGAAATAATGTGTCGCATGATTAGGTACGCTCCGTCTTGCTCAGCCACATATCGCGCATGGAGCCGTCTTTGATCTGCATCGGGTAGACGTGCTCGCTGGTGTCGACCGCAATATCGATCACCACCAGGCGATCCTTCATGGCGAACGCTTCCTCCATCTTCGACTTCAAATCCTTCGATTCGGTGATGCGCACGCCAACGTGACCGTAGGCCTCTGCCAGCTTGACGAAATCAGGCAACGATTCCATGTACGAGTGCGAGTGACGGCTGCCGTAGCTCATGTCCTGCCACTGGCGAACCATCCCCAACACGCCGTTGTTCAGGATCACGATCTTCACCGGCAAACCGTATTGCAGGCAGGTGGACAGTTCCTGGATGTTCATCTGGATGCTGCCCTCGCCGGTGACGCAGGCGACATCAGCCTCTGGAAAGCTCAACTTGATGCCCATGGCCGCCGGGAAACCGAAGCCCATGGTGCCCAGGCCGCCGGAGTTGATCCAGCGATTGGGCTTGTCGAACTTGTAGTACTGCGCAGCGAACATCTGGTGCTGGCCCACGTCGGAGGTCACAAAGGCATCGCCCTTGGTCACTTCGCACAGGGTTTCGATCACGGTCTGCGGCTTGATCACACTGCCATCACCCTTGTCATAAGGGAACAGGCCACGATCACCGCGCCATTCATCGACCTGCTTCCACCAACTGGCCACGGACTCCTTGTTTGGAACCTCGCCGATTTCCTTGAGGATGGCGACCATTTCGGTCAGCACGCTCTCTACAGGACCGACAATCGGCACGTCTGCCTTGATGGTCTTGGAGATGGACGCCGGATCGATGTCGATGTGGATGATCTTGGCGTTCGGGCAGAATTTCGCCGGCCCATTGATAACGCGGTCGTCGAAACGTGCGCCAACCGCCAGGATGACATCGGCGTGGTGCATCGCCAGGTTGGCGGTGTAGCTGCCGTGCATGCCAAGCATACCGATGAACTGACGGTCGGTGCCAGGGAACGCGCCCAGGCCCATCAGCGTATTGGTGACCGGCAGGTTGAGCATTTTTGCCAGTTCGGTCAGCGGCGCGGAGCCACCGCCGAGGATCACGCCACCACCGGAGTACAGCACCGGGCGCTTGGCCGCCAGGAGCATTTCGGCTGCCTTGCGGATTTGTCCGGAGTGGCCGCGTACGGCCGGGCTGTAGGAACGCAGCTTGGCTTTTTTCGGGAAGATGTATTCGAACTTCTCGGCCGGGTTGGTCATGTCTTTCGGGACATCGACCACAACCGGGCCAGGACGACCGGATTCAGCCAGGTAGAAGGCCTTCTTCATGACTTCCGGGATTTCCGATGCGTGCTTGATCATGAAGCTGTGCTTCACGATCGGCCGGGAGATACCGATCATGTCGGTTTCCTGGAATGCATCGGTCCCCACCATGGTGCTGGGCACCTGGCCGGAAATGATCACCATCGGGATGGAGTCCATGTACGCGGTAGCGATACCGGTGATGGCGTTCGTGGCGCCTGGACCGGAAGTCACCAGTACCACGCCGGCCTTGCCGGTGGCACGGGCATAGCCGTCAGCCATATGGGTGGCCGCCTGCTCGTGACGAACCAGGATGTGGGTCACTTCCGGTTCTTTGAACAGGGCATCATAGACATGAAGAAGAGCACCACCGGGGTACCCGTAGATATATTTGACGCCTTCGTCACGCAAAAAGCGGACGAGCATCTCACCGCCAGATAAAAGCTCCACGTTGTTCACCTCTAAAACGCCAGAATACCGACCCACAAGAAAGGGACGGGTCTTAATAGGTTTACTTCTCGGCAGAGCATGAGCGACGGTGGTCGCCGACTACGTCAGCACTGACTGAGCAAGTATTGGGATCGTCCCAAGTGTTGCGGGCCTTTCCCACCCAGCGCGAGGTAACGCGTTGCGGGTGTAACAGGTCGGCGCGGATGTGCGCCTCATGATCTGCTGAGTGGGTCTGCTTCTGGCAGTCCCTCTACAGCGGACTTTGGATTCTTCTGTTTCGCCTCCTTCAAGTCAAGTCGTCTATGTGTTTTATTCGAAGTAAGCGCATGAGAACGCAAGAAAAAACCTTTAAACGGCAACTGTGTTAGCTTCAATTGCGCAACCCATGACAAGGAAACAGCATGCGAATGATCTTCTTGACGGCCAGCCTGCTGGTTGGCCTGAGCCCGATGTGCATGGCCGGCCAGGTCTACAAATGGGTGGACGCCCAGGGCGTTACCCACTTCGGCGCCCAGCCGCCGGAAGGCACGGAGGCCACGACGGTGATCAAGTCCGCCCAGCCGCCCGCCAAACCGGCGGCACCGCCGTCTGGCGGAGTCATTGGCGACCAAAAGGCCATCGACCAACAGGTCAAGAAACAGATTGCCGAGCAGGAAGCCCAACTAAAGGCGTTCTGCGAACAGGCGCGGACCAACCTGGCGCAATTGCAGAACAATCCCAGGGTACGTGAAGACGTGGAGGGGGAAATGCGCCGCCTCACCGATGAGGAACGGCGCCTGCGGATCGACGAGACCCGCAAGCAAATCGAGGAGAACTGTCAGTAACGCCGGTCAGCCGGCGTTGCTGATCAACTGATCGAACTGCGCCAGCAGCCGCTGCAACTCGATGCCCTGCCCTGGCCGCTGGGCATAGACCATCTCGGCCATGGCAAGGATGCCCGAGGCGTTGGGCAGCGGCAGGTCGTTTTCCAGGATAGTTTTCATCCTGGGCAGGAAGATCCATTGCAGCCATTGCTCGAAGTCCAAGGTGTCGACCGCGAACGGCTCGACGCTGGCCAGCGCCTGCGCCGAAGGCGACACATCGCTCCACCAGCCCTGGACCCGCAGTTCCCGCTCGATCAACAGCAACTGATCGGCGATCCGAGGAAAACGCGTATCCATCAGAGCGAAACCTTGGCCTTCTGACGGGCCAATGCCGCGCCAGCGGAATCGCCCTGTTTCTCACGGGCCTGGGCGATCAATTCCCACAGGCTGGCCTGAAGTGCCGGACGACCACTGGAGAATGTCAGGCCACGACGGGCCAGCTGTTCGGCTTGCGGTGCGTCGCCCTGGGCCAGGCGCACCTGGGCCAGGCGATAAAGCACCTGGGGTTCGCGCGGCGCGACACGCTGGGCGCGCTCCAGGCTGGAGGACGCACCGTTGAGGTCACCGCCGGCCTGTTGCTGTTGCGCGGTGGTCAGCAGGGCCAGGACCGGACCGTCGAGCTGCTCATCGGCGGACAGACCACCGGCTCCTGCCGACGGAATGCTGCTCGGCGTCGAAGGCATGCTGTAGCTGCCCTGATCGATCGGCGAGGTTTCGATTGGCCCGGGGGTGATCGGGCCCGGCGTGATCGGCGTGCTGCTGATCGGCGCCGAGGTCGTCGCGCCGCCACCTGGCACCATCACGACGACACCGGTGTCGCCCTGCGGGATTGCCTGGACCTGGCCCTGCACCGGCCGCTTCACTGTCGTCTGACGGAAACCGCCGTTGGCCGAGACCCGCTCACTGTTGGAAACAGCGGTGCCGGAGTCAACGACCGGAATCGAACCACGTTGTACGGTAGAACAACCACTGAGCAAAGCCACGGCTGTTACCGCTGGAATCAACCACTTGTTCACTTGAAACCCTCTTTGCTTAATTCATCCAGTCCTTGACCCAATCCATCACCGATTCGGCGGGATTCGTGCCGCCACAGGCAGCACCAGGTGGCGGTTCGCTGCCGCGAATATACGGCATCTGCACAGCGCCCGGGCAATTGGCATCGGAGCCTTGCCCCGTGCGCGAATCGACCCACGCCTGGACGATGTTGTCCGGTTGCGGCATGTCCAGCGGCAGCGGGTCGGCCTTGCGCATGAAACTGGTCCAGACCTGCAGCGCGCCAGTGGCACCGGTGAATGGGGTCTTGCCGTTGTCATCACGTCCGAGCCAGACCACCGCCAGCAGGTCCTGGCTGAAGCCGGCGAACCAACTGTCGCGCGAGTCGTTACTGGTGCCGGTCTTGCCTGCCAGGGTCAGGGTCCGGGGCAGCACGTTATAGACCGAACTGCCGGTGCCTTCACGCATGACCCGCTGCATCGCGCTCTGGATCAGGTAAATGGAGGCCGGATCGAAACGCTGCTGAATCTGGAACGGATAACGCTTGAGCGGCTCGCCATCGGCGGTCAGCACACTGCGGATCCCGCGCATCGGCGTATTGAAACCGCCGTTGGCCAGCGTCTGGTACATGGCCGCCACTTCGATCGGCGTAAGGCCACCGGCTCCCAACAACATCGACGGGAACGCCGGGAATTCGCGACTCACCCCCAGGCGCGCCAAGGTCTTGAGTACGTTCGGGACGCCGACCTCAAGTCCGAGGCGAGCCGTCGACAGGTTGTAGGAATGCGCCAGCCCCTGGTACAGGAACACCGTGCCGTGGGAGCGTCGATCATAGTTCTGCGGTTTCCAGACCTGGCCATCGGCCCCCTTGACCGAGAACGTCTCGTCCGACAGCCAACTGGTCAACGTGTATTGGCTCGGCTTTTCCAGGGCGGTGAGGTACACCGCTGGCTTGATCAGCGAGCCAATCGGGCGCACCGCATCCAGCGCCCGGTTGAAACCGGCGAAACTGGCCTGCCGGCTGCCGATCATGGCCTGGACTTCGCCGGTTTCCGGGTTGGTCACCACCATGGCCGCTTCGACTTCGTCGGCGCCCTTGCGCCCACCCAGTCGCTTGAAGGTGTCCTCGACCGAGGCTTCGGCCTTCATCTGCAGGATCGGGTCGAAACTGGTGAAGATACGCAGGCCTTCTTCGGTCAAGTCTTCGTCGCGGTAGTCTTCCCGCAGCTGACGCTTGACCAGGTCCATGAAACCGGGGAACGAACTGTCTGCCAGGCTGCCACGCTTGGTCACGCCTAACGGCATCTTTTTCGCCGCTTCGACTTGCTCGGCCGTCGCCACACCCTGTTGTTGCAGCAGGTCGAGCACCAGGTTGCGCCGCTCGAGGGCGCGTTCCGGATTACGACGCGGGTTATAGGAAGACGGTCCCTTGACCATGCCCACCAACAACGCCACCTGATGCAACTTGAGCTCGGACAGCGGCTGGCTGAAGAAGAACTGGCTGGCGAGGCCGAAACCGTGCACCGCCCGTTGACCGTCCTGGCCGATAAATACCTCGTTGAGGTACGCCTCCAGGATCTCCTGCTTGTCGTAGTGCAGCTCCAGCAACAACGCCATCATGGCTTCGGTGAGCTTGCGGGTCAGGCTGCGTTCGTTGGTCAGGTAGAAGTTCTTGACCAACTGTTGGGTCAGCGTGCTGCCGCCCTGGCGCATGTGGCCCGAGGAGGTATTGACCCAGACGGCCCGGGCAATCGACTTGGGCGAGACGCCGAAGTGATGGTAGAAGTCGCGGTCTTCGACGGCGATCAGCGTATCGAGCAGGAACGGCGGCACCTGGTCGATCTTGATCAGGATCCGATCTTCGAGGTTCTTGGGGTACAGGCCACCAATGAGCAGCGGCTCAAGACGCACCACCGACAGGCTTGCGTTTTTGGCCCCGGTCAGCGCAGCGACATAATCGCCGGAAAAACGCACCCGCACCGGTTGTGCCTGCTCCATGCCCTCATAGAACTGGAAGCCACGGGTATTGAGGTCGATGGTATTGCCATTGACCGAGGCCGCGCCCGGACCATTGGCCACGCTTTCACGGCGATAACCCAAGGCATCGAGCTCGGTCAGGAAATCATCCTTGCTCAGCTTTTGTCCGACGAACAGCTCCAACGGCCGGGCATAGACCTTGGCCGGAATGGTCCAGCGCTTGCCGGAGAACTTCTCCTGGACCACGGCATCGAGATAGACCGCAAAACCGGCGAGCACGACGAGGCCCACCAGGCTGAGTTTAAGGGCCCAGCCCAGCCAGGGCCGCAGGCGGCTGGCGGGTGGTTTCTTGGGGGTACGGGGGGATCGGGTACGAGTCATGGCGGCGGATTATACGCACTTTGTCGGGGTTCAACATGAGCCCTCCACGCGGTTTGCGTTAGCGCGGCTTGCGGCCATAATGACGGCCTGAATTTTTCCAGTCTATGAAGGACCGCCCGTGAGCCAATCCCTGATCGCTGCCCTGCAAAACCCGGCCCTCTACCCGCATCCCGTCGAAGGGTTCCAGGTCATCGAGACCCACATTTCCTGGGTATTGCTCACTGGGCCATACGCCTACAAATTCAAAAAACCGGTCAACTTCGGCTTCCTCGACTTCACCAGCCTCGAGGCGCGCAAGCACTTCTGTGGTGAGGAGTTGCGCCTCAACCAGCGCCTGACCCAAGACCTGTACCTGGACGTCCTGCCAATTACCGGCAGCGCCGAAGCGCCGCAGCTGGGTGGCGACGGCCCGGCCATCGAGTACGCCCTGAAGATGCGTCAGTTCCCGCAGAGCGAGCTGCTCAGCACGCTGCAAGCCAACGGCGAACTGACCACCGCGCACATCGACGAGATGGCCGCGCAGATCGCCCAATTCCACCTCGCCACGCCCAAGGTGCCCGCCGAAAACGACGCCGGCACCCCGCAAAGCGTGATGGCACCGGTGCTGCAGAACTTTGAACAGATCCGCCCGTTCCTCAACGACAAGGCCGACCTGTTGCAACTCGAAGCCCTGCAAGCCTGGGCCGAAAGCAGTTTCGAACGCCTCAAGCCGCTGTTCACCCAACGCAAGGCCGAAGGCTTCATCCGCGAATGCCACGGTGATATCCACCTGGGCAACGCCACCGTGATCGACGGCAAGGTGGTGATTTTCGACTGCATCGAGTTCAACGAGCCGTTCCGCTTCACCGACGTCTATGCCGACACCGCGTTCCTGGCGATGGACCTGGAGGACCGCGGTCTGAAATCGCTGGCACGGCGCTTCGTCAGCCAGTACCTGGAACTGACCGGTGACTATCAGGGCCTGGAGCTGCTGAACTTCTATAAAGCCTATCGTGCCCTGGTCCGGGCCAAAGTCGCGCTGTTCAGCATGCCGGCCGAAGCCGATCCGGTACAGCGCGCCACCACCCTGCGCCAGTACCGCAACTACGCCAACCTGGCCGAAAGCTACAGCACCATTCCTTCGCCTTTCCTGGCCCTCACCCACGGTGTTTCGGCCGTCGGCAAAAGCCATGTCGCGATGCGCCTGGTAGAGGCGCTGGGCGCCATTCGCCTGCGCTCGGACGTGGAGCGCAAGCGGCTGTTCGGCCAGCAACAAGTACCCAACGATCCACAGGCCGGCATTTACAGCAGCGACGCCAGCAGCGCTACCTACGCCCGCCTGCATGAAATCGCCGCGGTGATCCTGCGCGCCGGATTCCCGGTGGTGATCGATGCCACTTACCTCAAGCGCGATCAACGCGACGCAGCAGCGAAAATCGCCGAAGCCACCGGTGCTCCGTTCCTGATCCTCGACTGCAATGCGCCGCAAGCGGTCATCGAAAGTCGCCTGGCACAACGTCAGGCCGACCAGAAAGACCCCTCCGATGCGAATCTGGCGGTCATTGCCGCCCAACAGGCCAGCCGTGAAGCCCTGACCCCGGCGGAAATTCTCTGCAGCAAACGGGTCCAAACCAACGAAAGCGGTACGCTCGACGTCGTGGTCGCGCAGATCCGCCAGCGCCTGCCAGGCCTCTAGATCACTATTTCGGCCGTGAAGCGATGTCCGGCTTCACGGCCGCCAAATAGTGGCACTATACTGGCGTCATAAAACCAACAGGTGATATGAAATGAGCCTTCCCAAACTTCTCACTACCCCGCTTTATGCCTTGCTGCGCAAAGATGATATCGCCGGGTTCAACAGCGAACGCCCACAAGGTCCGGTCGACATGCGCGGCGGCGATTTTCGAGGGCTTGATCTGCGGGAACTGAACGCGGACGACATTGACTTCAGCGACGCCTATTTCCGCTCCGCCGATTTGCGCGGCATCGATTTTCGCAAGTCGTCACTGGAAGGCGCGAGCCTGGCCCATGCGCAGATATCCGGCGCCTACTTCCCGCCAGAGCTGTCTGCGGACGAGATCCTGATGTCGATGAACTTCGGCACCCGGTTGCGCTACCGCACTCGCTGAACCTGTTTGAAGCGGGTCGGCCAGCAGGCGGAACTGCCACAGACTGAAACGGACCTCCAGCGCCCCCGCTTGCGCTGGAGCATGTAGTTTGCAGCCTTTTCCCACCCCATCGTGCGTAATGCATTAGAAGCTTTTGCGTCGAATCCGACCAAACAATCACGCTTTTCCTACTGACCGCTACACTGCTCAGAAGCTTGCCCACTGCACCAATCGGCCATTCGCAAGGAGGCTCGATGAATGATGAACTGCAACATCTGAAAAATCTGGGCAAGACATCAGCCCAGTGGCTGCACGCCGTGGGCATTCACAGTGCCTCGGATCTACGCCGGCTTGGCGCGGTGGACGCCTATCGCGCCGTACGCACTCGGGGCTTCCGGGCCTCCAAGGTGTTGCTGTACGCCATCGAGGGCGCGTTGATGGATGTGCATTGGAATGACATCCCCGCCGAGCGCAAAGAAGCCCTGAATAAACAGCTGGACGCCATTTCAATGCGCCATAAGACCTGACGCCCCTTTCGTTTCCAGCGCGAACCCTGGTCGCGCGGTTATTTCGGTGAATCGTAAAACAATGTTTGACATGGTAATGAGAATCGCTATGATTAGCACATCCGGTCGCGAGACTGGTCGATATTTGAACAGCCCTTGGTTCGGACTCTCAGATATCTCCTCATCAGGCTAATCACGGTTATTTGACCCGGCTTTTGCCGGGTCTTTTTTTGCCTGTAGAAAATCACTTCCCGGCGTGCTCGCGCATCTGCGCGCAGTAATCCTGTGGCGGCACGGCCGGCGTGTACCACACGTAATCCGCCATGGCCAACGTCACCTCGCTGCCCTCCTCGGCCAGCATCAAGACGATGGGTGCCTCACTGGCGCCAAGATCCAACGCATGCATCGGCACACCAACATCCTTGCGCGCATGCCAGGCACCGGCGAACAACAGTGCCGGTGTCGGCGCTTGCAACAAGCGTTCGGCCATGCGCCGGTCACGCTGCTGCTGCACGGCCAGCATCGCCGGCATTTGCGACTCGGGCAGCAAACCGCAGTGGGATTCACGGATTTGCCCCAACAACTCGTCCTTCACAGTGGCTGCATTGGAGCGAGTGCCCATCAAGCTGGGGGCTTGTCGATAGAAACGCTGGATCTCGGCGGCGTCCAGATTGGCGGCCAGCAACGGATAACGTTGCGCCAGGGCAAACTCGACGACGGGGCCATACAAGCTCCAATCCCAGCCCGGCGACCAGTCCAGTGCGCCGGGCAGGTCCTTCGGCAAGGTGGGTAACTGGCGGACCGAATCAACGCGTGGTTGCTGGGCGGGGGTGAGCATTTCCAGCAACAGGCTGCCCTGGGCCCGCTGCCCGGCCAGGGCCTGGAGCAGCCAGACCTGCAGTGCGTGGTGATCGCGATTGTCGTGCCGCTCCCCCACCACCACCCGAGGCGCCATTGCCAAGCGTTCGACCAATGCCTGGGGTGTCACGGCCTGGCCATTGTGCAAATCACGGATTCGTCCGCCGAGTGGAGGCGGTGTGATGCTCTGACACGCCGTCAGTACACTCAATGCCAGAATCAGAAGCAGGCGCACGTCCATATCCTCCAGGGCGCCCTCAGCGGGCAATGATCAATGGATGCCCGCGCTCCGGATGGTCTTGCACCAGCACGTCCAGGCCAAACACCGCCTTGAGCGGTTCCGGGCGCAGCACGTGCCGGGGCGTGTCCAGGGCCACTGGCCGACCGGACGCGAGCAGCAACAGGCGATCACAGTAACGCGCCGCCAGGTTCAGGTCATGCAGGATCACCAACACGGCAGCGCCGCGACTGGCGAACTCACGCACCGCCTGGAGGATGGTGTGCTGATGCAGCGGATCGAGCATCGAAGTCGGCTCATCCAGCAACAGGGTTTGCCCCGTTTCACCTGGCCACAACTGCGCCAACACCCGCGCCAGATGCACCCGCTGACGTTCGCCGCCGGACAACGCCAGGTAACTGCGACCGTGCAGATGCGCAGCGTCTGCCACTTGCAGCGCCGAGGCGACGATTTGCTCGTCGCGCACTCGACCACTCTGGTGCGGCAGGCGCCCCATGCCGACGACTTCCTCGACACGGAAGGCGAAATCCAGGGTCGAGGACTGCGGCAAGACTGCCAGGCGCCGGGCGCGCTCCGCCCCCTGCCACTGGGCCAGTGGCCGATCATCGAGCCAGACCTGCCCTTGGGCCGGGCGCAGTTCGCCGCACAGGCCCGCCAGCAAAGTACTTTTACCTGCGCCGTTGGGCCCAAGCACTCCGAGTACTTCACCAGGGTTGAGCGCGAGATCGACGTCCGCCAGCACCGTCTTGCGGCCACGTTGAATGTGCAGGTTCTGCGCTCGCAGCATCAGGCGCGCCCTCGCACCAATAGATAAAGGAAGAACGGCGCGCCGATGAAGGCCGTGACAATGCCGATCGGCAATTCCGCAGGGGCCAATGCCAGGCGCGCCACCAGATCGGCGAACAATAGCAGGCTTGCGCCCGCCAACACCGAAGCAGGCAGCAACACCCGGTGATCGGGGCCGGCCACCAGCCGCACCAGATGCGGCACTACCAGCCCGACGAAGCCGATCATGCCCGCAGCCGCCACCGCCGCGCCAACCCCCAAGGCCGTACAAAACACCAGTTCACGCTTGAGGCTTTCGACGTTAACGCCCAGGTGGGCAGCCTCGGACTCCCCTAGCAACAGCGCATTGAGTGCCCTGGCCCGGCGTGGCAGCCAGAGCGCCACTGCGGCACTGACCAGCAACAGCGGCCACAACCGCGCATAGCTGGCGCCGTTGAGACTGCCCAGGTTCCAGAACGTCAGGGTGCGCAGGGTCGCGTCATCCGCCAGGTAGGTGAACAGACCGACGGCCGAACCAGATAGCGCGGTCAGGGCAATACCGGCCAGGAGCATCGTCGCGACATGGGTCTGGCCGTTGCGTCGCCCGAAACGATAGACCAGCGCCGTAACGCCGAGCCCGCCAAGGAATGCACACAACGACAACACGTAGGGACCAAAGGCTTCGGGCAACCCACCCAGCGCCGAGCCACCGACAATGGCGAACGCGGCACCCAGTGCCGCACCGCTGGACACGCCCACCAACCCCGGGTCCGCCAGTGGGTTGCGAAACAGTCCTTGCATCGCCACACCGGACAACGCCAACACCCCGCCCACCGCCACCCCCAGCAAGGTACGTGGCAAACGGATCTGGCCGAGGATCAGTTCGGCCTGCTCCAGGCCATCGGCCGCCACCGGCAAGCCCAGCAGGCGCAGGGCGGCGCGCAAGGTGTCGAGCAACGGCAAGCTCACCGGCCCCAGGGCCAGGGACAGCCAGGTTGCCAGCAGACACAGCAGGCCCAGGCCAATGAACAAGGTGCGTGGCTTGACCAACGAGGTCATGGCGCCGTGGCCGACGCAGCCGGATAGAAGCCCGCCGTCAGTATCACCAGGCTTTGTGGCAACCGCGGGCCCAATCCGCCTACCAACAGCGTCGGATCAAGCTCAATGACGCGCCCGTCCCTGGCGGCCTGGGTCGAGGAAAGAATCGGGTTTTCCCTGAACAGCGCCACACGCGCTTCTTCACCGCTCAAGGCACGGTCAGCAAAGACCAGCACTTGCGGATTCAGGCTGGCCAGGGTTTCCACGGAAAAAGACTTGTAGCCGCTGTGGGTCGCCAAGTTATGACCGCCGGCCTGCTGTAACAGCCAATCAGCCGAAGTCCCCTTACCGGCGACCAGTGGCTTGCCGCCGGAACTGCCCACCAACAGCAATACACCAGGGGCCTTTTGCTTGCGCTGGGCCTCGGCCACCCGGGCCTGTTGCTGAATGAGTTGCTTTTGATAAAGGTCGAACAACCGCGCCGCCTCGGCCTCAGCCCCCAGCAACTGTCCCAGGTGCCGCAGATTGCCCTGCAGGGCCGGCAAGTCTGGTGTGGCCGAGAACAGTTCGACCTGCACACCGGCGCTGCGAATTTGCGCCAACACGGGCGGTGGCCCCATTTCCTCGGTGCCCACCAGGATCTGCGGACGCAGGCTCAGCACGCCCTCCGCCGACAGCTGTCGCTGATAGCCAACACTGGGCAAGGCTCGCAAGGATTCAGGATGCTGGCTGGTGGTGTCCACACCCACCAGTTTCGACTCGCCCCCCAGCACACTGACCCACTCCGACACGGCGCCGCCGGCGCTGACCCAACGTTGCGGCGATTCAGCCGCGCTGGTCCCCTGGTTGACCAACAGTGCGACACAGAGCGCAACAACGCGGATGTTCAGGCGCATCGGGCAGCTTCCTCAAAGAAGTTTTTCGCAGGACCGGGCCGGGCCAAGTATCCTCAATCACCTGCGAAGGAGGCGCCATTTGATAATTGTTTTCATTTGACCGTCAAGGGCGGATCTTTTGCTACATGAAGCCCATGTGGGAGCGGGCAAGCTCGCTCCCACAGAGTCTCACTCCGTCAGACATATAGAGACACACATGAAGTTTCTTTGTACCGCCGTCGAACTGCCCGACAACGGCAGTCGCGGTTTCGACCTCGATGGGCGCAAAGTACTGGCCGTGCGGCGCTCCGGCCAGGTCTATGCCTATCTCAACCGCTGCCCGCACCGGGGCGTGCCACTGGAATGGCAACCGGACCAGTTCCTCGACCCCAGCGCCAGCCTGATCCAGTGCGCCACCCACGGCGCGCTGTTCCTGATAGAAAGCGGCGAATGCGTGGCGGGCCCCTGCGCCGGTCAGTTCCTCGCTGCCCTAGACAGCCGGGAGGACGAGCAAGGCATCTGGGTCGAGCTCTAGCAGCACCGGCAACCCGCGATCCACCCACATCTGCTCGGGCGTCAGCGTGACCCCGTAGGCCAGCACCTCCACACCCGCCGCCACCGCATCACGCAGCGCAGCGGCGTATACCGGGTCGATTTCCTGTGCCGGGCGCACCGCTTCGATGCCGCTCAGGTTCACACAATACAACTGCACCGCCCGCACACCGTCCCGGGCCAGGCAGGCGAGCTCCCTCAGGTGCTTGGCCCCGCGCAGGGTCACCGCATCGGGAAACGCCGCCACATTCGTGCCATCGAACCCCAGCGTGACACTTTTGACTTCGACCCAGGCCGAGCCGTGGTCGTAGTCCAGGCGAAAATCGATACGGCTGTTTTCCACCCCATAAGCCACTTCACGCTTGAGCCCGGTAAACCCGTTCAGTTCGCTGATGACCCCGGCGCGCAAGGCTTCTTCGATCAACGCGTTGGCCCGCGCGGTATTGATGCAGGCCAGCCGCCCTTGAGGGGTTTCGCCGATTTCCCAGGTGCCGGGCAACTTGCGCTTGGGATCGCTGGAGCGACTGAACCAGACACGCGCGCCTTCAGCCATGCAATTGAGCATCGAGCCGGTGTTAGGGCAGTGAATAGTGAGCAGTTCGCCATGAACGGTCTCGATATCGGCGAGAAAACGCTTGTAACGTCGAATCAGGCGACCTTCTTCCAACGCAGGGGAAAATTGCATCAGCCTTGCCAGCTCCGTAGTCCACGTTCGATTCGTGCCACCGCTTCCTCCAGCCGCGGCAGGCTCTGGGTGTAGGCGAAGCGCACGTGGTGACCGGCCTGATGGCGACCGAAATCCAGGCCCGGCGTGAAGGCCACGTGTTCGGTTTCCAGGAAGTGCTGGCAGAACGCAAAGGCATCGCCGCCGAACGCACTGATGTCGGCATAGAGGTAAAACGCCCCTTCCGGCTCCACCGCAATACCGAAGCCCAATTCACGCAAGGCCGGCAGTAGAAAGTCACGGCGCCGCGCAAACTCGGCCCGCCGCTGTTCGAAGATCTCGATGGTCGCCGGCTCGAAACAGGCCAGGGCGGCGTACTGGGCCATGCTCGGCGCACTGATGTAGAGGTTCTGCGCGAGCTTTTCCAGCTCGCCGACAGCCGCCGAAGGGGCCACCAGCCAGCCAAGTCGCCAGCCGGTCATGCCGAAATACTTGGAGAAACTGTTAAGGACAAAGGCATCGTCATCGACTTCCAGCACGCTGGCGGCGTCGGTGCCGTAGGTCAGGCCATGATAGATCTCGTCCACCACCAGATGGCCGTTATGGCCCTTGATGACCTTGGACAGCCCAGCCAATTCGTCCCGGGTGAGAATCGTCCCGGTCGGGTTGGCCGGTGAGGCCACCAACGCACCGACGCTGTCCTGGTCCCAATGGCGGTTCACCAGGTCTGGCGTCAATTGGTAACGCACCTCGGGCCCCACCGGCACCAATTGCGCCGCCCCTTCGACCAGGCGCAGGAAATGACGGTTGCACGGATAACCGGGGTCGGCCAGCAGCCAATGCTTGCCTGGGTCCACCAGCAAAGCGCTGGCCAGCAGCAACGCGCCGGACCCGCCCGGGGTCACGAGGATGCGCCGGGGGTCAATCTCCACCCCATAACGCTGGCCGTAGAAACCGGCGATGGCCTCGCGCAGTTCTGGAATGCCACGGGCCGCGGTGTAACGGGTCTTGCCCGCCGCCAGCGCGGCCTGGCCGGCCTGGATGATTGGCTCGGCGGTGGTGAAGTCCGGTTCGCCGATCTCCAGGTGGATGACGTCATGCCCGGCGGCCTGCAGTTCGTTGGCACGGGCCAGCAACGCCATCACATGGAAAGGTTCGATGGCGCGGCTGCGCGCACTGTAGGGCTGAGCCATTGGCCTTCCTTCAGGGGAAAAAAGAACCGATTCTACCCAACTCTCCAGCCAAGTCAGAAACAACTGCGGGAACAGGTGCGAACCACAAATGGTCTGAGCCCGTGGATTGCAGGAAATGACTCCCGCGATTGGCCCAGGCTTGACTAGAATCAAGCATTGAGCAGGTTTAAATCCCCACCGAAGCGAACCCGGCCATGTTTTACAAGCCCCGGCCGCCGCAGGCTCGACAACCGGGAGTAGCGCGGCCCGATTTGATCTGGTAAGTTCGCCCGCTTGCAGCCGCAGGGCCGGCAGGTGTCGGTGATGGAGCAATCCTGCGTAGTGGATTACAAGAGTAGAGGCGGTCCATTCATGCCCACCCAAGCAAAGCAAAATCAAAATCAGTCGCTCAGCGGGTTTGAGCCTTACGTCCCGCAAGCTGGCGAAGAGTACATGGGCGCCCCCATGCGCGCGCACTTCACCAAGATCCTGAACAAGTGGAAACAGGATTTGATGCAGGAAGTCGACCGCACCGTGGATCACATGAAAGACGAAGCGGCCAACTTCCCCGACCCGGCCGACCGTGCCAGCCAGGAAGAAGAGTTCAGCCTCGAGCTGCGTGCCCGTGATCGCGAGCGCAAGCTCATCAAGAAAATCGACAAGACCCTGCAGCTGATCGAAGACGAAGAATACGGTTGGTGCGAGTCCTGTGGCATCGAGATCGGCATTCGCCGCCTGGAAGCCCGCCCGACGGCCGATCTGTGCATCGACTGCAAGACCCTGGCGGAAATCAAGGAAAAACAGGTCGGCAAGTAATCGCCGGCGCTGTCACCGAAACGGAGCGTTCATACGCTCCGTTTTTTGTTTCCGATATTTTCTCCAGGTCTGAAAAACCTGCTCGCTCCCACAGGGGATATGCTTTGTTGTCGAGATTGCATGCCCACCGCCCGGACCCAGTAACATTCGCCCTATGACTGCCTACATCGGACGCTTCGCCCCCACCCCCAGCGGCCACTTGCACTTCGGCTCACTGGTCGCCGCACTGGCGTCGTACCTGGATGCCCGCGCCATGGGCGGGCGTTGGTTGCTGCGCATGGAAGACCTCGATCCGCCCCGGGAAGAACCGGGCGCGCAAGCGGCGATTCTCAAGGCACTGGAAAGCTACGGGTTCGAATGGGACGGCGAGATGGTTCGCCAGAGCGAACGCCATGACGCCTATGATCAGGTCATCAACCGATTGTTCAGCCAAGGCCTGGCCTACGCCTGTACCTGTTCGCGCAAACAACTGGAAGCGTACCAGGGCATTTATCCAGGGCTGTGCCGCAATGCCGGGCACGGCACCGAGGACGCCGCCATCCGTCTGCGCGTCCCCGAGCTTGAGTACCACTTCACCGACCGGGTCCAGGGCGAGTTCCGCCAGCACCTGGGCCGTGAGGTCGGCGACTTCGTGATCCGCCGCCGCGACGGGCTCTACGCCTATCAATTGGCCGTGGTCCTGGACGATGCCTGGCAAGGGGTGAGCGATATCGTGCGCGGCGCCGACCTCCTGGACTCCACGCCGCGCCAGCTCTATCTGCAAGAACTGCTCGGGTTGCCGCAACCGCGTTACCTGCACGTGCCGCTGATCACCCAACCCGACGGGCACAAGCTCGGTAAATCCTACCGCTCACCGCCCCTGGCGGCCGATCAGGCCACGCCATTGCTGTTACGGGCGTTGCGCGCACTGGGCCAGCAACCGGGCCTCGAACTGGTCGACGCCAGCCCACGGGAACTGCTGGCTTGGGGCATTCGCCACTGGGATGCAGGCAAGATCCCGCGCACACTGAGCCTGCCCGAAGCGCAAATACGTTGACGGCCCTTGCAGCTTGGCGCCCATCCGTTACCATCGCCGCACGTTTTTTGGGCACGCGCATAAATTAGAGAGGCCGGGATGTATATCTATCGCTTGGTCCTGCTCCTGGTAGTGGGGATTTATCTGTTCTCCCCGGCCATCATGGATTGGTGGATCGATGCCACGGGTGCCTGGTATCGGCCGTATCTGCTCTGGCTGATCCTGATTGTCGTGACCTTCATCCTGCAGAGCCAAAAAGATGCCGATGAGCTTTAGCCTGACCCAGATGGTCCTGATCAGCGCCGCCTACCTGGCAGTGCTGTTCGGCGTAGCCTGGATCAGCGAACGAGGCATGATCCCCCGGGCGATCATCCGCCACCCGCTGACCTACACCCTGTCGCTGGGTGTCTATGCCAGCGCATGGGCGTTCTATGGCACGGTCGGGCTGGCCTACCAGTACGGCTATGGTTTCCTCTCCAGTTACCTGGGGGTGTCAGGGGCGTTCCTGCTGGCGCCGGTGTTGCTCTACCCGATCCTGAAAATCACCCGCACCTACCAACTGTCGTCGCTGGCCGACCTGTTCGCCTTTCGTTTTCGCAGCACCTGGGCCGGCGCGCTGACCACGATCTTCATGCTGGTCGGGGTATTGCCGCTGCTGGCCCTGCAGATCCAGGCCGTGGCCGACTCCATCAGCATCCTGACCCGCGAGCCGGTGCAGCACCGAGTGGCGCTGAGCTTCTGCGTACTGATCATCCTGTTCACGATTTTCTTCGGTTCCCGACACATCGCCACGCGGGAGAAACACGAAGGCCTGGTGTTCGCCATCGCTTTCGAATCGGTGATCAAGCTGATCGCCATCGGTGGTGTCGGTCTCTATGCCCTGTATGGCGTGTTCGATGGCCCGCAACAGCTGGAAATTTGGCTGTTGCAGAACCAGACGGCCCTCGCCGCCCTGCACACACCGTTGCAGGAAGGCCCATGGCGCACGCTGTTGCTGGTGTTCTTCGCATCGGCCATCGTGATGCCGCACATGTACCACATGACGTTTACCGAAAACCTCAACCCGCGCTCGCTGGTCAGCGCCAGTTGGGGCCTGCCGCTGTTCCTGCTGCTGATGAGCCTGGCGGTACCGCTGATCCTCTGGGCCGGCTTGAAGCTGGGCGCCAGTACCAATCCGGAATATTTCACCCTGGGCATCGGCATCGCCGCCAACAGCAAGGCCCTGGCGTTGCTGGCGTATGTCGGCGGCCTGTCGGCGGCCAGCGGCTTGATCATCGTCACCACGCTGGCATTGTCGGGCATGGCCCTCAACCACCTGGTGCTGCCGCTCTACCAGCCACCGGCCGAAGGCAACATCTACCGCTGGCTGAAGTGGACACGGCGGGCGCTGATCGTCGCCATCATCATGGCCGGCTACGGCTTCTACCTGATGCTGGGCGAGGGGCAGGACCTGGCCAACCTGGGCATCGTCGCCTTCGTGGCCACCTTGCAGTTCCTGCCCGGGGTACTGTCGGTGCTGTATTGGCCGACCGCCAACCGCCGCGGCTTCATCGCCGGCCTGCTGGCAGGGATCCTGGTGTGGCTGGTCGCGATGCTGTTGCCGCTGATGGGCAACCTGCAGGGCTTCTATATTCCGCTGCTGAACATGATCTACGTGCTCGATGACACCAGTTGGCATATGGCGGCCATCGCCTCCCTGGCGGCGAACGTGCTGATGTTCACCCTGATCTCGCTGTTCACCAACGCCAGCAGCGAAGAGGCCAGCGCCGCCGAAGCTTGCGCGGTGGACAATGTCCGCCGCCCGCAGCGTCGCGAACTGCACGCCGCCTCGCCCCAGGAATTCGCCACGCAACTGGCCAAGCCCTTGGGCGCCAAGGCCGCGCAAAAGGAAGTCGAACAGGCCCTGCGAGACCTCTACCTGCCTTTCGATGAACGTCGCCCGTATGCCCTGCGTCGGCTGCGCGACCGGATCGAAGCCAACCTGTCCGGCCTGATGGGCCCCAGCGTGGCCCAGGACATGGTCGAGACGTTCCTGCCCTACAAGGCCGGCGGCGAAAACTACGTCACCGAAGACATCCACTTCATCGAGAGCCGCCTCGAGGATTACCACTCGCGCCTCACGGGCCTGGCCGCCGAACTGGACGCCTTGCGCCGTTACCATCGCCAGACCCTGCAGGAACTACCAATGGGCGTGTGTTCCCTGGCCAAGGACCAGGAAATCCTGATGTGGAACAAAGCCATGGAAGAACTCACCGGGATCGCCGCCCAGCGCGTGGTCGGTTCACGCCTGAGCACCCTGGGCGAGCCGTGGAAAGGCTTATTGCAAGGTTTCATCGACCTGCCGGACGAGCACTTGCACAAACAGCACCTGGCCCTCGACGGCCAGACCCGTTGGCTGAACCTGCACAAGGCCGCGATCGACGAGCCGTTGGCACCCGGTAACAGCGGCCTGGTGCTGCTGGTCGAAGACCTGACCGATACCCAGATGCTCGAAGACAAACTGGTCCACTCCGAACGACTGGCAAGCATCGGCCGGCTGGCCGCCGGGGTGGCCCACGAAATCGGCAACCCGATCACCGGCATCGCTTGCCTGGCGCAGAACCTGCGCGAAGAACGCGAGGACGACGGCGAGCTGACGGAAATCAGCGGCCAGATCCTCGAACAGACCAAGCGCGTGTCGCGCATCGTCCAGTCGCTGATGAGCTTCGCCCATGCCGGCGGTCACCAGCACAATGACGAGCCCGTCTGTCTGGCCGAAGTGGCCCAGGATGCCATTGGTCTGCTGGCGCTCAACCGGCGCAATTTCGAAGTGCAATTCTTCAACCTGTGCGATCCGGACCACTGGGTCGATGGCGACCCCCAGCGGCTCGCCCAGGTGTTGATCAACCTGCTATCCAACGCGCGGGACGCCTCACCGGCCGGCAGCGCGGTGCGGGTCAAGAGTGAAGCCTTCGAACACACGGTCGACCTGATCGTCGAAGACGAAGGCAGCGGTATCCCACAGAACATCATGGACCGATTGTTCGAACCTTTCTTCACCACCAAGGATCCTGGCGAAGGCACCGGTCTGGGCCTCGCACTGGTCTATTCCATCGTTGAAGAGCATTATGGACAAATCACCATCGACAGCCCGGCCGATGCACAAAGCCAACGCGGCACCCGTATCCGGGTGACCTTGCCGCGTCATGTCGAAGCGACGTCCGCTGTGAACTGAGACCGTCGAGAGAATCGAATCAATGCCGCACATTTTGATCGTCGAAGACGAAACAATTATCCGCTCCGCCTTGCGCCGCCTGCTGGAACGCAACCAGTACCAGGTCAGCGAAGCCGGTTCAGTGCAGGAAGCACAAGAACGTTTCAGCATTCCAACATTTGACCTGATCGTCAGCGACCTGCGCCTGCCTGGCGCCCCGGGTACCGAGCTGATCAAGCTCGGCCAGGGCACACCCGTGCTGATCATGACCAGTTACGCCAGCCTGCGCTCGGCGGTCGACTCCATGAAAATGGGTGCGGTGGACTACATCGCCAAACCGTTCGACCACGATGAGATGCTCCAGGCCGTGGCCCGTATCCTGCGCGACCGACAAGCGGCGACCAGCAACCCGGCGGAACCCGCCGGCAAGGCCAGTACCTCGACGAAAGCCGGCGCCAGTAACAATAATGGCGAAATTGGCATCATCGGTTCCTGCCCGCCCATGCAGGACCTGTACAGCAAGATCCGCAAAGTGGCCCCGACCGACTCCAATGTCCTGATCCAGGGCGAGTCCGGTACCGGCAAGGAGCTGGTAGCCCGGGCCCTGCACAACCTGTCACGCCGGGCCAAGGCACCGATGATTTCGGTGAACTGCGCGGCGATCCCGGAAAGCCTGATCGAGTCCGAACTGTTCGGCCACGAAAAAGGTGCGTTCACCGGCGCCAGCGCCGGGCGCGCAGGCTTGGTGGAAGCGGCGGACGGCGGCACGCTGTTCCTCGATGAAATCGGCGAACTGCCACTGGAAGCCCAGGCGCGGTTGCTGCGGGTGCTTCAGGAAGGCGAAATCCGCCGCGTCGGCTCGGTGCAGTCGCAAAAGGTCGATGTCCGCCTGATCGCGGCCACCCACCGTGACCTCAAGAGCCTGGCGAAGATCGGCCAGTTCCGCGAAGACTTGTATTACCGCTTGCACGTGATCGCCTTGAAGCTGCCCGCCCTGCGCGAACGTGGCGCGGACGTCAATGAAATCGCCCAGGCATTCCTGGCTCGCCAGAGCGCGCGGGTCAACCGCACCGATCTCAAGTTCGCCCCGGACGCCGAACAGGCCATCCGTCATTACGCCTGGCCGGGTAACGTTCGCGAGCTGGAAAACGCGGTCGAGCGGGCGGTGATCCTGTGCGAGAGCCCGGAAATCTCTGCCGACCTGCTGGGCATCGACATCGAACTGAGCGACCTGGACGACGAAGAATTCATCGGCCTGGCCCCGCAACAGGGCAGCGCTGCCAACAACACCAGCCACGAGCCCACCGAAGACCTGTCCCTGGAGGACTACTTCCAACACTTCGTCCTGGAGCACCAGGACCACATGACCGAGACCGAACTGGCACGCAAACTGGGCGTAAGCCGCAAGTGCCTGTGGGAACGGCGCCAGCGCCTGGGGATTCCACGGCGCAAGACCGGAGCGACCAGCGAAAGCTGAGGTGTGGGGGTAACACCGCCGAATGTGAAAAAACTGTTACCTCAGCTTTTTCACGTAACAGAAGCCGGGGTTTACGGTAACGAAACCCCGGCTTTTTTTCGCTTCGGAAAAATGGTTATAACCCTGGAACCCCCGGTTTCGCTGGCCCTCGCAAAAGTTGGCACGCACCCTGCTATAGCTTTGGTACAAGAACAATAACAAGCAATGCAAAAGACAATAAAAATAAGACGAATCGACTCACGCACAATAAAAACAAGACGGCGAGAGGCGCAGCTAACTGATTCTTTTGGAGAGGCGTTGTATTTGGGGCTTGCCCCACAACCAGGCCGAGAACAATAAAAACTGTCTCAAGACAGGTGCCTGAACTGGTTGGATCGATTGATCACTGCAACACAGCGACCAAAGCAATCCGTTTGCTCTTGGCTCCCGATTGGGAGGGTCACGAAGGGAAAACCTCGTGACGCGGGCACTCAACAAAAACAAGAAGCCCAAAACCAATAATAAAAACAGAGCACGTAACTAATTCTGGGGGAGCTTCGGCTCCCCTTGTGGTTTCTGACATTTCCCTTCCCTGAAGCCTACAAAGCTTGTCGCTTGCAGCTTGCAGCTCAAAACTGCTGCGTCCTACACCATCCCTCGACTAAATGCTAGAATCTCGGCCCATCATGCGGCCATTCTTCGTTTTTGGCCGAATATTCCTTCAAACAGTGCATCCCATGCTGAAGAAGCTGTTCCAGTCATTCCGTTCTCCCTTGCGTCGTACGCAACACATTCGCAGCACGCCTGAAGTGCTCAACAGCGGCCAGCATTCACTGCAAAAGGCCCAGTTCAGCCGTTATGCGGTGAACATCGTCGAACGTTTGCAGAACGCCGGTTACCAGGCTTACCTGGTCGGTGGCTGCGTGCGCGACATGCTGCTCAACATCACCCCAAAGGATTTCGACGTCGCCACCAGCGCCACGCCGGAACAGATACGGGCCGAATTTCGCAACGCGCGGATCATTGGCCGGCGCTTCAAACTGGTCCATATCCACTTCGGTCGCGAAATCATCGAAGTGGCGACCTTCCGCGCCAATCACCCGCAAAACGATGAAGAAGAAGACAGCAACCAGTCTTCCCGTAACGAAAGCGGGCGCATCCTGCGCGATAACGTCTACGGCACTCTGGAAGAAGACGCGCAACGCCGCGACTTCACCATCAACGCCCTGTATTACGATCCCGTCAGCGAACGCATCCTCGATTACGCCAACGGCGTACACGACATTCGCAATCGCCTGATCCGCCTGATCGGCGACCCCAAGCAGCGCTATCAGGAAGACCCTGTGCGCATGCTGCGGGCCGTGCGTTTCGCCGCCAAGCTGGATTTCGGCATCGAAAAACACAGCGCCTTGCCGATTCGTGAACTGGCGCCGATGCTGCGGGAAATCCCTTCGGCGCGCCTGTTCGAGGAAGTGCTCAAGCTGTTCCTGTCGGGCAACGCCGCAGACACCTTCGAGATGCTGGTGGACCTGCAGTTGTTCGATCCGCTGTTCCCCGCCAGCGCCGAGGCCCTGGAGCACAACCCGACCTACACCCACACCTTGATCAGCGAAGCACTGATCAACACCGACCTGCGCATCAAGCAGAACAAGCCGGTGACGCCTGCGTTCCTGTTCGCCGCCTTGCTCTGGCCTGCCCTGCCGGCTCGGGTGCTGCGCCTGCAAGAGCGTGGCATGCCGCCGATCCCGGCGATGCAGGAAGCCGCCCACGAGCTGATTGCCGAACAGTGCCAGCGCATCGCCATTCCAAAACGCTTCACGATGCCGATCCGCGAGATCTGGGACATGCAGGAACGCCTGCCACGGCGCAGCGGCAAGCGTGCCGACCTGCTGCTGGACAACCCTCGTTTCCGCGCCGGCTACGACTTCCTGCTGCTGCGTGAAAGCGCGGGCGAGCAGACCGATGGCCTGGGTGAATGGTGGACCGATTACCAGGACGCCAACGACAGCGAGCGCCGCGACATGATTCGCGAGCTCAGCGGCAAGGATGACGGCGCCAGCGGCCCGCGCAAGCGCCGCCGCAGCAGCGGTGCCAAGCGCAAGCGTGCCGGTGTACCGAGCGCATCGGGCGAGTAATCGATGGAACGCATCTACATCGGCATGGGCAGCAACCTGGCCGAACCCGCCGAACAATTGCGCAGTGCCATCCAGGCGCTGGCGCAATTGCCCGATACCCAACTGGTGGGGGTCTCGGCGTTTTATCAAAGCGATTCCCTGCTGCCCGGCCAGCCGCGCTACACCAACGCGGTGGCGGTGCTGGACAGCCGCCTGGCACCGCTGGACCTGCTCGATGCGCTGCAAGCCATCGAAACCGGACAAGGTCGCGAACGCCTGGAACGCTGGGGCCCACGCACCCTGGACCTGGACATCCTGCTGTTTGGCGATCGCCTGATCGACGAGTCTCGCCTCAAGGTCCCTCACTACCACATGCAGGCCCGAGCCTTCGTGCTGTACCCACTGGCCGAGTTGGCACCCGCCGACCTGCGCCTGGCCGATGGGCGCTTGCTCAAGGATCTGCTCGCGGCGTGCCCATTCGTTGGTCTGGAACGCCTGCCGCCTATCTGACAAAGCCCCCCTGTGGGAGCGAGCTTGCTCGCGATAGCGTCGGCACATCCAGCATCCAGGGTGACTGACACACCGCCATCGCGAGCAAGCTCGTTCCCACAGGATCAGGGACCCGGCAGTCAGATCCGAGACACGCCTCTACGCTGAAACGCATCAGTAACCCCGGTAACACCCGGCGGTAACACATCCAATTGACTTCCCGAGAGCTCCTCACGACTATAGGCGTCCCGATGCCGCCAACGCGGCGTTTAAAGGGCGCAATCCAGGCCTTACAAGCACCACACATAGAGGGTGCGCCTGTATAGATGACGATTCATGCGCGTTACTCGCAGTAGCTCAAGAGCGCCTAATGAGGACTTTTTCATGCCAGCTATTACCCTGACCACGCTGCAAGGTCTCAAGCAAAAAGGTGAGAAAATCGCCATGCTGACCTGCTATGACGCAACTTTCGCCCACGCCTGCAATGAGGCCGGTGTCGAAGTGTTGCTGGTGGGCGATTCCCTCGGCATGGTGCTGCAAGGTCACGACAGCACGCTGCCGGTGACCACCGCCGAGATGGCCTACCATGTGGCCGCCGTCAAACGCGGTAACACCGATGCGCTGATTCTCGCCGACCTGCCATTCATGGCCTATGCCACCCTTGAACAAACCATGACCAACAGCGCCATGCTGATGCAGGCCGGTGCCCACATGGTCAAGGTCGAAGGCGCGTTGTGGCTGGCCGATTCGATTCGGCTGCTTGCCGAGCGGGGCATCCCGGTGTGCGCGCACCTGGGCCTGACCCCACAAGCGGTGAACATCCTCGGTGGCTATAAGGTCCAGGGCCGCAATGAGAACCAGGCGCGGCAGATGCGCGCCGATGCGATTGCACTGGAGCAGGCTGGCGCGGCGATGTTGCTGCTCGAATGCGTGCCCAGCGAGCTGGCGGAAGAAATCACCCAGGCAGTGAAGATCCCGGTGATCGGAATCGGCGCCGGCCACGCCACCGATGGCCAGGTACTGGTGCTGCACGACATGCTCGGGCTGTCGATCACCGGTCGCGCACCCAAGTTCGTGAAAAACTTCATGGCAGGGCAAACGTCTATCCAGGGCGCCCTGAGTGCCTATGTCGCTGAGGTCAAGGCCGTGACCTTCCCGGGCGCCGAACACGGGTTTTCTGCATGAATACCGTCAAAACCGTACGCGAACTGCGGGCCGCCGTGGCCCGTGCCCGCGGCGAAGGCAAACGCATCGCCTTCGTGCCGACCATGGGCAACCTGCACAGTGGTCACGTGGCGCTGGTCACCAAGGCCGCGCAACGGGCCGACTTCGTGGTGGCGAGCATCTTCGTCAACCCACTGCAATTCGGTGCTGGCGAAGACCTGGACAAATACCCCCGCACCCTGGCGGCCGACCAGGAGAAACTGCTCCAGGCCGGCTGCCATCTGTTGTTCGCACCCAGCGTCGAAGAGATGTACCCCGACGGCATGGCCGGGCAGACCCGGGTCAGCGTCCCGCAATTGTCCGAAGGCCTGTGCGGCGCCAGTCGCCCGGGGCATTTCGAGGGCGTGGCGACGGTGGTCAGCAAGTTGTTCAACATGGTCCAGCCCGACCTGGCGGTGTTCGGCCAGAAAGACTTCCAGCAACTGGCGGTGATTCGCGCACTGGTCCATGACCTGAACATGCCGATTCAGATCATCGGCGAACCGACCGTGCGCGCCGAGGACGGCCTGGCGCTGTCCTCGCGCAACGGTTTCCTCAGCCCGGACCAACGTGCCGTCGCGCCCGTGGTCTATCGCGTCCTGAGCCAGATCGCCGAGGCCATCAAGCAGGGCCGACGAGATTTCCCGGCGCTGATCGACGAGCAGCTCAAGCAGCTCGAAGCCGCCGGCCTGCGTCCCGATTACCTGGAGATCCGTCACGCCAAGACCTTGCGCCCGGCATTGAGCGAGGACCGTGACCTGGTGATTCTGGTAGCGGCGTTCCTGGGCACTACGCGGTTGATCGACAATCTGCACCTGGATCTCGACACGCCCGCCTAAGCATCACAAAACCCTGTGGGAGCGAGCTTGCTCGCGATAGCAATCCGTCAGCCAGCCTATCGGTCAACTGACCCACCGCTGTCGCGAGCAGGCTCACTCCCACAAGGGGCCTGCGGTGTTATTGCCGCCTCGGCAGCCTTCAGGCAGACTGCCCGCCGTTCGGACCCGACCAAAGGAAAAATTCATGCACGCCATCATGCTCAAGGCCAAGCTGCATCGCGCCGAAGTCACTCACGCGGTGCTCGACTACGAAGGCTCCTGCGCCATCGATGGTGAATGGCTGGACCTGTCAGGGATCCGTGAATACGAACAGATCCAGATCTACAACGTCGACAACGGCGAACGCTTCACTACCTACGCCATCCGTGGCGAGGAAGGTTCGCGGATGATCTCGGTGAACGGCGCCGCAGCGCACAAGGCCAAGGTGGGGGATCGTGTCATCATCTGCGCCTACGCCCACTACAGCGAAGCCGAGCTGGTCAACTTCAAGCCCCGCATGCTGTACATGGCGCCAGGCAATGAACTGAGCCACACCAGCAATGCGATTGCGGTCCAACTGGCCTGATCGAAACACCTGCGTCGCCGCTTTCCCCTGTGAAAGCGAGCCTGCTCGCGATGGCGGCGGACCCGTTGATACAGATGCCGACTGCCATACCGCTATCGCGAGCAAGCTCGCTCCCACAGTAAGCAATCTGCGTTTCCGTTTGTCGGACCTTTCCCGCCCAGTTGTATAAAAAAGTACCGGGAACCGGTCTGACAAAGTCAAGACAGATCGCAACGCGAGGTTTACTGTATTCGCCCTGCGTCCGGCGATCGTGTCGATGCAGTGTCCGGATGCCCACCTCGAGCCGCGCCGGAATTTTTAGTGTACAAAAGGTCGTTCAAGTAAAAAGGAAACCCGCAGCGATGGCGTATTACCGAACCCCTCATGACGTGACCGCTCTGCCAGCCTGGCAAGCGCTGAATGACCACCGCAAAGCCATGCAGGATTTCAGCATGCGCGAAGCGTTCAATGCCGATCCGCAGCGTTTCACTCAATTCACCCTGTCGAGCTGCGGCCTGTTTCTCGACTACTCGAAAAACCTGATCAACGCCCAGACCCGCGATCTGCTGGTGGGCCTGGCCAACGAAGTCGACCTCAAGGGCGCGATCAAGTCGCTGTTCGAAGGCGAAATCGTCAACGCCTCGGAAAACCGCCCTGCCCTGCACACCGCCCTGCGTCGGCCGGTGGGCGACAAGTTGCTGGTCAACGGCGTCAACGTGATGCCGGACGTGCACAAAGTGCTGAACCAGATCACCGACCTGGTGGGCCGCATTCACGACGGCCTGTGGCGCGGCTACACCGAAAAGCCCATCACCGACGTGGTGAATATCGGCATCGGTGGTTCTTTCCTCGGCCCGGAACTGGTGTCCGAAGCGCTGTTGTCCTACGCGCAAAAAGGCGTTCGCTGCCACTACTTGGCAAACATCGACGGCAGCGAGTTCCATGAGCTAACCATGAAGCTGCGCGCCGAGACCACGCTGTTCATCGTCTCGTCGAAATCCTTCAACACCCTCGAAACCCTGAAGAACGCCCAGGCCGCCCGCGCCTGGTACCTGGCCCAGGGTGGCTCCGAAGCGGAGCTGTATCGCCACTTCATCGCCGTGTCGAGCAACAATGCCGCCGCCGTGGCCTTCGGCATCCGTGAAGAGAACATCTTCCCGATGTGGGACTGGGTCGGCGGGCGTTACTCGCTGTGGTCGGCCATCGGCCTGCCAATCGCCCTGGCCATCGGCATGTCGAACTTCAAGGAATTGCTCTCCGGGGCCTATTCCATGGACCAGCATTTCCAGAGCGCCCCGTTCGAGCAGAACATGCCGGTGCTGCTGGCACTGCTGGGTGTGTGGTACGGCAACTTCTGGGGTGCGCAGAGCCATGCGATCCTGCCGTACGACCACTACCTGCGTAACATCACCAAGCATTTGCAGCAATTGGACATGGAATCCAACGGCAAGAGCGTGCGCCAGGACGGTACACCGGTGTCGACCGACACGGGCCCGGTCATCTGGGGCGGCGTCGGCTGCAACGGTCAGCACGCTTACCACCAGTTGCTGCACCAGGGCACCCAGTTGATTCCGGCCGACTTCATCGTGCCGATCGTCAGCTTCAACCCGGTTTCCGATCATCACCAATGGCTGTATGCCAACTGCCTGTCCCAGAGCCAGGCACTGATGCTCGGCAAGACCCGCGCCGAAGCCGAAGCCGAGCTGCGGGACAAGGGCGCCAGCGAAGAAGACGTGCAGAAACTGGCGTCACACAAAGTGATCCCCGGCAACCGTCCGAGCAACACCCTAGTGGTCGAACGCATCAGCCCACGTCGCCTCGGCGCACTGGTAGCGCTGTATGAACACAAGGTGTTCGTGCAGAGCGTGATCTGGGGCATCAACGCCTTCGACCAATGGGGCGTGGAGCTGGGCAAGGAACTGGGCAAGGGCGTCTACAACCGTCTGGTGGGCAGTGAAGAAAACCCGGCCGAAGATGCCTCGACCCAGGGCTTGATCAACTACTTCCGCGGGCGTCATCGCGGCTGATCGCAGGTCGAA
Source organism: Pseudomonas sp. NFACC05-1 (assembly GCF_900100135.1). NCBI lineage: Bacteria > Pseudomonadati > Pseudomonadota > Gammaproteobacteria > Pseudomonadales > Pseudomonadaceae > Pseudomonas > Pseudomonas sp. NFACC05-1. The sequence continues at coordinate 78,401 of NZ_FMTR01000020.1, read as the reverse complement.
CACCAAGCACTTACTTTTGTGGGAGCGAGCTTCTCGCGAAGGCGGTGGATCAGTTGACACTCATGTTGACTGACACACCGCCTTCGCGAGCAAGCTCACTCCCACAGTTGTTTGTGCATGACTTGAACCCTCCGGCTACTCGGCGCATCTTTATCACTTGTCGCAAAAACAAGAATAAGGAACCGTCATGTTCGATATCAGCCAGTACCCCCAAGCCGATGCCGTCCGCCGGGCTGCGCAACTGAGTCAGGACGAGTACAAGCGGCTCTATAAAGAATCCATCGAACACCCCAGCGCCTTCTGGGCCGAGCAGGCCACACGCTTTCTCGACTGGATGACGCCCTGGCAAACCGTCCAGCGCTATGACCTCAAGAACGGCGACGCGACCTGGTTCGCCGGTGGCAAGCTGAACGTCAGCGCCAATTGCATCGACCGTCACCTGCAAACACGCGGCGACCAGACGGCAATCATCTGGGAAGGCGACGACCCCGCCGAATCGGCAGAAATCACCTACAAAAAACTACACAACCATGTGTGCCGCCTGGCCAACGTGCTGAAAAGCCGTGGTGTGAAGAAAGGCGACCGGGTCTGCATCTACATGCCGATGATCCCCGAAGCCGCCTACGCCATGCTCGCCTGTACCCGCATCGGCGCGGTGCATTCAGTGGTGTTCGGCGGTTTCTCACCGGACTCGCTGCGCGACCGGATTCTCGACGCCGATTGCCGCACCGTGATCACCGCTGACGAAGGCGTGCGCGGCGGGCGCTCCGTACCGCTCAAGCGTAACGTCGACAAGGCCCTGGAAAGTTGCCCGAACGTCAGCACCGTGCTGGTGGTCGAGCGCACCCAGGGCGAGGTGAACTGGGTTGAAGGCCGTGACCTGTGGTACCACCAGGCCATGCACGAGATGAGCGACGACTGCCCACCCGAACCGATGGACGCCGAAGACCCGTTGTTCATCCTCTACACCTCCGGTAGCACTGGCAAACCCAAGGGCGTGCTGCACACCACGGGAGGCTATCTGCTGCAAGCGGCGATGACGTTCAAGTACGTGCTCGATTACCGCGACAACGAAGTGTTCTGGTGCACCGCCGATGTCGGCTGGGTCACCGGCCATAGCTACATCGTCTACGGCCCGCTGGCCAATGGCGCCACCACGCTGATCTTCGAGGGCGTGCCGAGCTACCCGAGCAGTTCGCGCTTCTGGCAGGTGATCGACAAGCATCAGGTCAACATCTTCTACACCGCACCGACCGCCCTGCGCGCGCTGATGCGCGAAGGTGCCGGCCCGTTGCAGGAAACGTCCCGCAAAAGCCTGCGATTACTCGGCAGCGTTGGTGAGCCGATCAACCCGGAAGCATGGGAATGGTATTTCAACACGGTAGGCGAACAGCGTTGCCCGATTGTCGATACCTGGTGGCAGACCGAGACGGGCGGCATCATGCTCAGCCCGTTGGTGAGCGCCCCACGGCTCAAGCCAGGCTGCGCCACCCGGCCGATGTTCGGCGTGCAACCGGTCTTGCTGGATGAAGTGGGCAAGGAAATCAGCGGCGCCGGCAGTGGCGTACTGGCGATCAAATCCAGTTGGCCCGGGCAGATTCGCAGCGTCTACGGCGATCATCAACGCATGGTCGACACCTACTTCAAACCCTACCCCGGCTATTACTTCACCGGCGACGGCGCGCGCCGCGACGAAGATGGCGATTACTGGATCACCGGGCGCATCGACGATGTGATCAACGTTTCCGGGCATCGCATCGGCACCGCCGAGGTGGAAAGCGCCCTGGTGCTGCACGACAACATTGCCGAAGCAGCCGTCGTCGGCTACCCCCACGACCTCAAGGGCCAGGGCATCTATGCCTTTGTCACGCCGATGAACGGTGTGGAGGCCAATGACGAGTTGAAGAAGGAACTGCTGGCCCACGTCAGCAAGGAAATCGGCAGCTTCGCCAAACCGGAGCTGATCCAGTGGGCGCCGGCGTTGCCCAAGACCCGTTCGGGCAAGATCATGCGGCGCATCCTGCGCAAGATCGCCTGCAACGAACTCGACAGCCTCGGTGATACCTCGACCCTGGCCGATCCAAGTGTGGTGGAGGGGCTGATCGACAAACGCCTGAATCGCTGAGCCAGACAACTTGGCTTCCCAGAAGCACCGTGCCTTTGTGGCGAGGGAGCTTGCTCCCGCTGGAGTGCGTAGCGCTCCCAAAAATGATAGGGCCGCTGCGCAGCCCAGCGGGAGCAAGCTCCCTCGCCACAGATCGGTGCCCGGCTCCAGATCCGTATGCAATCCCCCTACCTGGGTTTGTATAACTGCTAAACTCCCGCGCCTCATTTCTCTAAGGCGCGCCCGGCATGTCTTCCTTGAATCAGGCGCTGCGCGCCGCCCTCGACCAGCGCCACGAGTTGCTCGACCAACTGCACCAGCAAGGCACCGACTGCTATCGCCTGTTCCATGGCAGCCAGGAAGGCGCACCCGGCCTGACCATCGACCGCTACGGCCCGCAACTGCTGGTACAGAGCTTCCATAAAGCGCTGGAGCGCGACGACCTGCTGCAACTGCACGGCATCGTCAACGAACGGCTGGGCCTGGAGACGCTATTGGTCTACAACGACCGCGCCCGGGGCAATTCGCGCGTCGACCGCCAGGACACCGTCTATCAGGCGGACGAGGCCGCCCTGCAAGACCTGGTCGGGCATGAATGGGGCTTGAATTATCGCGTCCGCGGTCGCCATGCCGGGCAGGATCCACTGCTGTTTCTCGACCTGCGCAACGCCCGAGGCTGGGTCAAGGCACACAGCCGCAACAAAAGTGTGCTGAACCTGTTCGCCTACACCTGCGGCGTCGGCCTGAGCGCTGCGGCCGGCGGCGCGCGGGAGGTGTGCAACCTGGACTTCGCCGAAGGCAACCTGGCGGTGGGCCGCGAAAACGGCCTGCTCAACCCCGATTTGCCGCCGATGGCGTTCGTGCAGTCGGATTACTTTCCGGCGATCCGCCAACTGGCCGGCCTGCCCATCAGCCAGCGGCGCGGGCAGAAACTGCCCAACTACGTGCGCCTGGAACAACGCCAGTACGACCTGGTGCTGCTCGATCCGCCGGCCTGGGCCAAAAGTGCGTTCGGCACCGTCGACCTGTTGCGCGACTATCAAAGCCTGCTGAAACCGGCATTGCTCACCACCGCCGACAATGGCGTGCTGATCTGCTGCAACAACCTGGCAAAAGTGCCCATGGACGACTGGCGCGAACAGGTACTGCGTTGTGCGGAAAAAGCCGGTCGCCCGGTGCGCGAGTGGAGCGTGCTGACGCCCGGCAGCGATTTCCCCTCCCTCGACCAGCAACCGCCACTCAAGACCCTGGTCCTCCAGCTCTAAGCCAGGCTCAGAATTCTCACGCAAAAAACGGACAAATCTCATAAATCACAGTGGCTTCGGAACCGTAAACGCATGCCATACTCCAAGGCACTCCGAATTCACACCAAGATGAAGCCGCACATGCCCAAAGGATTGATTCGCGCCATCGGCGCTCTGTTGACCGCACTGGCCCTCTACAGCCTGTTGGGCTTTCTGATTTTGCCGGGCATCGCCTTGCGCATCGCCAACCAGCAACTGGCCACCTTTGCGACGGTGCCGGCCCAGATCCAGCGCATCGAACTCAATCCCTTCAGCCTTGAAGTCACCCTCTGGGGCCTGAATATCGGCGAACCAGGCAAGGAACAGGTCGGCTTCGAACGGCTGTATGCCAACCTGCAGCTCGACAGCCTGTGGTCGGGCGCCCTGCACCTGGTCGACATCGAGCTGGACAAGCCCAAGACCGAAGTGATGTTCGCCAAGGACGGTCAATTGAACCTGCTGGGCCTGTTCAAGCTGCCGGCCAGCGAGCCGACGCCCGCCGCCCCCGAGGCCAAGCCGTTCCCCCTGCGGGTCGACCGAATCAAGTTGGCCGGCGGTTATGTGCATTTTCAGGACCTGCGCCCCAGCGAACCCATTGAGTTTCTCTACGACACCCTCGATTTCGAGCTGAAAAACCTCAGCACCCTGCCCGACGACAATGCCGACATGACCCTGGTGGCTGCTGGCCCCGAAGGCGGACAGATCGACTGGACCGGTAATTTCAGCCTCACGCCGATTGCCTCCCAAGGCACTCTCAAAGTCACTGGCGGCCAAATGAAAGCCTGGTGGCCCTATGTGCGCGACGCCGTGCCGCTGGTTCTGGAAAACGGCGTCCTGAACCTCAGCACCGACTACAAGCTCAACCTGGCCAAGGGTACCGAACTGCTGCTCAACAACGCCGCGGTCAGTGTCGCGCCCTTCGCCATCAAGGCACCCGATGGCCGTCCACTGGTGAAGCTCGAACGCCTGGACGTGAGCGAAACCTCGGTGGACCTGGCCAAGCAGCAAGTTATCGTGGGCAAGATCCGTAGCCAGAAGCTGGAAACCTGGGCCGCTCGCGAGGCGGACGGGCAGTTGGACTGGCAGAAACTCTTCGCCAGCCAGCCGGCCAAACCGCAGGTCAAGGCTGAGCCGGCATCCGCCCCGGCAGCGGCAGACTCGCCAAAAGCTGAACCGGCACCGCCCAGCAAACCCTGGCAGGTGATGTTGAAGGATGTGCAACTGCGCGACTATAAGGTGCACCTGGCCGACCGCCAGGCCCAGCCCGCGGTGGCACTGGAGGTCGGCCCGCTGAACCTCGACCTGCAGAACTACGACACCCTCAATGGCTCACCCTTTACCCTCAAGCTGGACACCGGGGTAGGCAAGCAGGGCAAGATCCTGGCCGACGGCGAGGTCAACCTGAACCCGATCACCGCCAAGCTCAAGGTCAAGACCCAGGACGTCGACCTGCGCGTCGCCCAGTCGTACATCAACCCGTTCATTCGCCTGGAGCTGCGCTCCGGGATGCTCGGCAGTGACCTGGCGGTCGACCTCAAAAGTACCGAACCGCTGGCATTTGCCGTCACCGGCCGCGCCCAGGTCGATCAGTTGCACACCCTCGACACGCTCAAGACCCGCGACTTCCTCAAGTGGCAAAGCCTGGTCCTCGAAGGCCTGAATTATCAGCACGGTGACAGCCTTTCCATCAACAAGGTCAACCTGTTCCAACCGTACGCGCGCTTCATGATCAACGACGACCGCACCACCAACGTCGATGACCTGCTGATCCCGCAACCGGCCGACAGCGGCACGAAGAACACCGCGGCAAAACCGGCGCCCCAGGAAAAACCGCTGGGCATCCACATCGGTGGTATCGCCATCAATGACGGTTCGGCCAACTTCGCCGACTTCAGCCTGACCCCCAATTTCGCCACGGCTATCCAACAGCTCAACGGTGCGATCGGCACGATCGACAGCCGCCAGGCCAAACCGGCCAGTGTCGACATCAAGGGCAAGGTCGATCGCTATGCACCGGTCACCATCAAAGGGGCGGTCAACCCCTTCGACCCGATGGCCAGCCTCGACATCGCCACCAGTTTCAAACGGGTCGAGCTGACCACCCTGACGCCCTACTCCGGCAAGTTCGCCGGCTATCGCATCCGCAAGGGTCGGCTCAATCTCGATCTGCATTACCGAATCACCCAGGGCAAGCTCCAGGCGGAGAACAAAGTGGTGGTCGAGCAGTTGCAACTGGGGGAGAAAGTCGACAGCCCGGACGCCGTGAGCCTGCCACTCAAATTGGCCGTCGCATTGCTCAAGGATTCCGACGGCAAGATTTCCATCGAACTACCGGTGTCCGGCGATCTCAACGACCCGCAATTCAGCGTCATGCCAATCATCTGGCAGACCCTGCGCAACCTGGTGGTACGAGCGGCCCAGGCGCCGTTCAAGCTTATCGGTGGGCTGGTGGCCGGCGGCGGCTCGGAAGACCTGGGCAGCGTGGCGTTTGCGCCAGGCTCCAGCGACCTGAGCAAAGACAATGAAGGCGTGCTGCTCAAACTGTCCGAGGCCCTTGGCAAACGTCCGGAGCTGCGCCTGGAGATCGAAGGCACCGCCGCCGAAAGCAGCGACGGCCCACTGCTCGCCGCCCAACGCCTGGAGCGCGAATATCAATACAACTACTACAAGATGCTGCAGCGTCGGGGCGACAAAGTTCCGGCCCAGGCCTCGCTGATACAGGTGCCCGAGGACGAAAAAGCGCCGCTGCTCGAAGGCATCTACCGCACCCGCCTCAAGACCCAACCGCCCGCCGAATGGACACAATTGGATAAAAAGGCGCGTATCGAGAAACTGCGTGAAGGCGTGATCAAGTTCTGGAGCGGCAGTGACGTGCTCTTGCGCCAACTGGGGCAGGAACGGGCCAGTAGCATCAAGGACTTCCTGGTGGACAAAGGCCAGTTGGCCGATGACCGCGTGTATTTCATCGACGCCAACCTCGGCCAGGCCGAGAGCGATGGCCGGGTGATTACCCCGCTGCATCTGGATGCCGAATAGATGAAACCCTGGTTCGGACTCTGCCTGGGTCTATCGCTGGCCACCGGCCAAGCCGCGGCTGCCGACACGCTGCGCTGCGGCAGCCAGCTGATCAGCGTCGGCGACCGCTCGAGCGAAGTGTTGCAAAAGTGCGGGGAGCCAGCGGCGCGGGATGACCTGGGCTACAAGCGCAGTGTCAACCGCCGGGAAGAATACCCGGTGGAGGAATGGACCTACGGCCCCAACAGCGGCATGTACCAATACCTGCGCTTCGAGGGGAATCGGCTGGTGCAGATCACCAGCAAGCGGGGGCGCTGAGGTTTGTCCGTACAGAGGTGTTGAATGTACTACCGCCATCGCGAGCAAGCTCGCTCCCACAGGAGGATGGCGATGAGCACTGATTTTGAGATCACCCGGAACAATGTGGGAGCGAGCTTGCTCGCGATGGCGATCCTACAGACTCATCCACAACCGCTGCCCCCCAATTGATCCACCCCACAATAGAACAGGCCCCCGGCACGAATGCCGGGGGCCTGTAATGGCCACGTCCGTGTGGCCTTTCGCATGAACTCCAAAGCGACGGCAAACGTATATCCTGGCCCGCTTGCCGCGCCTTCTCCCAGTCCAGGCGAGAAGTCTTAGCCTTATTCGGCTTTCAGGCCATCAGCCGATACGGCCTTGACGCCTTTGATTTTCTTGGCGATCGCCACAGCGGTGTCTTTTTGTGCCTCAGTGACTTTGGTCATCGAAGATAGGGACACAACACCTTTGTTGGTTTCGACTTTGATATCAGTGCCTGGAATGCCTTTTTCGGTGACCAGGTCAGCTTTGACCTTGGTGGTGATCCAGGTATCGGAAACGTCTTCCTTGGCCTCTGTCACTTCGCCCGCAGCCAGCATCATTGGCGCCTGAGTTGCTTGAGTGGTCTCGGCGAATGCGCTAGCCATGGTCAGGGTCAGAGCGGTAGCAGCGGCGGCAGTGATAGCGAACTTCTTCATACGAGTAACTCCTGTTTTTCTCAGAAACTGCCGGGGTGATGCATTCCGGCAGGGTTAACAGGAGTAGTGCGAAGGCTGTGCCACTTTTGAAACGTTCATTAATTACTTATAAATCAGCAAGTTAAGCGAAACGGTAATTTTCACAATCATGCAAAATGCATGAACTGCCGATTCTGGACATGCAAGTTGCGGGTTTTGGGTTCCAACTAACCATATGAATTTCTGAGCTTTTCTCTTTGCTTCCAAGTACGGGAGTCAGATCGATTTCGAAGATCAAGCCCCGCTCATCAGAGCGGGGCGCCTGCTGTCATCAACTCGCTGGAGCGGCGGCAGCGGCAGCGCCGCCAGTACAGCCGGCCGGTAGGAATTCCTGGGCCGCCGTAGAGCCGCACGTCCAGACACCCGCGGCTGAACGACTTAGAGTAATTGTTTGACCTGCCACGGGGGCAGGTGCATTGCGAAGAACACAAGCGATGGTACCCGTTCCTGCGGAAGCCGTGCCTGAAGCGGTCATCGTGCAGTTACTGGTGGATGCAGTTCCCCCTATAAGGTCCAACGTTGGATTGGTCCCTTGATTCATGACGTCCTCAAATGGCACTTTCAACGCGGATACCTCTGCCAGACCGGCCGTAGCCTTCGCCCTGGCCTGGTACTTGGAATACTGCGGCAACGCAAACGTCGCCAGAATGCCGATGATCGCCACGACGATCAGCAGCTCAATCAGGGTAAAGCCACTCTGCTTATTCATAGACATCTCCCATGCATGAGTCGAAATCTCATGACCTGAAATAGCCATTGCAGGGCACATGCCAACCCTCAAGCCTCATCAATAAGGGGGGGTGAACCCGCACAACGGCGACGTCCTACCTCAACAACCGCACTATCTGACGTTTTTTGTCACCCTGCTCCGCTGGTTTGGCGTCGATGCTTGACTAGGCTATAAGTCATGAACTGTCCGCCGTCGGTATTCCCATGAATGACATTCCCCTCAGCGGTCTGGCCAAGCAACTGGTGCTGGCCGAACTGATCACCGAGCAAAATGCTCAGCAGGCGTACCAACAGGCCCAGCGCAGTCGCATGCCCTTGGTCAGTTATCTGGTGCAAAACAAACTGGTCCAGAGCCGTCAGGTGGCGGAAATCGCCTCGGAACATTTCGGCGTGGCCCTGCTGGACCTCAGCAGCCTGGAGAAAGACACCCAACCCACGGGGCTGGTCAGTGAAAAACTGGTGCGCCAACATCATGCCCTGCCACTGTGGCGACGCGGCAACAAGCTGTTCGTGGGCATTTCCGACCCGACCAATCACCAGGCCATCAATGACATCCAGTTCAGTACCGGCCTGACCACCGAAGCCATCCTGGTGGAGGACAACAAGCTCAGTGACGCCATCGAAAAGTTTTTCGAATCCAGCAGTACAGGCCTGGAAGGCATGGGCGATGTCGATCTCGATGGCCTGGACATCGAGTCGATCGACGATTCCAAGCAGGACTCCATCGGCGGTCAAGACACCGACGACGCGCCGGTGGTGCGCTTCGTCAACAAGATGCTGCTGGACGCGATCAAGGGCGGCTCTTCCGACTTGCACTTTGAACCCTATGAAAAAATCTACCGGGTGCGGGTGCGCACCGACGGCATACTGCGGGAAGTGGCCAGGCCGCCGATCCAACTGGCCAACCGTATCGCCGCCCGCCTGAAAGTCATGGCCAGCCTGGATATTTCCGAGCGGCGCAAACCCCAGGACGGGCGGCTGAAAATGCGTCTGTCGAAAACCAAGTCCATCGATTTCCGGGTCAACACCCTGCCCACGCTCTGGGGCGAAAAAGTGGTGATCCGGATCCTCGACCCCTCCAGTGCGCAAATGGGCATCGATGCCCTGGGCTACGAACCGGACCAGAAAGACCTGTACATGGCCGCCCTCAAGCAACCGCAAGGGCTGATCCTGGTGACCGGTCCGACCGGCTCGGGCAAGACCGTGTCGCTCTACACCGGGCTGAATATCCTCAACACCGTGGACATCAACATTTCCACCGCCGAAGACCCGGTGGAAATCAACATGGAAGGCATCAACCAGGTCAACGTGAATCCGCGCCAGGGGCTGGACTTCGCCCAGGCCCTGCGCTCGTTCCTGCGCCAGGACCCGGACGTGATCATGGTCGGCGAGATCCGCGACCTGGAAACCGCCGAGATCGCCATCAAGGCCGCCCAGACCGGGCACCTGGTGCTCTCCACCCTGCACACCAACAGCGCTGCCGAAACCCTGATCCGCCTGCAGAACATGGGCATTCCGGGGTTCAACATCGCCACCGCCGTGCACCTGATCATTGCCCAGCGGCTGGCGCGCAAGCTGTGCAGTCACTGCAAGAAAGCCATCGAGATTCCCGAGGAAACCTTGCTCAAGGAAGGTTTCCCTCGGGAACACCTCGGCACATTCACGATCTATGAGCCGGTCGGTTGCGAACAGTGCAACAACGGTTACAAAGGGCGCGTGGGAGTTTACGAAGTGGTCAAGAACACGCCCGAGCTGCAACGGTTGATCATGGCCGAGGGCAACTCGCTGGAGATCGATCTGCAAATGCGCAAGGACGGTTTCAATGACCTGCGCACGTCGGGGCTGCTCAAAGTGATGCAGGGCGTCACCAGCCTCGAAGAAATCAACCGGGTCACCAAGGATTGAACATGGCGGTCAAGGCAGTCAAAACCGATGTTTACACTTGGGAAGGCAAGGACCGCAAAGGCACAAAAATGAGTGGCGAGCTGACGGGCCAGAGCCCGGCGCTGGTCAAGGCACAGCTGCGCAAACAAGGCATCAACCCGCAGAAGGTGCGCAAGAAATCCACTTCGATATTCAGCAAAGGCAAGCGTATCAAGCCACTGGATATCGCCCTCTTCACCCGCCAGATGGCCACGATGCTCAAGGCTGGCGTGCCACTGCTGCAGGCGTTCGACATCATTGGCGAAGGCTTCGACAACCCCAGCATGCGCAAGCTGGTGGACGAGGTGAAGCAGGAAGTCGCCGCCGGCAACAGCTTCGCCGCGGCGCTGCGCAAGTGCCCACAATATTTCGACGAGCTGTACTGCAACCTGGTGGATGCCGGCGAACAGGCCGGTGCCCTGGACACCCTGCTGGACCGGGTCGCGACCTACAAGGAAAAGAGCGAAGCGCTCAAGGCCAAGATCAAGAAAGCCATGACCTACCCGGCGGCCGTGGTCCTCGTTGCCGCAGTGGTCACGGGGATCCTCCTGGTCAAGGTCGTGCCGCAATTCGAGTCGGTATTCTCCGGGTTCGGCGCGCAACTGCCAGCCTTCACGGTGATGGTCATCGGCCTGTCGGAAATCATGCAGCAATGGTGGTGGGTAATGCTGGGCGGGTTGATGGGGGCGTTTTTTGGCGTGAAGTACGCGCTCAGGCGTTCGGAGCGCTTTCGCGACTGGCGCGACAAATGGCTGCTCAAGCTGCCGCTGATAGGCACCTTGCTGTACAAATCCGCCGTGGCCCGCTACGCCCGCACGCTTTCCACCACCTTCGCCGCCGGCGTGCCGCTGGTGGAGGCCCTGGACTCGGTGTCTGGCGCCACCGGCAACGTGGTGTTCAAACATGCCGTGCAGCGCATCAAGCAGGAGGTCTCGACCGGCATGCAGTTGAATTTTTCCATGCGTGCCTCAGGGATCTTTCCGAACCTGGCGGTCCAGATGACCGCCATCGGCGAGGAATCCGGTGCGCTGGACGACATGCTCGACAAGGTGGCGAGCTTTTATGAGGCCGAGGTGGACAATTTGGTGGACAACCTCACCAGCCTGATGGAACCCTTCATCATGGTGGTCCTGGGGGTGGTCGTCGGTGGCCTGGTGGTTGCCATGTACCTGCCCATCTTTCAACTCGGCTCTGCGATCTGACATGCCCCTGAGCGAATTCTTCGTGCTGTATCCCCTGGCTTTCGTGCTCGTTGCAGCACTGCTCGGCCTGATCATCGGCAGCTTCCTCAACGTGCTGGTGTGGCGCCTGCCGAAGATGCTCAACCGCGAATGGCGCCTGCAGGCTCACGACCTGCTGGGCCTGCCGGCCGAAACCCCGGGCCCGGTCTACAATCTGATGCTGCCCCACTCCCAGTGCCCGCACTGCGGCCATCGTATCCGCGCCTGGGAAAACATTCCGCTGCTCAGCTACCTGATGCTGCGCGGCCGCTGTTCGAGCTGCGCCGCGCCCATTGGCAAGCGTTACCCCCTGACCGAACTGGCTTGCGGCGCGTTATCGGCGTTCGTCGCCTGGCATTTCGGCTTTGGCTGGCACGCCGTGATGGTGATGGTCTTGACCTGGGGCCTGCTGGGCATGAGTCTGATCGACGCCGAGCATCAATTGCTGCCCGATTCCCTGGTGCTGCCACTGTTGTGGCTGGGCTTGATCATCAACAGCTTCGGACTCTTCGTGCCCTTGAACCAGGCGATGTGGGGCGCGGTGGCCGGCTATCTGGCGCTGTGGTCACTGTTCTGGGTGTTCAAGCTGGTCACCGGCAAGGAAGGCATGGGCTACGGGGATTTCAAGCTGCTGGCGATGCTCGGCGCCTGGGGTGGCTGGCAGATCCTGCCGCTGACACTGCTGCTGTCGTCGCTGGTGGGCGCCATTGTCGGGGTGATTGTGCTGCGCTTGCGTGATGCTCCCGAGTCGACGCAGATTCCCTTTGGACCTTATCTGGCCATTGCCGGCTGGATTGCCTTGCTCTGGGGTGGTCAAATAACCGACTTCTATTGGCAGTCTGTCGGTTTTTAATGAATACCTCAGTGAAAAAGCCCTGGATTCTCGGCCTGACCGGTGGCATCGGCAGCGGCAAGAGCGCGGCGGCGCAGCATTTCATCGACCTGGGCGTGCACGTCATCGACGCCGATCATGCGGCGCGCTGGGTGGTCGAACCCGGACGCCCGGCGCTGGCGAAAATCGCCGAACACTTCGGTCCCGGCGTATTGCAGGCCGACGGCGCCCTGGACCGGGCGGCGCTGCGCAAGCTGATCTTCGAGAATGCCGATGAGCGCCGCTGGCTCGAGGCGCTGCTGCATCCGCTGATCGCCGAGGAAATCGCCCATCATCTGGCCCAGGCACAATCGCCCTATGCGATCCTGGTATCGCCGCTGCTGATCGAGTCGGGGCAGTACGCCATGACCCAGCGGATCCTGGTGATCGATGCGCCGGAACAATTGCAGATTGAACGTACGTTGCAGCGCGACCAGACCAGCCAACAGCAGGTCCAGGCGATTCTCAAGGCCCAGTCCAGCCGCCAGGATCGCCTGAGCCATGCCGACGACGTGGTGGTCAATGATCGCGACCTCGCCTGGCTGCACAGCGAGGTCGAGCGCCTGCATCACTTTTACCTTACTTTGCGTGGAGGCCAATCATGAGCCAGACCCCAACCGTTGATTGCCCAACCTGTGGCGCCCCTGTGGAATGGACCCCGGAGAGCAAATTCCGGCCGTTCTGCTCTGACCGCTGCAAACTGATCGACCTCGGCGCCTGGGCCTCGGAAGAACACAAGATTCCGGTCAGCCCCGACGCCGAGGACGAGCTGTTCAGCGAAGACTTCGAGCCCCGGCATTAAGACAGTGTCGCTCACTCAGGAAAAATCTGAGTCATTGTGGCGAGGGGATTTATCCCCTCGCCACAGAGTCGTCGTTTTCTTGGGTGTACGGCATTCGCCATTAAGGCCGCATGAAACCGTAGTCCTGTTCATCGTCGAGGTTTTCCGCCAGGAAACTCAACTCATCGGCCAGGTCTTCAGGGCTGCGCACTGTCTTGCTCTGTTGCACGATCGCACTGAGCAAGGCGCGCAGGCTCAAGCCTGGGTCAAAACCGATCTCCATTGCGGCATCGTGGCTACGCCTGATCTCTTGTCTGGCCCACTCATAAACACTCATGGTTGTGCTCCTGGAAATTTTCCAAAGCATGAATGGCGTGTGGTGGTACAGCCTTGACGTGAATCAAGGCTTGTCCTCATCGTTCCACGGAGCCGACAGGTAACGCGTGCGGTTGAAGGTCTCCAGCCATTCGGGACTGAACACCACCAATGCGCTGATCACCATACCGTTGATAAAGGCCTCGGGAAAAATGATCAACCAGAGGTAGCCGACAAAATCTTCCAGCCAGTAAGGCATGGCGAATATTCCGTCGTACCACAGCAGGCCAAGCCCCAGCAGCAGGCACGCCAGCGCCGAAAGCGCGGCCGCGAGAAACCCCGAACAGAAGATATACACAAACAGATTGCGCGGCTGGGCGCGCTCCACCAGGATCGCGCAGCACTCGGTGACCAGCACCGGCAAAAGGATCAGCAGCGCACCGTTGACCCCTACCGCTGCCATGTCCTGGCGGCCCAGCAACACCAGCGCGAGCTGCGCGCACAGGCCACCGAGGATCGCCAATGGCCAGTCCAGCAATAGCGTCACTGCAGTCATGCCGATGAAATGATACGAGACACCCGTATCGAAATCCCGGCGCACCAGCCACAGCATGAACAACGCCAGCACTGTGCCGAACAGCAGATGCTGGCGACGGCTGTCGGTGAACAACTCGACCCACGGTGCCCGAAACACCGCCCAAGCCAAGGCAGGCAGAAAAATCAGCCAGCCGCCCGCCAGCGTCTGCGGGGAGAGCAGTTCGGCACCGATCATGGGACTACTCCTTTCGCTTGCCCTTGCCTCAAACAGGCTGTTGTGGCGAGGGAGCTTGCTCCCGCTCGAGCGCGAAGCGCTCGCAAATGCTTCGAGTCTGCTTCGCAGCCCAACGGGAGCAAGCTCCCTCGCCACGTTTTTTTCAAACCAGCAGTCTACACCCCGCCCACAACGCCCATTAATCCACGCAACGCTTTCAGCTTGTCGCAATTGAACGCTAAGCTTGGGCTCATGGATGACTCCGATTACTTACGCCTGCTGACCATCGCGGCCGAGCAAGCCAACGCCTTTCTCTCCAATGCCCGCAAATGGGAGCGTGAGCGTTGGGTGTGCCAGCGTCTGCTCCAAGGGCTGAACGTACCTTATCGCGCCGACGAGTTCGCGCCGGCCGGCGAGCCGCCGGACGTGTTGTTTCGCGATGCCAATTTCGAAGTGTTTTTCGTGCTCGACGAAGGTCGACGCCTCAATGACGAATGGCGCGATGAACTGCAACGCCGCCGCAGTGCCTTCTCCCTGAGCCAGCTGGTACGTCGCGAGGCCAAGCCACGGCGGATTCCGGCCAATGAGTTCCTGATGCGGCTGGCCCCGACCCTGCGCAAGAAAGCTCACAACTACACCGAGCGCGGCATGGACCTGGGGGACCTGGACATCATCGCCTTCGCCAGCCTCAAGCGCGAAGTGCTGGACCTCAACAGTCACTTCCCACCGCCGACCGAATACCTGCGCCAGGGCTGGCGCTCGCTGTCACTGGTGGGGCCGACGTTTGCCCGGGTGCTGTTCGCACACCCCGACGCGCCGGACTTCCTGCGCAGCAACCTGGGTCGCAGCATTGTGTTCGATGTCGGGATCAGCCTGTGAGCCCACTGCAGGAATTGATTGCCGCTGTGCCCCAGCAGGGCCGCGTACGCTGGATTGGCGTACGACCTCAGGGCCACGCGCCCATGATCGAACTGGATGCCGTGGAGGCCCGCCTGGAGGCTGGGCTGACCGGCGATCACGCTCGCCCCGGCGTGCGCAATGCGCGGCAAGTGACGCTGATCCAATGGGAGCACCTGGCCGTGATCGGCTCGCTGATGGGCCGTCCCGAGGACCGGCCCGTGCTGCCACAGGAGCTGCGACGCAATATTGTGGTCAGCGGCATCAATCTGTTCAGCCTCAAGGGCCGGCGCTTTCGCGTTGGCCAAGCCATTTTTGAAACCACCGGCTGGTGCCAGCCTTGTGCCCGATTGGAGCGAAACCTCGGCGAAGGTACATTCCAGGCCGTACGCGGCCATGGCGGAATCACCGCCCGGGTGTTAAAAAGTGGAATCATTCGCCTGGACGACAGCCTGATCGTCGAACCCGTTCCGGCGAGCGGCTACGCTGCTTTCAATGCTGGCTAGCCGGACGCTGTAACGTCTTCACATTCCGCAACGTCTACCTGACGAGGCCTTTATGACCAGCCGCCTGAACCCAGAAGACCAGAAGCATGTCGAAGAGTACCTGCAACTGTCCCAGCACCGAGTCGAGCGCCGGCCTTTCCGGCCGTGGATGCTCCTGGTGGTAGTACTGGCCGTGACCATCGGCCTGGGCCTGTTGAGCCGACTGATCAGTTACCTGACGCTATGAGCCGCCCAGTCACACTGCCGCTCGCTCGGGTAACGGCACCGATTTCCTTTAGCCTTGCGAGATATCCCCATGACTCATCGTATTGTCATCGTTGGCGGCGGCGCCGGCGGTCTGGAGTTGGCTACCCGTCTGGGTAAGACTCTGGGCAAGCGCGGCACGGCCAGTGTGATGCTGGTCGACGCGAACCTGACCCACATCTGGAAACCGCTGCTGCACGAAGTGGCCGCAGGCTCCTTGAACTCCTCCGAAGACGAACTCAACTATGTCGCCCAGGCAAAATGGAACCACTTCGAGTTCCAGCTCGGGCGCATGAGTGGCCTGGATCGCGAGCGCAAGAGAATCCAACTGGCCGCCACCTACGATGAGGCGGGCGTCGAGCTATTGCCGGCCCGGGAACTGGGCTACGACACGCTGGTGATTGCCGTCGGCAGCACCACCAATGACTTCGGCACCGAAGGCGCAGCGCAGCATTGCCTGTTCCTCGACACCCGCAAACAGGCCGAGCGCTTCCATCAGCAACTGCTTCATCACTATCTGCGCGCCCACGCCGGGCAAACCGATATCGTCGAGCGCATCAGCGTCGCCATTGTCGGAGCCGGTGCGACCGGGGTCGAACTGGCGGCCGAGCTGCATAATGCCGCCCACGAACTGCACGCCTACGGCCTGGACCGGATCAAACCGGAAAACATGCACATCACTCTGATCGAAGCGGGCCCACGCGTCTTGCCAGCCCTGCCGGAACGTATCGGCGGACCGGTGCACAAGACCCTGGAGAAACTCGGCGTCAACGTCATGACCAACGCCGCCGTCAGCCAAGTGACCGCCGACAGCCTGATTACGGCAGATGGCAAAGTGATCGACGCGAGCCTGAAAGTCTGGGCCGCCGGGATTCGCGCCCCGGACTTCCTCAAGGACATCGACGGGCTGGAGACCAACCGGATCAATCAGCTGCAAGTGCTGCCTACGTTGCAGACCAGCCGCGACGAGAACATCTTTGCCTTCGGCGACTGCGCCGCCTGCCCGCAACCCGGCAGCGAGCGCAACGTCCCACCCCGTGCCCAGGCCGCGCATCAGCAGGCCTCGCTGCTGGCCAAGTCCTTGAAGCTGAGGATCGAGGGCAAGGCCCTGCCCGAATACAAATACACCGACTACGGCTCGCTGATCTCGTTGTCGCGGTTCTCGGCAGTGGGCAACCTGATGGGCAACCTGACCGGCAGCGTGATGCTCGAAGGCTGGCTGGCGCGGATGTTCTACGTTTCGCTCTACCGCATGCACCAGATGGCACTGTACGGCATGTTCCGCACGGCCATGCTGATGCTGGGCAGCAAGATCGGGCGCGGGACTGAGCCACGGCTAAAACTGCACTGAGACCTTACAGATGATCGCTCCCGCGCTCTGCGTGGGAGCGATCATCCCTTCAATGTCCCTTCAATAATCAAACCTGAAATCGCTGCACCATCGTGCGCAACGAATTGGCCAGTTGCGACAACTCATGGCTGGACGCACTGGTCTGGTCCGCGCCGGAAGCCGAACGCACCGACAAATCACGAATGTTCACCAGGTTGCGATCCACCTCGCGGGCCACTTGTGCCTGCTCTTCGGCGGCGCTGGCAATCACCAGGTTGCGTTCATGGATTTCATTGACCGACGCCGTGATGGTCTGCAACGCGTCCCCCGCCCGCTCCGCCATGGCCAGGGTACTGGCGGCGCGACTGGAGCTGGCTTGCATGGAGTCGAGTGCCTGGGTGGCGCCGCTGCGCATGCCTTGGACCATTTGCTCGATTTCCTGGGTCGATTGCTGCGTGCGATAAGCCAGCGCCCGCACCTCATCGGCCACCACTGCAAACCCACGTCCACTCTCACCCGCCCGGGCCGCTTCAATGGCCGCGTTGAGGGCCAGCAGATTGGTCTGCTCGGCGATGGCGCGGATCACGTCCAGCACCTTGCCGATATCCTGCGATTGGTTGGCCAGGGATTGCACCAGGCCGCCAGTCACTTGCACGTCGCTGGCGAGGGCGCCGATGGCGTCGACCGTGTCGCTGACTCGCTGTTGCCCAAGGGACGCCGACTCACTGGACTGACGCGTGGCATCGGAAGTGGAAACCGCATTGCGCGCGACTTCTTCCACGGCGGTGGTCATTTCGGTGACGGCCGTGGCAGCCTGTTCAATTTCGTTGTTCTGTTGTTGCAGGCTTTGGGTGCTGTCGAGCGTGACGGCGTTCAGTTCATCGGCTGCGGTGGCCAGTTGCGCGGCCGAACCGCTGATGCCCTGCAACGTCTCACGCAGATTCTGCTGCATGGCCGCCAACGCCTTGAGCAAGCGACTCACTTCGTCGTTGCCATGGGTCTCGATTGGCCGGGTCAGGTCACCCCGGGCGACGTTCTCCGCAGCATTGAGCGCCTCACCCAAGGGTTTGACGATGCTGCGCGTGAGCAGCATGGCCAGGGCCACCGTGGCCAGGGCGGCGAGCACAACGAACAGGCTGACGATCATGCGGGAATTGGCGTAGTGCTCCTGGGACTTCTGACTCTCGATGGACACTTGCTTGGAGAACAGCTCCGCCAGGTCGTTGAGCTGTTTGCCGGAACCGTCCACCACGGTCTTCATGTCCACCAGCAGCAGCTTGATCAGCTCGTCCCGACGCCCTTGCTCTGCCAGGGTGAAGGATTGGGCGATACCCGTACGATAAGCGGCGAAGGTTTGCTTGAACTGGTCATAAAGCGCCTTGCCTTCAGGCGTCACGACGAGCTTTTCGTAGGCCGCGATTTTTTCGCTCAGCTCCTTGTCGCGCGTATCCATCTGTCCGCGATACACCGCAATATTCTTCGGGTCCTGGTCCAGGGCCATGCGCAGGGAAATGGTGCGGATGCGCAACATCCACTCGCGGATCTCATCACCACCGCGAATGCTCGGCAGCCACTGGGTCTCTACCGCGACTTCACTGTCACGGATACTCGACATCTGTCCCAGCGCGAACACCCCGAGCAATGCCACCAGCACGGCGATCAAGGCAAAACCCAACGCGGCACGAGGGGCGATATTCAGCTGACGAAGAACCATAGGGAATGCCTTTTTTATTATTGGCCTGAAGTGGGGCAAGGCCCCTGTCGGCGGGTTATCGGCAGGTTGTACGATGTCTTAAGTCAAATCCGCTTTATCGCACGCAAAAAAAAAATCCCCGTATCTTTCGATACGAGGATTTTCAATATGGTCGGGGTAAGGGGATTCGAACTCCTGACATCCTGCTCCCAAAGCAGGCGCGCTACCGGACTGCGCTATACCCCGGTAAAAAAAAGGCGACCTTCGCAAGTCGCCTTCTCGATCAGCGCTTTTGGCCTCTGATCTTAAGATTCGATTCCAGCGAACTGGTTTCAAAAATGGTGGGTCGTGTGGGATTCGAACCTACGACCAATTGGTTAAAAGCCAACTGCTCTACCAACTGAGCTAACGACCCAAAAATGGTCGGGGTAAGGGGATTCGAACTCCTGACATCCTGCTCCCAAAGCAGGCGCGCTACCGGACTGCGCTATACCCCGATTGAAATGGCTCCGTGACCAGGACTCGAACCTGGGACCCAATGATTAACAGTCATTTGCTCTACCGACTGAGCTATCACGGAACTGATATTTCAAGTTACAACGTTGAAGCTAGCTTCAACCTCTTCTACCCTTACGCATCGCTGCGTTCGTGTGTCTGAGGCGCGCTATTCTACAATCTTCAAAACCTCTGTCAACCCCTTAAATTGCTTTCAAGACAATGATTTGCAACTTATTTTGGATTCCTTCTCAGCGAGAAGTAACCCTTGGGGTGACTGACTGCGGGGCGCACTTTACAAGCCTTTTCCTTTGAGTTCAACGGCCTGATGAAAAAAATGGCGCTTGGAAGCGAGCCCCCCCATAAATCAGGAAAAGAACACCGGCCATGGCGAGGGAGCCTGCTCCCGCTGGAGCGCGAAGCACTCCTCGCTTTTTGAGGGGCCGCTACGCGACCCAGCGGGAGCAGGCTCCCTCGCCACAAAAGCCCAGACAATCGCCTCAGTTGAAGACGATTTCGTCGTTCTCCACTGTACCGGTCACAGTCTCACCCGGCATGAAGCGACCCGACAGGATCAACTGCGCCAGCGGGTTTTCGATCCAGCGCTGGATCGCCCGCTTCAGCGGCCGTGCGCCATAGACCGGGTCGTAACCCACCGCAATCAGCTTGTCCAATGCCTCGTCGCTCAATTGCAGTTTCAGCTCACGCTCTGTGAGACGACTGCGCAGGCGACCCAACTGGATCTCGGTAATGCCGGCAATCTGATCACGGGCCAATGGCTCGAAGATCACCACTTCGTCGACGCGGTTGATGAACTCCGGCCGGAAGTGGGTGGAAATCGCGTCCATCACCGCCGCACGCTGCGCTTCGCGGTCGCCCACCAGTTCCTGGATCTGCGTCGAGCCCAGGTTGGAGGTCATCACGATCACCGTGTTGCGGAAGTCCACCGTGCGCCCGTGGCTGTCAGTCAGGCGACCATCCTCCAGCACTTGCAGCAGGATGTTGAACACATCCGGATGCGCCTTCTCGACCTCATCGAGCAGGATCACCGAGTACGGCTTGCGACGCACTGCCTCGGTCAGGTAACCGCCCTCTTCATAACCGACATAACCCGGGGGCGCACCGATCAGCCGCGCCACGGAGTGTTTCTCCATGAACTCGGACATGTCGATGCGCACCATGGCCTCTTCGGTGTCGAAGAGGAACTCGGCCAGCGCCTTGCACAGTTCGGTTTTACCGACCCCCGTAGGGCCGAGGAACATGAACGAGCCGCTCGGACGGTTAGGGTCCGACAGCCCGGCACGGGAGCGGCGTACGGCATTGGACACTGCCACGACTGCCTCTTCCTGGCCGATCACACGCTGATGCAGCAGGCTTTCCATCTTCAGCAGCTTGTCGCGCTCGCCTTCGAGCATTTTCGACACCGGAATGCCGGTCCATTTGGAGACCACTTCGGCAATCTCTTCCTCGGTGACCTTGCTGCGCAGCAACTGGTTTTCGCTCTTGCCATGCTGGTCGACCATTTGCAGGCTGCGCTCCAGGTCCGGGATCACTCCGTACTGCAGCTCGGCCATGCGGTTGAGGTCGCCTTTACGACGGGCCGCTTCCAGCTCCTGGCGGGACTGTTCGATCTTCTGCTGGATCTGCGCTGAACCCTGGACTTCGGCTTTCTCCGAGTTCCAGATTTCCTCGAGGTCGGAATACTCACGCTCGTGACGAACGATCTCTTCCTGCAACCTTTCCAGACGCTTCTTCGCCGCTTCGTCGCTTTCTTTCTTCAGGGCCTGGGATTCGACCTTGAGCTGAATCAGGCGGCGCTCCAACCGATCCAGCACTTCGGGCTTGGAGTCGATTTCCATGCGGATGCGGCTGGCGGCCTCGTCGATCAGGTCGATGGCCTTGTCCGGCAACTGGCGGTCGGTGATGTAGCGGTGGCTGAGCTTGGCCGCCGCGATAATCGCGCCATCGGTGATCGCCACCTTGTGGTGAACTTCGTAGCGTTCTTTGAGGCCGCGCAGGATGGCAATGGTGTCTTCCTCGCTCGGCTCCTCCACCAGCACTTTCTGGAAGCGCCGCTCCAGCGCCGCATCCTTCTCTATATATTGGCGGTACTCGTTGAGCGTGGTCGCGCCGACGCAGTGCAACTCGCCACGGGCCAACGCAGGCTTGAGCATGTTGCCGGCATCCATCGAGCCTTCGCCTTTACCCGCACCGACCATGGTGTGCAGTTCGTCGATGAACAGGATGATCTGCCCTTCCTGCTTGGACAGTTCATTGAGCAAAGCCTTGAGCCGTTCTTCGAACTCGCCACGGTACTTGGCACCGGCGATCAAGGCGCCCATGTCCAGGGACAACAGGCGCTTACCCTTGAGGCCGTCCGGCACTTCGCCGTTGATGATGCGCTGGGCCAAGCCCTCGGCAATGGCGGTTTTACCCACACCTGGCTCGCCGATCAGCACCGGGTTGTTCTTGGTGCGGCGTTGCAGCACCTGGATCGTACGGCGGATTTCATCGTCGCGGCCGATCACCGGGTCGAGCTTGCCTTCCTCGGCACGCTTGGTCAGGTCGACGGTGTATTTGTCCAGCGCCTGGCGCGACTCCTCGTGGTTGGCGTCGTTGACTGCTTCGCCGCCACGCAGGTTGTTGATAGCATTTTCCAGCGCTTTCTTGCTCACCCCTTGGCCGAGCAACAATTTGCCAAGCTTGCTGTTCTCGTCCATGGCGGCGAGCAGCACCAGCTCGCTGGAAATGAACTGGTCGCCCTTCTGCTGGGCCAGGCGATCGGCCTGGTTGAGCAGCCGCGCCAGGTCCTGGGACATGTTCACGTCACCGGTGGGATTCTGGATCTTGGGTAACTGGTCGAGTTCCTTGGCCAGTTCTTTGCGCAGACTGTTGACGTCAAAGCCGACCTGCATCAGCAGGGGCTTGATGGAGCCGCCCTGCTGTTCAAGCATGGCCTGCATCAAATGCGCCGGTTCGATACCGGGATGGTCCAGACCGACGGCCAGGGACTGGGCATCGGACAGGGCCAACTGTAATTTGCTGGTTAAACGATCAATACGCATGGGTCACCTTCCTAATGAGCAGGCCGGACCGTGGAAACATCCTGAATGAAGAAACCTGCCAGATACCGTTATAGATGTGGTCGATTCTGGAAGATTCAAGCCGGGCGCCCTTGATACAGATCAGAGAAGTCTAGCGTTCGATCCAGATCAGCGAAGCGAAGCGACCGGTGCGCGGGTTGCGGCGGTAGGAAAAGAAACGGGGGTCGGTCACGGTGCAGAGACCGCCACCGTAGACGGCCGTGACACCATGTGCGGCCAGGCGCAGCCGTGCCAACGCGTAGATATCGGCGAGGAACTTGCCGGCGTTTGGGCTCGCGGCAAAGGCTTGGGCTGCCTGGGGCAGTTGCGCGATGAAGGCTTCACGGACTTCCGGCCCGACTTCAAACGCTTGCGGGCCGATGGCCGGGCCGAGCCAGGCGAGGATTTCATCCGCGGGCACGGCAAGGCTGTCGAGGGTGGCTTCCAGCACGCCGTTCGCCAGCCCGCGCCAGCCGGCATGGGCCGCCGCGACGCGGGTGCCGGCACGGTTGCAGAACAGCACAGGCAGGCAGTCCGCCGTCATCGCGGTGCAGGCGATACCGGGCGTGTCGGTCCAACTGGCATCGGCGGTCGCCACCTGGGCCGGATCAGCCTCGACCACGGCAATGCCGTGGACCTGCTGTAGCCAGGCCGGGGTGATGGCGAATTGATCGGTGAGGCGACGACGGTTTTCGGCGACGGCCGCAGGATCGTCGCCCACATGATCGCCCAGGTTGAGGCTGTCGAACGGCGCCAGGCTGACGCCACCCTCACGGGTCGTGATGCAGGCCTTGACCCGGGCCGGCGCGGGCCAGTCGGGTATCAGCCAGTCACTCATCCGATGAACGCCTCGCGGTCCTGCTTGAGCAATGTCAGCAGCCAGACGAAGTCATCCGGCAACGGCGACTCCCAGCTCATGCGCTTGCCGGTCGTCGGATGATCCAGCTCCAGGAAACGTGCATGCAACGCCTGCCGCGGGAAATTCTTCAGCGATTCGACCATGGTCTGGCTGGCAGCCGGCGGAATGCGGAAACGACCGCCGTAGGCCGGGTCGCCCACCAACGGGAAGTTGATGTGGGCCATGTGCACACGGATCTGGTGGGTCCGGCCGGTTTCCAGCTTGACCCGCACATGGGTGTGGGAGCGGAAACGCTCGAGCACGCGATAATGGCTGACCGCCTGCTTGCCGCCCTCCATCACCGCCATGCGTTGGCGCTGCTGGCCGTGACGACCGATAGGGGCGTTGATCTTGCCACCGGCGGTGACGACCCCGATCACGATGCATTCATAGATGCGACTGACGCTGCGGCTTTGCAGCTGTGTGACCAGCTGTGTCTGCGCCTGGATGGTCTTGGCCACCACCATCAGACCGGTGGTGTCCTTGTCCAGGCGATGGACGATGCCAGCACGTGGCACATTGATAATGTCCGGTACGTGGTGCAGCAAGGCATTGAGCAAGGTGCCATCAGCATGCCCAGCCGCCGGGTGCACCACCAGGCCCGCAGGCTTGTTGATCACCAGGATGTCTTCGTCTTCATAGACGATGTCCAGGGCGATGTCCTGGGCGACCCATTCTCCCTGGGCCTCCTGTTCGGCAGTCAGCTCGAGAATGGCACCGCCGTGGACGATGTCGCGCGGGCGGATCACCGCCCCATCCACAGTCAGGCGGCCGTCCTTGATCCAGGCGGAAAGGCGCGAGCGAGAGTGCTCGGCAAAGAGTTGTGCGGCGACTTGATCGAGGCGTTGGCCGCCCAATTCGGACGGCACCTCTGCGCGAAGTTCTATTTTATCGGACATGCTCGGACTGGGCGTCGGCACAGCCTTTGGTTTCGGCTGCGCGCTTGTGGTTAAATACGGCGTCTTTTGCCCCGAGGCTTTCAACGGGGCGCTCATCATAACAGGACGGCCCCGCCCAAGACAGCGGCCGTCATAGGGACGCAAGCCGCCATGCAAGTGAAACACCTGCTGCTGATCGCCATCCTCGCATTGACTGCTGCTTGCTCGTCGAAGGAAGTCGTAGACGAAAACCTGAGCGAAGTCGAACTGTACCAACAGGCGCAGAACGACCTGGACAACAACAGCTATACCAGCGCCACTGCCAAGCTGAAGGCGCTGGAGTCGCGGTATCCGTTCGGTCGCTACGCCGATCAGGCCCAGCTGGAGCTGATCTACGCCAACTACAAGAACGCCGAGCCGGAAGCAGCCAAGTCCGCCGCCGAGCGTTTCATTCGCCTGCACCCGCAGCACCCGAATGTCGATTACGCCTATTACCTCAAGGGCCTGACCTCCTTCGACCAGGACGTCGGCCTGCTGGCGCGCTTCCTGCCGCTGGACATGACCAAGCGTGACCCGGGCGCCGCGCGCGACTCCTACAATGAGTTCGCCCAACTGACCAGCCGCTTCCCCAACAGCCGCTACTCGCCGGACGCCAAGCAGCGCATGATCTACCTGCGCAACCTGCTGGCCTCCTACGAAATCCACGTGGCCGACTACTACCTGACGCGTCAGGCCTACGTTGCCGCCGCCAACCGTGGCCGCTACGTAGTGGAAAACTTCCAGGAAACCCCTTCGGTGGGTGACGGCCTGGCCGTGATGACCGAAGCCTACCAGCGCCTGCACCTGGACGACCTGGCGGCCACCAGCCTGGAAACCCTCAAGCTGAACTACCCGGATCACCCATCCCTGGTCGATGGCCAGTTCACCCCACGGGTCGACGAAGCGGACAACCGTTCGTGGCTGAGCAAGGCGACCCTGGGCCTGATCGAGTCCCGTCCACCTCTGCCGCCGGGCGAAACCCGCGCCAACCAGGACGTGCAGCGTCAGTTCCAGGACGCCAAGGAAGCCATTCCAAACGAGCTCAAGCCCAAGGACGAAAATGGCGACGTGATCGAAGAAGAAGAGCCTGAGAGCGAATCCACCGATCGCTCCTGGTTCAGCTACATGACCTTCGGTATGTTCGACTGAGGCCAAGGCCTCAGCAAAAAGGGAGACCCGCGGGTCTCCCTTTTTTATGCCTGGGTTTTATTGCGCTGTGCGCCGTTCCTGTCCTTGGCTAAACTGCCTGATCTCTAGCCAAAAAGCCGCCCATCATGCTTCGTTTACTGTTCTGGATCGCCCTGATTGCCGCCGCGGTATGGTTCTGGCGCAAGTTCAAGAGCACCTCATCCGCGCCGAACGCTCCCCGGGAGCAGGACGCACCCCCCATGGTTCGTTGCGCCCATTGCGGCGTACATCTGCCCCGTGACC
Source organism: Pseudomonas sp. NFACC05-1 (assembly GCF_900100135.1). NCBI lineage: Bacteria > Pseudomonadati > Pseudomonadota > Gammaproteobacteria > Pseudomonadales > Pseudomonadaceae > Pseudomonas > Pseudomonas sp. NFACC05-1. Next base: position 52,879 of record NZ_FMTR01000020.1, on the reverse strand, counting down.
GGGCCCTGGCCCTCGAACAACAATGGTATTGCAGCCAGGCTCATCTCGAGCAAGGCCCGGGCACTCGTGATCGCTGAGGCCTCAAGCCCACGCGAAAAACAGGCGCAGCGCCTGCTGCGTCTCTATCACCTGTATCGCCTGAGCATCGGCATCACCCTGGTGCTGCTGATCTCCAGCAAGCTGGACAACCGCCTGCTGGAGTTCGCCAACGACGACCTGCTGCGCAACGGCAGCTGGTTGTACCTGGTGCTGAACATCCTGCTGGTGGTGTTCCTTGAGAACATTCGCCGCCCCGCCCGGCTGTTCGGCCTGGCCCTCACCGACGTTCTGCTGCTTTCGTGGCTGTTCTTCGCCGCGGGCGGTGTGCCCAGTGCCATCGGCAACCTGCTCATTGTCTCGGTAGCCATCGGCAATACGCTGTTGCGAAGCCGGGTCGGCCTGTTGATCGCCGCTGTCGCCACGATCGGTATCGTCGGGTCGACTTTTTTCCTCGGCCTGAGCGATTCAAACCGTCCCAGCAGTTATCTGCAAGCCGGCACCCTCGGGGCGCTGTGTTTTGCCGCCGCCCTGCTGGTACAGGGCCTGACCCGGCGACTGGAAGCCAGTGAAACCCTGGCCGAGCAACGAGCCAGCGAGGTGATCGGCCTCGAAGCGCTCAACGCACTGATCCTGCAACGCATGCGCACAGGTATCCTGGTGCTCGACCGCGAGCGGCGCGTGCAATTGGCCAACGAAAGCGCCTTGAACCTGCTGGGCATACACGACCTGGTCGGCCAGCGAATCGATGACTATTGCACCGCCCTGGTCGAACGCCTGCAATTGTGGCTGAACAACCCCAGCCTGCGTCCCCCCAGCCTGACCGTGACCGGCACAGGCCTGACCCTGCAACCGAGCTTCATCGCCTTGGGGCATTACGATCAGCAGCAGTTGCTGGTATTCCTTGAGGACCTGGCCCAGGTTGCGCAGCAGGCCCAGCAACTGAAACTCGCTTCCCTCGGGCGCCTCACTGCTGGCATCGCCCATGAAATCCGCAACCCCTTGGGCGCCATCAGCCACGCAGCGCAATTACTGCGCGAATCCGAGGAACTGAACAACGCGGATCGGCGTCTGACGCAGATTATTCAAGATCACTCCCAACGAATGAACCGCGTCATTGAAAACGTCCTGCAGCTGTCTCGTCGCCAGCAAACCACCCCCCAACGCCTCGACCTGCGGACCTGGCTCGACCAGTTCGTCCGGCAGGCCCGTGAAAGCATGGCCGAGCACCAGCACTTGCACCTGAGCATCGACCCGGGTGACTACACCACGCTGATGGACCCCGACCAGTTGACCCAGGTACTCGACAACCTGCTGCGCAACGCCTGGCGCCACAGCGCCATGGCCCACGAACAGGCCGAGGCCTGGCTGAAACTGTTCATCGACCCACACAGCCAGTTATCCACCCTGGACATCATCGACAACGGCCCTGGTGTGACGCCAGAGCAACAGGCACATTTGTTCGAACCCTTCTTCACCACCAGCAGCCAGGGCACCGGCCTTGGGCTCTATCTGTCCCGTGAGCTGTGCGAAAGCAACCAGGCCCGCCTAGACTTCAAACCACGCCAAGGCGGCGGTTGCTTTCGCATCACCTTTGCTCACGGACGGAAACAGATTTGAATACACGCTCACGGCAACGAATCCTGATCGTCGATGACGAACCGGACATCCGCGAACTCCTGGACATCACCCTGGGCCGGATGAAACTCGACACCCGCAGCGCCAAGAACCTCGCCGAAGCCCAGAACCTGCTGGCCGGCGAGGCCTTCGACCTGTGCCTGACCGACATGCGCCTGCCCGACGGCACCGGCCTGGAACTGGTGCAACACATCCAGCAGCGTTACCCCCAGCTCCCCGTGGCAATGATCACCGCCTACGGCAGCCTGGAAACCGCCATCGACGCCCTCAAGGCCGGCGCCTTCGACTTCCTGACCAAACCGGTAGACCTGGGTCGGCTGCGGGAACTGGTCACCAGTGCCCTGCGCCTGCCGCCGGTCGCCACGCCTGGCACCACCCTCGAGCGCAGCCTGCTGGGCGACTCGCCCCCCATGCTCAGCGTGCGCAAGCAGATCGAAAAACTCGCCCGCAGCCAGGCACCGGTGTACATCAGCGGGGAATCGGGCTGCGGCAAGGAACTGGTCGCCCGGCTGATCCACGAACAAGGCCCCCGTGCCAACCTGCCCTTTGTACCGGTCAACTGTGGGGCAATTCCCACGGAGCTGATGGAAAGTGAGTTTTTCGGCCATCGAAAAGGCAGCTTCAGCGGCGCCATCGAGGACAAGCCAGGTTTGTTCCAGGCCGCCCATGGCGGGACCTTGTTCCTCGATGAAGTGGCCGACCTGCCCTTGGCGATGCAGGTCAAACTGTTGCGGGCGATCCAGGAAAAGGCCGTGCGCGCTGTTGGCGGCCAGCAGGAAGAAGTGGTGGACGTGCGCATCCTCTGCGCGACCCACAAGGATCTGGACGGCGAAGTGGCCGCCGGGCGCTTTCGCCAGGATTTGTATTACCGGCTGAACGTCATCGAACTGCGCGTCCCGCCATTGCGTGAACGCCGCGAAGACATCGAGCTGCTGGCCAATCACATGCTTCTGCGCCTGGCAGCCAACACAGGCAGTCCACCGGTCAAGTTGCATCCCCAGGCGTTGGACGCTCTCAGGAGTTACCGTTTCCCGGGCAACGTGCGTGAACTGGAGAACATGCTCGAACGGGCCTACACCCTTTGCGAACAGCAGCAGATCGAAGCGGATGACCTGCGTTTGGCCGAGGGTAATGGCAGCGCAGAACCGGGCAACCCCGACTTGATGCAGGTCGATAACCTGGAAGACTACCTGGAAGACGTCGAACGCAAGCTGATCCTCCAGGCCCTGGAGGAAACCCGCTGGAACCGCACGGCGGCGGCGCAGCGGTTGAAGTTGTCGTTTCGGTCGATGCGCTATCGGTTGAAGAAATTGGGGTTGGATTGAGCATGTGGCCGGCTCAGCTCAACCAATGGCTGGGTCTGCACCGAATGGCAGGATCTACACCGAACTGTGTGGCGAGGGGATTTATCCCCGCTGGGCTGCGCAGCAGCCCCGAACCTGGCACCTCGGTGTATCAGGTTGTTTGAGTAGCTGCTTTTTGGGGCTGCTTCGCAGCCCAACGGGGATAAATCCCCTCACCACAGGTGCTGTGTTCGCCTTGGCAGCTTTTCTAGCCCTTCGGCACCGGCACCTGCTCGTCCAGCACACGATTGGCTAGCAGCTCACTCAACTCGATCAGCTGTTGCACGCCCAATGCAACATGCCGTCGCGAGCCGTCGAGTTCGAAGGCCAGGTCGCTGATTGTTGCGCTGGCTGAGGCCAGGGTTTCGCTGAGGTTGGCGAGGAGGCATTCGACGTCGATGCCTTCCACGACGGTGAATAGCTGGTTTGAGGGTGGTTTCTTTTTGGCTTCAGGCTTTGGGGCTAGGTAATAGTCGAGGGCGCGCTTGGCGGCTTCGTCGAGCTTTTTGGGGTTGAGGCTGGAATTGGGAGAAGCGTTATTGGTTTCTGAAGGTGATGGAGGTTTGTTACACATTGCGGTACTCCAAAGGGGGAATGGACTACCAAGTTTTCGGGCCGCGACGCCCGATCGCTGAATTGGCAGCGACGGGAGAAGGTTAGCTAGAGCCCTTCCCACTCGGCAACCGCCAGAGATCGTCGGAAAAGTCTGCTTAAATTTGAGGGTTGTCCGACCATTCCCACAAATTCTGGTCGGCTGTCAGGGCATCGGGAGTGTGTATATCCATTTCTGCGGTAACGGCTACTTAGGGTTCCGCCCTGACGGCGGGTCACTTTCGAAAAGCGCGAAAGTAACCAAAGCGCTTCTGCCCCACCACTCGGCACCTCGCCTAGGCTCGGTGTGCCCTCACTCCGGCATTGCTCCGTGGGCCGCCGCGAAGGGCCATCCATGGCCCAGCGCGGCTAACCCGGCATCCATGCCGGGTTGCCCACTGCGCAATACCTACGTTCGGCCATCGTGGTTTAACGGGGCGCCGAGATCAACGTCCACCGCGAGGCGGCCTGATAGCCGGCCTGGTTGGGGTGGGACCGCGTTGCTCCTGTGGGAGCGGGCTTGCTCGCGAAGGCGACGCCACTGTCGATGAGGATGTTGCGTTTGCTCGCGATGACTGCAGTAAATCCAACCGCTATGTGACGGAATTACCGCTATCGCGAACAGGCTGAGGCTATGAAGGTGCGACCACAGTCAACAGGATGTCGTATGTACCGGCCTCTTCGCGAGCAAGAAGCTCGACCCCACAATTGGGACGGAGTACGACAAAAGAGACAGGTCGGCTATAAGGCCGCCTCGCGGTGGACGTTGATCTCGGCGCCCCATTAACCACGATGGCCGAACGTAGGTATTGCGCAGTGGGCACCTCGGCATGGATGCCGAGGTAGCCGCGCTGGGCCATGGATGGCCCTTCGCGGCGGCCCACGGAGCAATGCCTACGTTCGGGCATGCCGAGCCCTAGCGAGGCACCGAGTGGTGGGGCTAAAGCGTTTTGCTTACTTTTGCGCTTTTCAAAAGTGAGACGCCGTAAGGGCGGAACCCTAAGTGGCCGTTACCGCAGGAATGGATATGTACTCGGCCAACAAAATCCCCAAGCCAAAGCCGAACCTTACAACCGCCCCGCCGGCGCATAAGGCGCAGGATCAATCACCGCCTCCCGCCCCAACATCAGGTCCGTAAACAACCGACACGAAGCCGGCGCCAACACCAACCCATTGCGATAATGCCCACAATTCAACCACAGCCCCGCAACCCCCGGCACTTCGCCGATATAGGGAATGCCCTCCGGCGACCCTGGCCGCAGCCCAGCCCAATGCCCAACCACCTCAGCCCCCGCCAGCGCCGGAATCAACTGCTGCGCCGAAGCCTTCAGGCTGTCCAGGGCAGCATCGGTCGGCGTCTTGTCGAAGCCCTCACGCTCCAGCGTACTGCCAACCAGGATATGCCCATCGCGACGGGGAATCGCATAACGTCCCTTGGCCAACACCATGCTCGACAGAAAATCCGACGCACACTTGTACAAAATCATCTGGCCCTTGACCGGCTCGACCGGCAACTTCAGCCCCAGCGTCTTGAGCAACTCACCGCTCCAGGCACCTGCAGCCAGCACCACCTGGTCGCCACGTATCGGGCCCGCCGAACTGTCCACCCCGATAACAGTCGCCCCCTCGCGAATGAACCCACTGACCTCACAGTGCTCATGAACCTCGACGTTGGGCAGCGCCAGCAAGGCCGCCTTGAGGGATTTCACCAAGCGAGGATTACGCACGTTGGCCACATCGGCCATGTAGATCGCCCGGGAAAAACCAGGACCCAGTACCGGCACGGCATCATGAACAGCGGAGATATCCACAGCTCGCAGCGGGCGCCCTTCCCGCTCAGCCCAGGCCAGCGCCTCATCCTGATCGTCCAGGTCCAGCCAATACAGACCGGTGACATGCACTTGCGGATCAATCCCGGTCGCCGCGAATAAACGCTCGCCCAGCTGTGGATAAAAATCCTGTGACCAATGGGCCAGCGCCGTGACTGCTGGGCTATAGCGCCAGGGATACAACGGCGACACGATACCGCCGCCGGCCCAGGACGACTCCTGGCCGAGACTGGAACGGTCCAGCAACACCACACGCTGCCCTTCGGACGCCAGATTGAACGCCGTCAGCAGGCCAATGACTCCGCCGCCGACAATCACCACTTGCTGTTGCCTGGTCATGTTCTGATTCGACTCATAAGACAGAGGGCGCAAGGCTGCGCCCGAAAAAAGAAACTCAGCGGCCCCAGCAATCCTTGGCGGTCATCCCGGCGGCGGTGTTTTCCACAGTTCGTGCGCCGGTATTGGTGATTCTGAAGTCACCGCATTTATCCGTGGCCATGGACGAGCCGCTCCTGCGCACAGCCGTCAGGATGAAGCTCTGATCCGTCAAAGTCTGGGTAATGGTATAGAAATCGTTGCCGCTGCTCAGGCCAGTCGCATCGGTGTAGCGGTTGTTCTTCGAGTAGTAGCGCTCGAGAATTTGCGCCTGCTCCGATAACAGCCCGGCAATTTCAGCCCGTCGGCCCTTCTTCATGTATTCGGTCAGGCTCGGATAGCCGACGGTGATCACGATACCGATGATCGCAATCACGATCATGATTTCGATCAAGGTGAAACCTCGGTTGGATCTGCGCATGCCTTGCCTCTTCATTGTATTTGTCGCCACATGATGCGGCGGCTGCCGCCCACGGATTTTTCCAGCAGTTCGGTGATGTTGCCGCTGGAGTCGTTGACGATCATGTTGGTGGCCCCGCTGGCGCTGACGACGGCGCTCAAGGTCGGGATTCCCCCCGTGAAGACCACCCCGCTGGAAATCGTGTCGGAGCTGTTGATCGTGCCATCGCCGTTGGTATCGAGCACCGCATAGTTGAGCATCTTACCGTTGAACGCATCCAATTCGATCAGTTTGCCGGTACCGAAGCTGGCACAAGGGTCGGTAGTGTCCACGGCGGCCGTGGTAAAGACCACGCGGCCGCTCACCAGATTGGCCGGGTTGATCACCCGCTCCCCGGTCAGCGCATTGTTGTACACCAACGGCAGGTACCAACCCTTTTTCGTCGGGTAAGCCACGTCGGTCTGGCTGGTCGTCACGAACTGCCCCGTGCTGCCCGAGAACACCCCCGTGATCGACTGGGCTTGCAGGTTCGACACGGTGATTTGCCCGGCACCGCCGGTGGCGTCCCATATCGAATAGAACCCTTGCAGGTCCTTGTTGAGTTTATCCGCCGTTTCGTTGAACTTGCCGGTGCCGAAAAACACCTGGGTACCGCCCTGCGGGTTGTCCGCCAGCAGCGGTTGAACGGTGATCGGCTGAGTCGCGCCACCGGAGGTGGTGAACAATGGCTGGCCGGCAAATGCCACACCCCAAGCAGTCGGGGAAGTGCCGCTGAGGTCGAACTTCCACAGCCGCCCTCTCAAGTCGCCCCCGTACGCGGCCTGCACCACGTTCTGGGAGTTGACCCGCAGCTTGACCGACGACAAGCCATTACCGGTCTCGCTGCTGTTGATGACGATTTTCCTGATCAACGAGCCGTCACGGATATCCACCACGTACAGCGCCGCGACACCGCTATTGCTGCCGTAGCCGTTGGAGATGAACGCCGCCCAGCGCCCATCCGCCAGGCGGGCGACTTCGGGGCGGGCGTAGGCGTAGCCCAGGTCATTGAAAGCGTTGGCGGTGTTGGCAACGGTTGGCGCACTGATTTCCCACAATGCCCGCAACACATTGCCCGCCGTCGCATCGAACAGCTGAACCGCATAGAACGTCTTGCCCCCAGCACCAGTGCCGCCCAGGGCCACCGTCTTCCAGACACTCCCCGATTGCGTATCGAATACGCCGACCTGCCCATCCACCAAAAACTTGTGGCTCACGCCATTGACGTAGTTGGTGTCGGCAATGTTCTGCAGCGATGGCAGCACGCTCGACGGCATATAGGCATATCGTCGCGTACCGTTCGCACTGTTGATGACGCTGAAAAAACCGTCGTTGGCGTTCACCACCAGGCTGGTATTCATGTTCGCCGCCTTGGTCGTCAGATACGTGCTGTAGCTGGTGTCGTTGAGCAAATCCGCGGCGGTCTGTTCATTGGGTGAGGCCAGCACCAACGGCGAGTTGATGATGTCCCCCAGCAACACATTGCGCACCTTCAAGCCGGTTTTATTGACGCCCTTGCTCCACTCCACCAGATCGTTGCCGGTGATTCCCGTAGGCAGGTTCTGGCTGAGGCTGCTTTGCTGGGCAGGTGAAAGGTTAGCGTAAGCCAGGGTCACAGGCGCATTGGTCGCGGTATTCCACGACTGATAAATCGGCGCCGTGGCGCCGGGCACGATGGCCGTGTCGGTGGTCCATTGCACCGCAGCCCTGTTGACCGTGCCTGCCGAGGTGAAGCCGAACGCGCGGATGGTGCCGCGCCAATCCTTGGGGTCATACGTGGTCTGGTAGTAACTGGAGGTGCTGGACAACGTGGCGGCATTGGTCGTGCCGGCGCCCCCGGATCCAGCCTTGGAGGTAATGTCGCTCAGGGCGGAGGCCAACGCTGAGTTGAGGCCTTCGCTGTCGGTCGCCGGATAATACTTACCCGCGCCGTAACGGGCGGCGTCGGACAGCATCGGATTGGTGACGGCAAAACCCACGGTGTAGGTATTGAGGTACTGCCGGGGAAAATCCGTGGCGTTCCAGCTCTGGCCGGTGGCGTCGGTGCCGGTGGAGCGCATGTCGATGTCGAAGGCGAACTTGGCGATGTCGTCCAGGTAAAGCGTGTCGCCCTCGCCGTTACCACTGAGATCGGCGCCATCGTTGTTGATACCATCCCAGTTCGGCAGCCGGGCCAAGCCCTGCGGGTCGTTGGTGGGGAACGTCCGGTCATAGGTGGGCAACCCGTCGGTGATCACCACGCCGAAATTTTTCTGGCAACGGTACTGGATCGGGCTGGTGTAGGTGGTCGGTGTGCTGTTGTAGTACGGCGCCATGCCCCTGAAGTAACGGGTGACTTCGTAGTAGCTTTCGGCCAACGGCGTATTCGCGACGGCGCCCAGGGCGTTGATGGCATTGATCAGGGCGCTGTAGTTGGTGTTGGCCTGGGTCTGGGTCACGCTGCCACTAACCGGTGACAGGTCGCTGATGGCGCGGGCGATGTAGCCACCCGGGCCAGAGTTACTGCTGTTGGGCGGGTTGAACGTGGCGAGGCCAATGCGCAAGGCGCGGTTGCTGGCGACCAGGTCGTTGGAGACATCCCGTGCCACGTTGATTCGATAATCGTTGGGAATCGTGCCGGTGGTGAAATCCCGGCTCGATCCGTTGGCCAGGGTTACCAGATACGCCAGGTACTTACCGGTATAACGGGTATTGCCGCCTCCCACAGGGTCTGGCAACCGAAGGCACACCCGGCCAACGCTGGGCCGATAAAAACCGTACCACCCAGACGAGCAGCCGCCACGCAACAGACCCACCAACAGGATGTTCGAATCCTCCAGGTCCAGCTCATACCTGTCGTTACAGTTGTTACTGGCGCTGCAGGCATAAGTGCGCGTCTGCGTCGCCGCCGGATCAAACCCCGCCGCCCAGATAATGTTGTTCATGCTCCCCGAATCATCGATCAGCAGCATCACGTTCGGCGTAACCGCAGCCGCACTCAACAGCGGCGAATCCGAGGGCGTGAACGCATAGGCCGGGGCCGCCAGGTAAAGGCTGAGCAACGCGCCCCACAGCGCCTGCCTCCAATTGCGGCGCACCTTAGTACTTCGCATAAATGCTCTCCACCACGCTGCGCTGGTTATTGCCCACCACCGCCACCGCCGTGATCCGGTACAACGTCGCCGAGGTATTGACCGGCACGTTGACCGCAGCAAGCGTAGTACCGATGTTCTGCACGCCATAAAACCCGCCGGCAGCGGCAACCCAGAGCACTCCCGACGACGAATTGCGCCCCGCCGCCGTGATGGTCGCCGACTCGGCCGGCGGCGCGCATTGAGTCGCGGTGGTACAGACCGCCAGTGAATAGGTCTCGACCTGCACCGCACTCTCACCCATCCTCAACGCAGCCTCGGCGATCTGGAAGGACTGGTTGCGTTGCATGACGCTGCTGGTCATCTTTTCCTGGAGCGTGGCGCTCTGCATCGACGACAGGCCGATCAGCGTCAGCAGCAACAGGAACACCAGGCTGACCAGCAGTGCCATGCCATGCTGGCGATGCTTGAGATCCATCGAACTCATCGATCGCCCCCTCATAGAAGCCGGTTGCGCAAGGCGGCAACTACATTGAAGGTCTGCTCGCGTACCGTGTTCCTTGGATCAAAGAGCGTCAGGCTCAGGCGCACGCTGCGGATCAGTGCCGGGTCTGCCGGGTTGCCGGTGTAGCTTGACGCGGCGATGTCCGTGGCGCTGGCAGCCACGCCAAACGTCACGTCGAATGCCCGAACGTTGTCTACCAGCACCGACAGGGTCGGCGGATTGGCGGTGCCGCTGCCCAACAGCAATTGGTTGTTGTTGAAGCTGTAGACCAGCCGACGGATCGGGAAGGCCAACTGCCCCGTCGCCGGCACCCGCGCGTTCGAGTAGGCCGTCGCCGAGGTACGGCAATCGGAGACGACGGTCCAGGTCGGCGCGCTACCGCCATTCCCAATGTCCGCGGTGACCAGGGTCAACCTCCGGTTGGCGTTATCCCAACGGATTGAAGTGGTCTGGCTGGCAGCGAAACTGTTATCCGTTGAGGCATCGATGATGGTCCCCACGCAACCGAACATGCCCACCATGCGAATTTCCTGGACCATTTTGCTCAAGGCAAACCGCGCATCCTCCTGAATCACCGCGGCGGCATTCTGGCTGACGTAGGTATTTTTGGCGGCAATGAAAATCTGCACGACGCCCAGCACGACGATCAGGCTGAGCACCAGCGCGATCATCAACTCAATCAGGCCGAATCCCCGGCAATGCCGGTTCATGGCGGCGTCCCCACCGGATCGACGGCGACCCGGCTGGTGAGTACAAAGCTGCGTCGCGCCTCGGCCGCGTCGGTGGTGTTGGCGGCCCGGGCGTCGTCCCAGGAAATGGTGATGGTGTAGACCCGCTGGTTCAGCGCAATGGTGCCCGTGGCTGTGGCGCCGCCGAAGGCAACGATGTTGGTCTTGAAATCGTAGAGGTCCTGGTCCCGGGCCACGTTGAGGTTCGGCGAGCTGGGCGGTGTGATGGTGTAGTCGGCGCCGGAGTTGGCGCGAATGCGGTCCAGCAGGTCGTAGGCAATGAAACTGGCCTGGCTGGTCATGCGCGAACTGTCGGTGTACTTGAGGGCATTGAGCTGGATCATCGCCGCCCCCAGCAAACCCACACCGAGGATCAGCACCGCCACCAGCACTTCGATCAGCGTCATGCCTGCCTGCGCCCTGTTACTGCAACCCTTCATCCGCAACTTCCACCCAATACGATTCGTCCATTGAGGCAAACATTCAGCGTCCGGCTCTGCGCCCCCCTTACATAATTGAAACTCACCGGTGTGGCCGGGGCCGACAACCCACCGAGGTTGTTGAAATCAATATTGCTCACCTCTGAGGTTAGCGTCAGAGTCGCGCCGCTGCTCATCGCTGGAACAACCCGCAATACAGTGGGCGACGAGCCAGTACTGTCGTACACCGTGAGTTCGCTGCTCCAGGCCGCGCCGTCGACCGTGGGGCGAATTCGAGTGGTGGTACCCCGATCGATCGCCTCCATCCGGGCAAAGTTCAGCGCCCGGCGCAAGTCATCAACCTCAGTGTCGGCCTTGGTGCTCTGCAGCGAGCCGGTGAATGACGGCACCGCCATGGTAATCAGGATCAGAAGCACGCCAAGGGCCACCAGCACCTCGATCAGCGTGAAACCTTTTGTACGAAGATCCATCGGTGCCCTCCGTTGCCGTCGGCTATACCTGCCTCTACACGCTAGAACAAACCACTGCCGTGTGCCCAATACTGCCCTGTGGTGAGGGGATTTATCCCCGCTGGGCTGCGCAGCAGCCCCAATGGAGCTGATTACGATCCAACCTGAAACCCTGCGGAGGTTGGTCTGGGGCCGCTGCGCAGCCCAACGGGGATAAATCCCCTCGCCACAATGGGCTATAAAACCTGAATCCGCTTCATATTCTCCAGGGAGGAGATGTCATGCACCAACAGGGCTTCAGCCTCATCGAACTGCTCATGGGACTGGCGATTGCGGCAATTGTTCTGCCGTGGGCCAGCGCAAGCTATATAGCGCTGGTCGAAGCCACCGAGCGCAAAGACGCCGCGCAGTTGCTGGCCAGTGGTTTGCGCATTGCCCGCAGCGAAGCCATCACGCGCAGCCGGACCGTCGTGATCAGAGGGATAGACAACGATTGGGGCCGAGGTTGGCGCATCACCCTGGACGATAAGGAGAAGACCTTGCTGATGGAGCGCAGCGGTCGCGCGCGAGTGATAGGCAACCGGCCGGTGAAGCGTTCGGTGAGGTTCGGCAGCCAAGGGCAAGCGTTACTGCCCAGCGACGCATTCCAGGCCGGCACACTGCATGTCTGCGCCAAACGCGAGCCGGTCAGTCACCATCAGGTGGTGCTGGCGCGTAGCGGACGCATCAGCCTGCGCAGCGAGAAAGCCGAGCAGGCATTGTGCGGAAAAGGCTTAAAGCAGGGAGCGAACGCGTAGTTCCTTGGGCATGGAGAAAGTGATGTTCTCCTCGCGACCGGCCAACTCATCGGCCCCGGTAGCACCCCAGGCCTGCAATTGCTGGATCACACCGCGCACCAATACTTCCGGCGCGGAAGCGCCAGCGGTGATGCCGATGCGCTCGACCCCATCGAACCAACTGCGCTGCATGTCCTCGGCACCGTCGATCAGGTAGGCCGGGGTGTTCATGCGTTCGGCCAGTTCACGCAAGCGGTTGGAGTTGGAGCTGTTCGGGCTGCCGACCACCAGCACCACGTCGCACTCGTTCGCCAGTTGCTTGACGGCATCCTGACGGTTCTGAGTGGCGTAGCAGATGTCGTCCTTGCGCGGACCACCAATGGCCGGAAAGCGCGAGCGCAGGGCATCGATCACACGGCTGGTATCGTCCATGGACAAAGTGGTCTGGGTGACAAAAGCCAGGCTCTCAGGGTTGCGAACCTGCAGGGCCGCAACGTCCTCCTCGTCTTCGACCAGGTAGATCGCACCGCCGTTGCTGGCATCGTATTGGCCCATGGTGCCTTCGACTTCCGGATGGCCTTCATGACCGATCAGGATGCATTCACGACCATCACGGCTGTAGCGCGCCACTTCGATGTGCACCTTGGTCACCAATGGGCACGTCGCGTCAAAGACCTTCAGGCCACGGCCGGCGGCTTCGGTGCGTACTGCTTGGGAAACCCCGTGGGCGCTGAAGATCACGATGACGTCGTCGGGCACCTGGTCCAGTTCCTCGACGAAAATCGCCCCACGGCTGCGCAGGTCTTCGACGACGAATTTGTTGTGGACCACTTCGTGGCGCACGTAGATCGGCGGTCCGAAGACTTCCAGGGCGCGATTGACGATTTCGATCGCCCGGTCCACACCGGCGCAGAAGCCACGGGGGTTGGCGAGTTTGATTTGCATGCTGTGCCTCGTGTCTTGCGCGCAAGAAATTGAATCAGTGCAATCCAGTGTGGGAACGAGCTCGCTCCCACACTGGATCGGGTGGCAGCAGAAGCCGCCCGTCAAATGTTAAACCGCCTTGACCTCAAGGATTTCCACTTCGAAGTTCAAGGTCTTGCCGGCCAATGGATGGTTGAAATCCACGGTCACCTGGGCGTCATCGAACGCCTTCACCACGCCTGGCAGCTCGGTATTGGCCGCGTCGTTGAAGATCACCAGCAAGCCCTGGGACAGTTCCATGTCCTGGAACTGGGAGCGTGGCATGGTCTGCACGTTTTGCGGGTTGGGCTGACCAAAGGCGTTTTCTGGCGGTACGACCACGGTGCGCTTGTCGCCGGCCTTGAAGCCGAAGATCGCTGCTTCGAAGCCTGGCAGCAGGTTGCCATCACCGACCTTGAACACCGCCGGCGCCTTGTCGAAGGTGCTGTCGACGGTGTCACCGTTTTCCAGGTACAGGGCGAAGTGAAGCTTCACTTCAGTGTTTTGAGCGATACGCTGCTCAGTCATGGACGGCTTCTCCGGTTTTCTTGCTCTTGAACATGTCCAGGGCGAGCATCACCGCGCCCACGCTGATGGCACTGTCGGCAAAGTTGAACGCCGGGAAATACCAGCGGTTCTGCCAATGCACCAGGATGAAATCGATCACATGGCCCAGAGCAATCCGGTCGTAAAGATTGCCCAGTGCGCCACCGAGCACCAACGCCAGTGCCACGGCCAGCCAGGTCTCGTCGCGGCCCAGGCGTTTGAGCCAGACCACGAGCACAGCGCTGACCACGACAGCGATCAGGGCGAACAGCCAGCGCTGCCAGCCCGAGCTGTCGGCCAGGAAGCTGAACGCTGCGCCAGTGTTGTAGGCCAGGGTCCAGCTGAAGTAGTCAGGGATGACCACGATCTGCTGGTACAGGGTCAACGAGCTTTCGAAGTAGAACTTGCTGGCCTGGTCGATGACCAGTACCAGCACGCTCAACCACAGCCAGCCCAGCCGTCCGAAACGGCCCGCCGTGTTAGGCATAATGACGAACCTCACCGCTGCCGCTGATGTTGTCGACACAACGACCGCAGATCTCTGGATGCTCCGGGTTCACGCCGACGTCTTCGCGGCAGTGCCAGCAACGGGCGCACTTGGTGTGGTTCGACTTGACGATCTTGAGCTTCAAACCGCTGACCTCAGTGGTCACCGCATCGGCCGGCGCCTGCACGAAAGGCGCGACGCTAGCGGTAGAGGTGATCAGCACGAAGCGCAGTTCGTTGCCCAGTTTGGCCAGGTCGACGTCCAGGGCCTCTTCGGCGTAGAGGGTCACCTCGGCTTGCAGGTTGCCACCGACGGCCTTGGCCGCGCGCTGGATTTCCATTTCCTTGTTGACCGCTGCCTTGACCGCCATGATCCGGTCCCAATAGGCACGGTCCAGCTCGAAGCCCTGGGGCAACTCGGTGAGGCCTTCATACCAGGTGTTGAGCATCACCGATTCGTTACGCTCGCCCGGCAGGTATTGCCACAGCTCGTCGGCGGTGAATGCCAGGATCGGTGCGATCCAGCGCACCAGCGCCTCGCTGATGTGGAACAGCGCGGTCTGGCACGAACGACGGGCCTTGCTGTTGGCGCCGGTGGTGTACTGGCGGTCCTTGATGATGTCGAGGTAGAAACCACCGAGCTCCTGCACGCAGAAGTTGTGGATCTTGGAGTAGACGTTCCAGAAGCGGTATTCGCCGTAATGCTCCTGCAATTCGCGTTGCAGCAACAGGGTACGGTCCACGGCCCAACGGTCCAGCGCGAGCATTTCTTCGGCCGGCAGCAGGTCGGTGGCCGGGTTGAAACCGGTCAGGTTGGAAAGCAGGAAGCGCGCGGTGTTACGGATCCGCCGGTAGGCGTCCGCGCTGCGCTGCAGGATCTGCTCGGACACGGCCATCTCGCCGGAATAGTCGGTGGACGCCACCCACAGGCGCATGATGTCGGCACCCAGGGTGTCGTTGACCTTCTGGGGCGCGATCACGTTGCCCAGGGACTTGGACATCTTGCGACCGGACTCGTCGACGGTGAAGCCGTGGGTCAGCAGTTCGCGATACGGCGCGTGGTTGTCGATGGCGCAACCGGTCAGCAACGAGGAGTGGAACCAGCCACGGTGCTGGTCCGAACCTTCCAGGTACAGGTCGGCACGCGGGCCGGTCTCGTGGCCCATCGGGTGCGAACCGCGCAGCACGTGCCAATGGGTGGTGCCGGAGTCGAACCAGACGTCCAGGGTGTCGCTGATCTTGTCGTACAGCGGCGCTTCGTCACCCAGCAGCTCGGCGGCATCCATCTTGAACCAGGCTTCGATGCCTTCGACTTCGACGCGCTTGGCCACGGCTTCCATCAGTTCAACGGTGCGCGGGTGCAGCTCACCGCTTTCCTTGTTCAGGAAGAACGGGATCGGCACGCCCCAGTTGCGTTGGCGGGAGATGCACCAGTCTGGACGATTGGCGATCATCGAGTGCAGGCGCGCCTGGCCCCAGGCGGGCACGAACTGGGTCTCTTCGATGGCCTTGAGCGAACGCTGGCGCAGGGTGTCGCCAGTGGTGGGCTGCTTGTCCATGCCGATGAACCACTGCGCGGTGGCGCGGTAGATCAGCGGGGTCTTGTGGCGCCAGCAGTGCATGTAGCTGTGTTCGATGACGGTGGTGTGCAGCAGCGCGCCGACTTCGGTCAGTTTGTCGACGATGGCCGGGTTGGCTTTCCAGATGAACTGGCCGCCAAAGAACTCCAGCAACGGCACGTACACGCCATTGCTCTGCACCGGATTGAGGATGTCGTCGTTGACCATGCCGTATTTCTTGCAGGTCACGAAGTCGTCGACGCCATAGGCCGGTGCGGAGTGGACCACGCCAGTGCCAGCGCCCAGTTCCACGTAGTCGGCCAGGTACACCGGCGACAGGCGGTCATAGAACGGGTGACGGAAATTGATCAGTTCCAGTGCCGAACCCGGGGCGGTGGCGACCACCGAGCCTTCGAGGTTGTAGCGGGCCAGGCAGGATTCGACCAGTTCTTCGGCCAGCACCAGCAGCTTGTCGCCGACATCGACCAGGGCGTAGTTGAATTCCGGGTGGACGTTCAGCGCCTGGTTGGCCGGGATGGTCCACGGGGTGGTGGTCCAGATCACGATCGCGGCCGGCTTGGCCAGCTTGCCCAGGCCGAACGCGGCGGCGAGCTTGTCTTCATCGGCGATCGGGAACGCGACGTCGATGGTCGAGGACTTCTTGTTCTCGTACTCGACTTCCGCCTCGGCCAGGGCCGAACCGCAATCGAAGCACCAGTTCACTGGCTTGAGGCCCTTGAACACGAAGCCGCCCTCGACGATTTTCGCCAGGGCACGGATTTCGCCGGCTTCGTTCTTGAAATCCATGGTCTTGTACGGGTTGGCGAAGTCGCCCAGCACGCCGAGGCGGATGAATTCGGACTTCTGCCCTTCGATCTGCTCGGTGGCGTAGGCACGGCACAGCTCGCGGGTCTTGTCCGCGCCCAGGTTCTTGCCGTGGGTCACTTCCACCTTGTGCTCGATCGGCAGGCCGTGGCAATCCCAGCCCGGGACATAAGGCGCATCAAAACCCGACAGGGTCTTGGAGCGGATGATCATGTCCTTGAGAATCTTGTTCAGCGCGTGACCGATGTGAATGGTGCCGTTGGCGTACGGAGGACCGTCGTGCAGGACGAACTTCGGACGATCCTTGCCAATTTCGCGCAACTTTCCGTACAGGCCAATGCTGTCCCAACGCTGCAGAATCTGTGGTTCGCGCTGAGGCAGGCCGGCCTTCATTGGGAAGGCGGTGTCCGGAAGGTTTAGCGTGGCTTTATAGTCGGTCATTTAAGGCTCTTCATTAGCGATTGGCGCTGGTTGCGACAAGGGCACGGGCGGCGGCGATATCTGCATGGATCGCCGTCTTGAGCGCCTCCAGAGAGGCAAAACGCTGCTCTTCACGCAGCTTTTGGTGGAAAACCACCGTCAAACGCCGGTCATACAGATCGCCGGCAAAATCCAGAACATGTACTTCGAGGTGGGCCTTGCCATCCCCTTGGACCGTGGGCCGTACGCCGATATTGGCGACACCGGGCCAGGTCTTGCCGTCGATCTGGACGCTCACCAGGAACACCCCGGTCAGCGGCACACGACGACGCTTGAGTTGCACGTTGGCCGTCGGCGTGCCCAATTGGCGCGCCAGCTTCTGCCCGTGCAGGATCCGTCCGGCAATCCGGTACGGCCGTCCGAGCAAGCGCTCGGCCAATTCGAAGTCGGCAGCCGCCAGGGCATTGCGAACCTGGGTGCTGCTGACGCGCAGGCCATCGATCTCGACCGTCTGCGCCGCTTCGACGGTGAAGCCTTGGACGATACCGGCCTGTTGCAGGTAGTCGAAATCCCCCGAGCGGTCACAGCCGAACCGGAAATCATCGCCGACTTCCAGATGCTTTACGCCCAGACCGTCCACCAGGATCGTGTCGACGAACTCGGCGGCGCTGAGCTTGCTCAGGCGCTGGTTGAAGGCCAGGCACAGGACCCGGTCGACGCCTTCGGCGGCCAGCAATTGCAGTTTATCCCGCAACCGGGCCAGACGGGCCGGGGCGGTGTCCGGGGCGAAAAACTCCCTGGGCTGCGGCTCGAAGATCACCACGCAGCTCGGCATACCCAATTCCAGCGCACGCTCGCGCAGCCGCGCCAGGATAGCCTGGTGGCCACGGTGAACACCGTCAAAGTTGCCAATAGTGGCGACACAGCCCCGATGTTGGGGGCGCAGGTTGTGGAGGCCTCGAACCAGCTGCATAACGCGCTTCTTGCTCATAAAGTGGCCGATTATAACCACACCCGGCGGCCGACGACAGGCAACACCGCACCCCAAAGTGATCGAACCGACAAAACCACTGCCCGCCCCGGGATTATCGAGGGCTGGCCCTCAGCTCAAGGCCTTGCGGTTGAAGTCCCGCAGACGGAACCCCATCAGCAGCAACATGCCGAAATACGCCACCACGCCAGCAACCACCAGCGCTCCCAGGCGCAGGAAACGCGCGAGCATCTGCCCTTCGCCCCAAGCCGGCATGAAATGCATCGCCCCCAGCAAAACCGCCGACATCACCGCCACGGCCACCAGCAGCTTGAGGCCGAACTTGCCCCAGCCCGGCTGCGGCTGATACATCTTTTGCTTGCGCAGTTGATAAAACAGCAACCCGGCGTTGAGGCACGCGCCAGCGCTGATCGCCAGGGCCAGGCCGGCGTGAGCCAACGGGCCGATGAGCAACAGGTTGAACAATTGGGTCATCACCAGCGTGAAAATGGCGATTTTCACTGGCGTGCGAATGTTCTGCTGGGCATAGAACCCCGGCGCCAGCACCTTGATCACGATAATCCCGAGCAGGCCCACTGAGTAAGCAATCAGCGCACGCTGGGTCATCAAGGCGTCGAAGGCATTGAACTGGCCGTACTGGAACAGCGAAACGGTCAACGGCTCGGCCAGGATCCCCAGGGCCAGGGAACAAGGCAGGACCAGCACGAAACACAAGCGCAAGCCCCAGTCGAGGATGCGCGAATATTCCTGGCGGTCCTGACTGGCGTAGGTCTTGGCCAGGGTCGGCAACAGGATCGTACCCAGGGCCACACCCAGCACGCCGGACGGCAGCTCCATCAAGCGGTCGGCGTAATACATCCACGACACCGAGCCGGCCACCAGGAACGAGGCGAAGATGGTGTTGATGATCAGGGAAATCTGGCTCACCGACACCCCGAGGATCGCCGGCAACATCTGCTTCATCACCCGCCACACGCCGCTGTCGCGCAGGTTCAGCCGTGGCAGGACCAACATGCCGATCTTTTTCAGGTGCGGCAGTTGATAGAGCAATTGCGCCAGGCCACCCACCAGCACCGCCCAGCCGAGGGCCATCACCGGCGGATCGAAGTACGGCGTCAGGAACACCGCGAACACGATCATGCTGACGTTGAGCAGGGTCGGCACAAAGGCCGGCACGGAAAAACGGTTCCAGGTATTGAGGATCGCCCCGGCCAGGGACGACAGGGAAATCAGCAATATATAAGGAAAGGTCACCCGCAGCAGGTCGGAGGTGAGCTGGAATTTTTCTGGCGTATCAGTGAAGCCCGGGGCCGTGGCCCAGATTACCCATGGCGCGGCGAGCATGCCGGCCGCCGTGACCAGCGCCAGCACCAACGTCAGCAGGCCGGTGACGTAGGCAATGAATGTGCGGGTCGCTTCGTCGCCCTTCTGGCTTTTATATTCCGCCAGGATCGGCACGAAGGCCTGGGAGAACGCCCCTTCGGCGAAGATCCGCCGGAGCAGGTTGGGCAACTTGAAGGCGATGAAGAAGGCGTCGGTGGCCATTCCGGCACCGAATATCCGTGCGATCAGTGTGTCGCGAACGAACCCCAGGACACGGGAAAGCATCGTGATAGAGCTGACGGCAGCCAACGATTTGAGCAGATTCATGAAAAGAGTATTTGCCTGTCGATAAACAGCAGGCGAACAACGCGCCCACTTGTGCGATACTCCGCGCCGCTAAACAGTGCAGAGCCAAAGCCCGCGAGTTTACAGGTCGCACGCCGGAAAGAAATCCTTCGGTGCGCGGTACCTGCCATTCAGCGGAACGCGTCACCCGCCCTTGACAAGACCTCAACTCATCGGCATGATTCGCGGCCTATTTTGTTTGCTATTTCCTAAAAAGTCTTTCGAGGAGCTCGACGGTGGCCAACACACCTTCCGCCAAAAAACGTGCAAAACAGGCTGAGAAGCGTCGCAGCCACAACGCCAGCCTGCGTTCCATGGTCCGTACCTACATCAAGAACGTAGTTAAGGCCATCGACGCAAAAGACGCTGAAAAAGCTCAAGCTGCTTACGTTCTGGCTGTGCCAGTTATCGACCGCATGGCCGATAAAGGCATCATCCACAAGAACAAGGCTGCTCGCCATAAGAGCCGCTTGAATGGCCACGTAAAGGCCCTGAACGTTGCCGCTGCTGCCTAAGCGACGCGCTCGTTAAAAAACCGACCTCAGGGTCGGTTTTTTATTGCCCGCAATTTACCCCCCTTGCGGGAGCAGTGAATCAGCTTGCCTTGATACTGAATGCACCACCACATCGCGAGCAGGCTCGCGATGGCGTCAGTGAAAACAGACATCTCCACTAAAGCCCCGCACTATTCCCCAAAATTGAAAACCACCGGCTTTGGCGGAGGACAACCACCAGGCGGCGGGAAATTCTGCACACCCGCCTCGTCGTATCCAGTGTAACAACCCACTATCTTGTCATCCTTGAAGTTCATGCGACGCTCAACCACACCCGTCGGGTAGTAGTAGACCGTCTCACCTTCGCGCCTGGCGTACGAGTAGTCCTTGTATTCGCGCCCCTCGACCGTTATCAGGCGAAAGCCCTGCTTGGCTTCAGAGTACTTCAACCGGCCATCGGGGTAGTACTCGTTGTGAGTCACGCGATCATCAGGCCCCAGCAGCACCTCCCGGACCTTGCGCCCCTCCCGGGTGTGGCGGGCACTTTGCTCATTACCGAACAGGTAATCACTCTCCGAGTCGAAATGCCCGTTATTGAAAGCCCCGCGCTGCTTGCCGCAAAGCTTGATACGGGTGTATTTCCCATCAGGCACGTGGCAATAGTTCCTGTCCGCTATCAACACCCCAGTCGCATCAAATGACTGCACGTTACCAATGGGCTCATCCCCCTCGTACGTTGCCACCGTATCGGGCTGACCATTGGGGTGATAGAGACGCAAGGCGCCCTCTCGCGAACCATGGCGCCACGAGATATCCGAAAGCAGCACGGCACCGTCATCGGTGTAGGTCAGCGCCCGCCCCTCGATCTGGCCGTTGGCATAGCTGGCCGAATAGGTGAGCTTGCCATTGGCCGCGTAGGTTTCTCTCAATCCATCCAGGACACCCGCGCGGTAATGCTCGACGAGCCGCAACACACCTGCGGCATCCACTTCGCGCAATTCGCCGTGCTTCTTGTCGGCAACAAAATCCACAACCTGGACACCACCGCCGTCCATTCTCAAGGTCCAACGGCCTTCCCGGACGCCCTGCGCATAACGCCCCTCACCCCAGGGCATTATCCAGTCTCCGTGCTGCTGCCCCGCCACGAAATCGCCGCGCTGGACAACCTCACCATGACACATGCGCTCGGAAGGCCCGTCGAGATCACCATGTTTGTAAGTATCGAAGCCGGACATCTGCTCCTCATCGTCACGCGCCTCGATCGTCCAGCGCCCCTCATAGAAATCGTCGACGATCATGCCCTTGGAAACCGCACCCCCATCACTGACGACCCACGGCCCCTGGCGCAGTCCATCCACATAGGCGCCGGTGGACGCGTAGCCCGACTCGTCGAACTCCGCCCACTGGCCCGACCTCTTGCCCTGGACATAAGCACCCAGCGCCCAGAGCCGCCCATTACCCAAGACTGCCCAGGCCCCATCCTCGGAGCCCTGGTACACCGCTGGATCGGTTTCCCAGGCCATCCTGCTGACACGATAGGCAGAGCCCACATCCTCGTCCCGAGGCGGCACGCGCGCATAAGTCAGCGTGAGCCAGCGTCCTTCGCGCTGCTGGAAAGTCTTTTTGTAGGTGTCGCGATGAGGGTCCTCTGGCGGTTGCCCCACTGACGCCGGGACACCGTCGACGCCGAAGTACCCCACCAGCGTGCCACCCGCAGGCTCCAGCGTGTCGAACTCGGCGATACCGGTCTTGGGCAACACGGCGCTGTAATCGTAGGGCGGCAACTTGCCCAGCTCCTTCTGGACCAGCGCAGCAGTGAGGACCTTGCGATCAGCGGCGATACGATCCAATACCGGCTGCAATGTCTCGAGCCGGCGATACCCGCCGATGGACGGCACGAACCGATAACCCTGAAGAGCGTACCGCCCCTTTGCCCGTGACAGCACGACCAACGTCTGGAGATCACTGTCGAGGCTGGCGTAGAACACCGACTCGACACTCGCATCGCCATACCTGTCGAGCACTTGCGGGACGCCATCCGGCGAATCACACAGGCATGAGTAGCCTACGACACCCTCGGCTTCGCGGATAAATGCCAGCGTCGCCCCACTCTCCTGGGAAGTTTTTATCAGCGGATGGGCCAGGGGTTTTTCGCTATAAAACGGCTCGGCCAAAGCCCCGACGGACACCGAACAACCCAATACAAACAGCAGCAAAAACGCACGCATACGAATCCCTTCGCGCCAAAAGCACAACACATCCATGGAGATAAAAAAGCGAGCCGATCGGCTCGCCCGTCATTCGCGACTTAACGCCAAGGCAAGATCGGAATAGCCGTCACCGCGTTCTGCGGGCTGCCCTCGATCACGCGATCGCTGTAGACCAGGTACACCAGCGTATTGCGCTTCTTGTCGAGGAATCGCACCACTTGCATGGTCTTGAACACCAGCGAAGTGCGCTCACGGAACACCTCTTCGCCGTCCTTGAGCTCACCCTTGAAGCTGATAGGCCCGACCTGGCGGCAGGCGATGGACGCCTCGGCGCGATCCTCGGCCAGGCCCAGGCCACCCTTCACGCCGCCGGTCTTGGCCCGCGACAGGTAACAGGTCACGCCATCCACCTTGGGATCGTCGAACGCCTCGACCACGATCCGATCGTTCGGCCCGACAAACTTGAACACCGTCGACACTTGGCCAATTTCTTCGGCCGAAGCCAGCAGCGGCACAGCCAGCAGCAAGCCGATCAATCCTTTTGCCAAACCCATGATTTTTCCTTAGACGAGGATCAGGTTGTCACGGTGAACCAACTCGGGCTCCGCCATGTAACCCAACAGACCGACAATCGCATCAGACGACTGACCGATGATTTTCTGTGCTTCCAGGGCGCTGTAGTTGGCCAGGCCACGGGCGATCTCGCGACCATCCGGAGCCACGCACACGACCATTTCACCCCGACGGAAACTGCCTTGTACCAACTTCACACCCACCGGCAGCAGGCTTTTGTTGCCTTGGGACAGGGCCGTCACGGCGCCAGCGTCCAGCACCAGCGTGCCACGGGTTTGCAGGTGCCCGGCCAACCATTGCTTGCGCGCTGCCAGCATACCGCGCTCAGGGGACAGCAGCGTGCCGATGCGCTCGCCCGCTTTCAAGCGATCCAGCACCCGCTCCAACCGACCACCGACGATGATGGTATGGGCCCCGGAACGCGCCGCCAGACGCGCAGCGCGCAGCTTGGTCTGCATGCCACCACGACCCAGCGCACCACCCGTGCCACCCGCCACCGCGTCCAGCGCCGGATCGTCGGCACGGGCTTCGTAGATCAGCTTGGCGTCGGGATTGTTGCGCGGATCGGCATCGAACATGCCGTCGCGATCCGTGAGGATTACCAGCAGATCCGCCTCCACCAGGTTCGCCACCAGTGCGGCCAGGGTGTCGTTATCGCCGAAACGGATCTCGTCGGTGACCACCGTGTCGTTCTCGTTGATCACCGGGATGACTTTCAGCTCCACCAGCGCGCGCAAGGTGCTGCGGGCATTGAGGTAGCGCTTGCGGTCGGACAGATCATCGTGGGTCAGCAGGATCTGCGCCGTATGGCGACCGTGCTCGGCGAAGCTTGATTCCCAAGCCTGCACCAGGCCCATCTGGCCGATGGCGGCGGCAGCCTGCAGCTCATGCATCGCGCTGGGTCGCGACGTCCAGCCCAGGCGGCTCATACCGGCGGCTACAGCCCCGGAAGAGACCAATACCAGCTCGACGCCAGCCTCATGCAAGGCCACCATCTGCTCGACCCACACCGCCATTGCCTGGCGATCCAGGCCCTTGCCATCCGCCGTCAGCAGTGCGCTGCCGATCTTCACGACCCAGCGCTGCGCACCCGTCACCTTGCTCCGCATCATCTTCAACCTTTGCCAGCGAACGGCGCGACCCAGCGCCGCCCATGGGATTATTCGTATTTGCGTTTTACAGATACCAAAACGCCGCTCGAATGAGCGGCGCCTTGGAAACCGGCTGGCTGCGATGATAACACCGCGCCGAAACACTTGAACCTGTGGGAGCGAGCTTGCTCGCGATTGCATGGGGCCAGCAATTATTGATACCGGCTGTCACACCGCTATCGCAAGCAAGCTAGCCCCCACAGGCCTTGACTTCAACTGAGCAGCATCAGTCGCGAACGTAGATGATTTCCGGACCGTCTTCGTCATCCACATCTTCTTCGTCCCAATCGTCGTCACCAATGTCATGGACCGACTTGACACCACTGCGACGCAGGGCACGCTGGTCGTCCAGCGCCTGCAACTGGGCACGGGCCTCGTCTTCGATGCGCTGGTCGAGCTCGGCCAGCTCTTCCTTGTACGCCGGGTCATTGGCCAGGCGGTCGGCGCGATCTTCCAGATAACGCATGATGTCGTGACACAGGCGCTCGGTGCCCTCTTTGGCGATGGCCGAGATCACGTAGACCGGACCTTCCCACTCCAGGCGATCGACGATTTCCTTGACCCGCTCCTCATGCTCTTCTTCAAGGATCTGGTCGCACTTATTCAGCACCAGCCAACGGTCGCGCTCGGCCAGGGCCGGGCTGAACTTGGTCAGCTCGTTGACGATGACTTCAGCAGCATCGGCAGCATCGGTTTCATCCAGCGGCGCCATGTCCACGAGGTGCAACAACAGACGGGTACGGGACAAGTGCTTGAGGAAACGAATCCCCAGGCCCGCGCCCTCGGAAGCCCCTTCGATCAACCCTGGAATGTCGGCGATTACAAAACTCTTCCAGCGGTCGACGCTGACCACGCCCAGGTTCGGCACCAGGGTGGTGAACGGGTAATCGGCCACTTTCGGCTTGGCCGCCGACACCGAGCGAATGAAAGTACTTTTACCGGCGTTCGGCAAACCCAGCAGACCCACGTCGGCCAACACTTTCATTTCCAGCTTCAGGTCACGCTGCTCGCCTGGCTTGCCTGGCGTGGTCTGGCGCGGCGCACGGTTGGTACTGGATTTGAAACGGGTGTTGCCCAGGCCGTGCCAGCCGCCATGGGCGACCAGCAGACGCTGGCCAGCCTTGGTCAGGTCGCCAATCACTTCCTGGGTGGCCGAATCGATCACCGTGGTGCCGACTGGCACGCGCAGGATCAGGTCTTCGCCCTTCTTGCCGGTGCAGTCAGTGCTGCCGCCGTTGGAGCCACGCTCGGCATCGAAGTGCCGGGTGTAACGGTAGTCCACCAGGGTGTTGAGGTTTTCGTCGGCGAGCATGTAGATCGAGCCACCATCGCCCCCATCACCGCCGTTAGGGCCACCATTTTCAATGAACTTTTCCCGACGGAAACTCATGCAACCATTGCCGCCGTCGCCGGCCTTTACTCGAATCGATACTTCATCAACAAACTTCATGACACACGCCTCTCGCCATACGGACGAGCCAAAAAAACAAGACATAAGACTCTTGCAAAAATGAGCGCAGCGACCTGATGACACGCCCCAACCGCAGCGCCGACAGCCCATACAAACAGTTTTGCAAGAGACTCACCCCACAAACGAAAAAGCCCCGTCGCAAGACAGGGCTTTTCCAGCGGTCTCGCAATTAAGCTGCGATAACGCTTACGTAACGACGACCGAAGGCGCCTTTTACTTCGAACTTGATCACGCCTTCGACTTTAGCGAAGAGGGTGTGATCCTTACCCATGCCCACGCCGTAGCCAGCGTGGAATTGGGTGCCGCGCTGACGCACGATGATGTTGCCTGCTTTGATAGCCTGGCCGCCATACATCTTCACGCCAAGGCGTTTGGCTTCTGAGTCGCGACCGTTACGGGTACTACCACCAGCTTTTTTGTGTGCCATGAGTTCAATTCTCCTAGTGAGGAATTAGGCTGAAATTAAGCCTGAATACCGGTGATTTTGATCTCGGTGTACCACTGGCGGTGGCCCATACGCTTCATGTGGTGCTTACGGCGACGGAACTTGATGATGCGGACTTTATCGTGACGACCTTGGGAGATCACTTCAGCCACAACGGTAGCGCCAGCAACGACTGGAGCGCCGATATTCACGTCATCGCCATTGGCGACCAACAGAACGCGATCAAAAGTCACGGATTCGCCGGTAGCGATTTCCAGTTTTTCGATCTTCAGGTATTCACCTGGGGCGACCTTGTATTGCTTGCCACCAGTAACAATTACTGCGTACGACATGGTATTTCTCCGATAATCCTGCTCACCCAGCGCTTTATAAGAAGAGGTATTGGCTGGCATGGCTGCATGGGCTGGAAGGCCCGGATGCAATTGCGTAAGGCAGGTGCTGCCCAGGAAGTTCAGGGTGCGCGATTGTACGCAAGCCGCGAGAGCCTTGCAAGTAGCCGTCTATCGCGCCTTGACACCTGCGGACGTGGGTCCTAGCATGCCGCGCAACCCTTCTGGAGCACCTGTCGCTGATGCAACCCCAAGCTTTCTACCGCGCGGTGGCGGACGATTTTAGCGCCGTCGACGGCATCATCAAGAAGCAGCTGACTTCCCGCGTGCCTCTGGTATCGAAAATCGGCGACTACATCACTTCGGCCGGCGGTAAACGCCTGCGTCCTTTATTGGTGCTGCTGTGCGGCAAGGCCCTGGGTCGCGAAGGCGATGACATGCGCCTGCTGGCCGCCACCATCGAATTCCTGCACACCGCGACCCTGCTCCACGACGACGTGGTCGACATGTCCGGCATGCGCCGTGGCCGTTCGACCGCCAACGCCATGTGGGGTAACGCCCCCAGCGTATTGGTGGGCGACTTCCTCTATTCGCGCTCGTTCGAAATGATGGTCGAGCTGGGCTCGATGCCGGTGATGAAGATCCTGTCCCAGGCCACGCGCATCATCGCCGAGGGCGAAGTGCTGCAGCTGTCCAAGGTACGCGATGCCAGCACCACCGAAGAAACCTACATGGAAGTCATCCGCGGCAAGACCGCGATGCTCTTCGAAGCCTCGACCCACAGCGCCGCCGCCCTGGCCGGTGCCAGCGCCGAGCAGAGCGAAGCGCTGCGCACCTTCGGCGACCACTTGGGCGTGGCCTTCCAACTGGTGGACGATCTGCTCGACTACAAGGGCGATGCAGAAACCCTGGGCAAGAACGTCGGCGACGACCTGGCCGAAGGCAAGCCGACCCTGCCGCTGATCTACACCATGCGCGAGGGCACGCCTGAACAGGCAGCACTGGTTCGCCAGGCGATCCAGAAAGGCGGGATCGAAGACCTGGAAAGCATCCGTGTCGCGGTCGAAGCATCCGGTTCGCTGGAGTACACCGCGAAACTGGCCCGGGACTACGTTGCCCGCGCGATCAAATGCCTCGACGCCCTGCCGGCCAGCGAATACCGCGATGCGCTGGTGGAACTGAGCGAGTTTGCGGTCGCCCGTACCCACTGATACAAGGTTTTCCTGTCGCGAGGGAGCTTGCTCCCGCTGGGCTGCGCAGCAGCCGCTTCAAAAGTATCCACGGTCGCTACGCAACCGAGCGGGAGCAAGCTCCCTCGCCACAGGACCGCGAACTCCCATTCCAGCCACAAAACCCTATATAATGTGCGCCCTTTTGCCCTCCTGATACCCAAGGAACCTTAGTGAGCACGTTGCCTCCCTGCCCGAAATGCAATTCCGAATACACCTACGAAGACGGTACTCAACTGGTCTGCCCGGAGTGTGCCCACGAATGGTCCGCCAGCGGCGAGGCTGAAACAGCGTCCGACGATACCGTGAAGAAAGATTCGGTCGGCAACGTCCTGCAGGACGGCGACACCATCACCGTGATCAAGGACCTCAAGGTCAAGGGCACGTCGCTGGTGGTCAAGGTCGGCACCAAGGTCAAGAACATCCGCCTGTGCGAGGGTGACCACGACATCGACTGCAAGATCGACGGCATCGGCCCGATGAAACTCAAGTCCGAGTTCGTAAGAAAAGTCTGATACTGCTGTATTCCATCCCATACCCCGCGTGTGGGATGGAGCCTCGCCCTCTCCGCTTCGCCCCCATTTCTCGGACGTTAGCCAACTGCCAGCCGTTCTGAGCTGCCATAACCCACCGTCAGAAAAACAATCGCAACGCCAATAGAGCCTTGCTATTTAGCGAATAAGAATTATTCTCATCGAAACCCATCAAGGAGATGAGAACCATGACTTATTTGATCGATGCCTGGCTGGACCGCCCACATCCCTATCTCAGGATCCTGCATCGGGAAACCGGGGAAGTCTGTGCGGTGCTTGAAGAAGAAGCCTTGAACGAGCTGCAGGACCAGGGGGACCTGGACCTCAACAGCCTCAATTCCAGTGAGCCGTTGGTGCTCAAGGAACTGGTGCGCAATCTGTTCCTGTTCTGCTACGCCCGGGCATTGCGCCCGACGGGTGATTTCAGTGGCAGGTTCCACGGATGAACGCAGAGGTCATCTGGGAGCGGGCTTGCTCGCGAAAGCGGTGGGTCAGTCAACGATAATGTCGACTGACAGTCCGCATTCGCGAGCAAGCCCGCTCCCACCTATTTGCCCGGCGTTAAACCAGGCAGGGTCTTACAGTACGTCCAACAACTCGACGTCAAACACCAGCACGCTGTGCGGTGGAATGCTGCCAACGCCTTGAGCGCCGTAAGCCAGTTCGCTCGGCACGTACAGGCGCCATTTGCTGCCGGCGTTCATCAGTTGCAGGGCTTCGGTCCAGCCTGGGATCACGCCGCCAACCGGGAATTCGGCTGGCTGGCCACGATCGTAGGAGCTGTCGAACACAGTGCCGTCGATCAGGGTGCCGTGGTAATGGGTACGCACCTGGTCTTCACGGGTCGGCTTGGCGCCTTCACCTTGGGTCAGCACTTCGAATTGCAGGCCGGAAGCCAGGGTGGTGATGCCTTCACGCTTGGCGTTTTCGGCCAGGAACGCACGGCCTTCGCCAGCGGCGGCTTCAGCCTTGGCAGCGGCTTCGGCTTGCATGATTTCACGAATGACCTTGAAGCTGGCGGACATCTCGTCCTGGCCCACGCGGCTTGGCTTGCCGGCGAACGCGTCGGTCAGGCCGGCCAGGATGGCGTCCAGGCTCACGCCCGGTGGCGGGTTGTCGCGCAGTTGGTCGCCCAACTGACGGCCAATGCCGTAGCTGACGCGGGTTTCGTCGGTGGACAGGTTAACTTCGGACATGATGCTGCTCCGCTGTGCGGACGGCTCGAGAGTTGCCGTGCGTGACACAGCGCCTCCCGGAGCGCCCGGAACCAAAAGGGCGAGCAGACTAGCACAGATGCCACCGCGGGTGACGAGCCCCCTACGTCAAAGCAAGCCGCCCGAAACGACAACGCCCGCCTGCAATTCTACAGGCGGGCGTTGTGTCAGCGTGGTGAACCGACCTCAGTGCTTGGTCAGTTTGTCCAGGTAGCCCATGGCGAATGCCGAGACCACGAAAGTCATGTGAATGATCACGTACCACATCAGATGCTCGGGATCGACGTTCTTGGCGTCCATGAAAATGCGCAGCAGGTGGATGGAGGAAATGGCCACGATCGAGGCCGCGACTTTCATCTTCAGCGATGAAGAGTCCATGGTGCCCAGCCAGTTGAGCTTTTCCTTGTCGTCGCCGATGTCCAACTGCGAGACGAAGTTCTCGTAGCCGGAAATCATCACCATCACCAGTAGCCCGCCCACCAGCGCCATGTCGATCAACGACAGCAGCACCAGGATCAGGTCCGACTCGGCCATGGAAAACACGTTGGGGATGACGTGAAAGACTTCCTGGAAGAACTTCAGCGCCAGGGCCAGCAAGCCCAGGGACAACCCGAAGTAGATCGGCGCCAGCAGCCAACGGGAGGCGTACATTGCGTTTTCGATAAAGCGTTCCATTGAATCTCACACCAGGGCTGAAAAATCGCGGCGAGTATATCAGCCACGACCGGCCCCACAAACGCCGGGACCGTCCCAGGTCCCTGCTCTTGTGTCAAAATTTTACTGCCGATGCCCGTGCGGTGATGGCCTTCAATGCAGCGGACGAAACTCGAAGCCGCCGACGTTGCGACAACGGCCTCCATTGATTTCACGCAGTTGGGCTTGCATGTGCAGGGACCATATCTGCGGGTCATCGGCCAGCTCGTAGCCGTGCAGCGTCAGGCTTTGCACAATGGTATCGAGGATGGATTCGGCGGCAGTCGGGCCGGGAAATGGCCCTTGGGCCTTGATGGCAGAAGGTTGTTCACCGGCCATTCCGGCGGCGAAGAGCAAGGTCCACATACCGGTATCTCCCGCCAGGGGGCGGATGGCGCATTCGATACGGGTGACAAGGCCCAGGCATTGACGAGTGAGGCAAAGGTTGCGCGACATGGCGGCGCCCCTCGGTAGATCCGGTATTCAGCCCCGGGAGGAGGCTGTTTCGATCCGATGATGACTCTCGTTATCCTTGAGCTGAGGATAGAAGAAAAGTTCCGGTCGCAAGGACTTTCGAGACCAGAATGCGCCGAGCGGTCACAGTGTGAATATTGACGCCAAAGTGGTGGCGTTTTTTTGAAACAACCAAAAATTTGTGGGAGCGAGCTTGCTCGCGATAGCGGTGTGACAGTCGACTGATGAGTGACTGAAACTGCGCTATCGCGAGCAAGCTCGCTCCCACAGGGTCCCACTTGGAATACAGCAATCAGGCCGGCTTGGCCTCCGTCAACGCCTGCTGCGCCAATTCCTTTTCCGCTTCCTTGATGTCGTCTTCGCTGATCATTTCCGCGATCACCCGCAGCCGCTCCACCACCCGGGCATTGACGCTGCCCTCGGGGAACTCGCCGTTTTCGTCCGGCTCGCCAGCAGGCTCGCCCACCAACAGGCTCAGGGCTTCGTCGGCCTGGCGCACCGCATAGACGTGGAACTGCCCAGCGCGCACGGCGGCCAGCACTTTCTCGTCGAGCATCAGGGTCGCGACGTTGGCCTGGGGAATGATCGCCCCCTGCTCACCGGTCAACCCGCGGGCTTCACAGAGGCGGAAGAAGCCTTCGATCTTCTCGTTGACCCCGCCCACCGCCTGCACTTCACCGAACTGGTTGATCGAGCCGGTAATGGCGAAGCACTGCTTGAGCGGCGTCTTCGACAGAGCCGAGATCAGCGTACACGCCTCGCCCAGGGACGCGCTGTCGCCGTCCACGTAACCGTAGGACTGCTCCAGCGCAATGCTGGCCGAGATCGCCAGCGGGAATTCCTGGGCATAACGACTGCCCAGGTAGCCGGTAAGAATCATCACGCCCTTGGAGTGGATCGGCTGGCCGAGGTTGACCTCCCGCTCGATGTCGACGATGCCGCTGCCGCCCGGGTACACCGTGGCGGAAATCCGCGCGGGTACACCAAACGCAGAGTCGCCGACCTCGAGGACTGTCAGCCCGTTGCATTTACCCACGGCCGCGCCGGCGGTGTCGATCAGGATGATTCCCGCGAGCATGTCGTCGAGGATTCGCGCCGAGACACGCCCGGTACGGGTGGCCTTGGCCTTGAGGGCGCGCTCGATATGACCGGCGTCGGTCATCTCGTCACCGGCCAGTTGGCGAATGAAATCCGCCTCGCTGACCAGTTGGAACAGATCACCGATACGCGCCGACAAGCGCCCCTGGTGTTCGGCCAGACGCGCACTGTAGGTCGCCAGGCGCGCCACCGCGTCGGCGGTCAGCGGCGCCATGCCCTCCTCCGAAGTGCGGGTCTTGAGCAACTGGGCGAACTGCTCCAGGCTCTCGTCGCCCATCGGGATGTCTTCGTCGAAATCCACCAGCACGCGAAACATTTCCTGGAAGTCCGGATCCAGGTCCTGCAAAGCGTAGTAGAGCTGGCGGGCGCCGATGATCACGACCTTGACCTGCAGCGGAATGTGCTGCGGCGTCAGGGTCACGGTGGCCACGCGCCCCAGTTCCCCCAGCGGCGATTCCATTTTCAGCTTGCGCGATTGCAGGGCGCGCTTGAGCGCATCCCACACGAACGGCTCACCGAGCATTTTTTCCGCTTCGAGAATCAGGAAACCGCCGTTGGCCCGGTGCAAGGCACCCGGACGCAACTGCCGGTACGTGGTGTAGAGCGCGCCCTGGTCGGTGCTGTATTCGATGCGGCCGAACAGGTTGTCGTAGGTCGGGTGCGGCTCGAACACCACCGGCGCGCCGCCACTGAACGGATGCCCGACCACCAGGCTCGGCGCGTACTGTTCCTCCAGCAGCTTGCGGGCGATGGCGTCGGTCTTGCTGTCATCCACCAATTGCTCGACCACAGTCTTGAGTAGATAGACCTGCATGGCCTGCAGGTAGCCGCAGACCGCAGCGTTCTCTGCGTATTTCTCCGACAGTGGTGCCAGCAACGGTTGCAGGGCCAGGGTGATGGTTTCTTCGTTGAGCTGGCGCAACTGGTTGCTGGACTCGCGCTTCCACTGTGGCAGGCTGGCAAGCTCTTCGTTCAAACGCTCTTCCAGGCCCGAGATGTCCTCATGGAAACGCTCGCGCTCGGCTTCCGGCAACTGGGCGAATTCAGCTTCATCCAGGGCCTTGCCTTCGCTCATTGGCGTGAAGGCGATGTTGCTGCTGTCACGGTACAGCGCGACATCCTTCTCCAGCGCCAGGCGCTCGATCACATCCAAGGCGCGGTCATAGCGCTGATTGAAGGCGCGGTCGATGGCACTTTTCTTCTGCTGGTAGGACGGGTGCTCGAATACCGCCGGGAACGTCGCCAGCAAGTTGTCGATCAGGCCGTTGATGTCGGCGATGAAAGCACCGGCCGTACCTGACGGCAGTTCCAGGGCACGGGGTTCGCGGGGCTCATCGAAGTTGTTGACGTAGACCCAGTCCGCCGGGGTCTGCAGGCGCTTGCCTTCGGCCTTGAGGTAGCGTTTGACGAACGAAAACCGGCCAGTGCCGGGCTCACCCATGACGAATACGTTGTAACCGGGGCGCGGCATGGCCACGCCGAACTGCAAGGCTTCGACCGCACGTTCCTGGCCAAGCACACCGCGGAAGGGCTCCAGATCATTGGTGGTAGAGAAGCTGAACTGTTCAGCGGAAAACGGACGGGTCAGCGCTTCGGGCGCTAGACGCAAGCTGGCAGCAACAGGATCAGGCATCGGGCTTCCTTACATCAGGCGGGGCAGATAGCGGCATTCTGGCGCCGCCTGTACCTGACTGGCAAGGAGCGCCTCTGCCCAAAGCATAGTCAAAGGGGAAACCGCGGTCGGGCCGGTAGACAGGCGATCTTCCAGTGATGTTTTTGCAAAATGTCACGGAACCCTCAGATCGTGCCTAAACTCCAAACTGCGCGGCTGGAACAATAACCGGCCCACTGGCAGCTGTAGGGGCCAGACCCTGTCCATCGGTATGCACATAAAGAGAACATAGCTATGAAACGGATTCTTCTCGGTACTCTCTTCACCGCTGTATCCATCAACGCCATGGCTCAGGCGCCGGGCGGCCCGGATTGCGGCTGGGGCAACATGCTGTTCGAAGGTCAGCGTGGCACTCCGGCACACTTCCTGGCATCCACCACCAACGGCACTTCCGGTAACGCTACCTTCGGCATGACATCCGGCACCAACGGTTGCTCGACCAACGCGGCACTGACTTACGGCGGCAAGTCCTGGCTGGCCATGAATGGCATGATGAACGAGCTGTCCGAAGACATGGCCAAGGGTCAGGGCGAAGCGCTGACCACCTATGCCGTGGTACTGGGCGTGGCGCCGGAAGATCGCGCACACTTCTCCGCCGTTACCCACGAGCACTTCCAACAGATCTTCAGCAAGGCTGACGTGACGGCGGAAGATGTGCATACCAACACCCTGGCCGTGCTGAAAAGCGATCCTCGCCTGGCCAAGTACGCCACTCAAGCTTAAGCTCGACACCACTCGCTCCTCTCGGGGAGCGGGTTTTCTTTTCGGGGCCCCTTCGGTCTTTGTTTTTTCGCCTTTCCAAGTAGCCGACTATGCTCAAACGCCTTGCCTGGCTGGCGCTCTGTGTGTGCGCCCCGCTGTCCGCCGCGCCTCATGTCGACCCTCAACGTTTGCAGCAACTGGCCAATGACCGCTTCTGGATTTCCCTGGGCCACTACGAAACCGCCAAGCTCGGCGGTTGGCGCAGCTATATCAGCGACAAGCAATTCTTCCTCGCGCCCGATGGCAACGAACATCCCGAGCGCGAACTGAGTGCCACGCTAAAAGCCCTGTACGGCCCGGCCAGCGCCGGCCAGCAGCATGCCCAGTGCGTGTACCCGGCGCGAACGCGCTGGCTCAAGGCCCAGCTCAATCTGACGGATCTGCCGGCCGTTGACTGCAGCGACTTCAACCAGTGGTTCAAGGACGTCTCGCCCCACAGCGCGGTGATGATCTTCCCCGCCGCGTATCTGAACAGCCCGTCCTCGATGTTCGGCCACACCCTGCTGCGCATCGACCAGGCCGATGTGCAAAGCGACAAGACCGCCCTGCTCAGCTATGCAATCAATTTCGGCGCCTACATCGAAGGCTCGGACAACAGCATCCTCTATGCCTGGAAGGGCCTGATGGGCGGCTATCCCGGCCTGTTTGCCCTGGTGCCGTACCAGGAAAAACTCTCCGAGTACCGTAGCCTGGAGAACCGCGACCTGTGGGAATACCGCCTGAACCTGAGCCAGGCGGAAACCGAGCGCATGGTCGAGCACGTCTGGGAACTCAAGCAGATTCAGTTCGACTATTTTTTCTTCGACGAAAACTGCTCCTATCGCCTGCTCGAATTGCTGCAAGTGGCTCGCCCCAGCCTGCGCCTGACCGAACAATTCCCGCTGACTGCGATTCCCACCGACACCGTCAAGGCCGTGAAAGAAGCCGGCCTGGTGGAAAGCATCCAGTATCGACCGTCCCGTGAACGGGAACTGCTCAGCCGCGCCGAACCGCTCAGCGACGAAGAACAGCAATGGGTACTCAAAGCCAGCGCCGACCAGCAGCAACTGCAAGCCCCCGGCTTCAAGGCGTTGCCGCGCGAACGCCAGGCGCTGATCATCGATGCGGCCTATCGCCTGGAGCGCTATCGCGCCAACGGCCAGGAGCGCGACCCACAACGCGCCCAGCGCAGTTTCGAACTGTTGCGGGCGATCAACCAAAACCCTGCGCCGGAACTCGATATCCCGCAACCGGGCCTGCCCGAGGACGGTCATCAATCGCGCACCTGGCAGGCTGGCCTCGGCACGCGGGGCGACCGGGCGTTCGGCGAGTATGGCTTGCGCATGGCCTATCACGATCTCAACGACAACGCCGAGAGCTTCCCCTTGGGCGCACAGATCGAAATCCTGCAATTGAAACTGCGCCAGTACGAAGGCAATGACTGGCAGGTGCAACAACTGGACCTGGCGACCATTCGCTCCCTGACCCCACGCAACGATCTGCTGCAACCGCTGTCCTGGCAGGTCACCGGCGGCCTGGAGCGGGTGCCAGGCAAACACGATGACGAAACCCTGGTCAGCCACATCAACGGCGGCGCCGGCGGCACCTGGGCGCTGGGCGAGGATGTCCTCGGCTTTGCCCTGGGCACGGTGCGGGTCGAGCACAACAATGACTTCGCCCAGTTCATCGCCCCGGCCGCCGGTTTCAATAGCGGTGTGCTGTGGAAAAACCCGCTGGGCAACCTGAGCCTGGAAGCCAAGGGTGATTATTTCGTCAACGGCGAAGTGCGCCGCAGCCTGAGCCTGAACCAGCAATGGGAGTTGTCCCGCAACCTCGGCCTGCGCCTGAGTGCCCAGCGGGAGTTCAGCCAATTGGCCTCGCCGGAGAACGAAGTGATGCTTGAGGTGAAGTGGTATCACTATTGATATCTGAGCCAGAGAGAGGATCAAGGCCCAATCCCAGGTCGAATGGCAGGCGCGTTTCCGGGCTCGTTTCGAAGTCAGCCAAAATCAAGTAGATTGGCCCGGATCAACCTTTAATCGGAATTGAATGCTGCGATGCTTGATTATCTGCACATGAAAAACGTGGGGCCTGCTCCTGAGCTCGAAGTTAACTGGGCGCCACGAATCAATCTGATTACAGGTGACAATGGATTGGGCAAAAGCTTTTTGCTGGACCTGGCCTGGTGGGCGCTGACGCGCACTTGGGCCAATACGCCAGCCCTGCCTGTAAACCCCGGCAAGTCCTCCATTGAATACGTTGTAAAAGGTAAATCCGGCGTCGCCCAGCCTGTGGTATCGACCTACAAGCGGGAAGACAGCTCCTGGCCTCTGAAACAAAGCCGTCCCACCATGCCCGGCATCGTGGTTTACGTACGCATCGACGGCGGCTTTTCCGTATGGGATCCGGCCCGCAATTACTGGCGCTCCGATAAGGATCGACCCGCCGCGTATCACTTTTCCGCCGACGACGTATGGGATGGCCTCGACGTCAATGGACAAAGGGTCTGTGAAGGCCTGGAGCGCGACTGGGTCAACTGGCAAAACGGTCGAAAACCCCAATTCGAGGCGTTGGAAAACGCATTGCGCGACCTTTCTCCCGCCAGTGAACCGTTATGCGTCGGGGCACCCAGACGAGTCTACCTGGGCGAGGGTCGAGAACGACCGACACTTACCATCGGCAATCAGAACGTTCCGGTCGCGCTGGCCTCTGCGGGCGTAAGACGCATCTTGGGGCTGGCCTATTTTCTCGTGTGGGCCTGGTATGAGCACCAGGCAGCGGCCGCACTGCTCGACAAAAAGCCCGAGCGCCGGTTTGTCATTCTGTTCGACGAACCCGAGACTCATTTACATCCAAGGTGGCAGCGCACGCTGATGCCCAGTTTGTTGCAAGCTATCAAGACCTTGCGCGGGAACCACGGTGCCGCTCCCCCCCAACTCCTGATTGCCACGCACTCCCCCCTTGTCGCCGCCTCCCTTGAACCGGTATTCGATGCAGAACAGGACGATCAGATTCAATTGTCGATCCAGGA
Organism: Pseudomonas sp. NFACC05-1; assembly: GCF_900100135.1. Taxonomy (NCBI): domain Bacteria; kingdom Pseudomonadati; phylum Pseudomonadota; class Gammaproteobacteria; order Pseudomonadales; family Pseudomonadaceae; genus Pseudomonas; species Pseudomonas sp. NFACC05-1. The sequence goes on along the minus strand of NZ_FMTR01000020.1, from coordinate 15,843 downwards.
CCAGAAGGTCACGCTGACACAAGGACACTGGGCAGCCCAGGGTGACGCCAGCAGTTGGTTGGTCTCTGACACGTTCGGGCTGGAACAGGCGCGCTCGCTGGAGGCAGAAAAAGCCATCGAGGCCGCCGAAGCATTCATGCGTGGCGAGAAGCAACTGCCTGAAGGACTCAAGACCCGAGCCTCCATCCATAAGGCGCTGCAAAAGCTGCTTCCGGCCCATGATGAGTTCTGGCCACGCTGGCTGATCGAGAGCGGCCTCCTGAAGCTCAATGGCGAGGGCCATCAATGATCCCGGTGACCAGGCCAAAGGAACCCGCCGATTTTGATAAATACGTCAGAACGCCGGGAAAACAATGGCTCACTGACAATCCGGGCGCTCCTCGTCCCTCGCCGCTCTGGAACAAATGCTCGCGAGAGCTGGCCGATCATTACACAAACCTGTGTGCCTACGCGGCCATGCTTGACCCTACCGGCGGAACGGTCGATCACTACCTCAGCTACAAGCACTACCCGGGCCTGACCTACGAATGGAGCAATTACCGCTTCGCCTCCGGCACGCTGAATTCCAGCAAGAAAACAGCTGATGACACGGTGCTCGATCCCCATGACGTGGGCCCAGGCTGGTTCGAAATCATTTTGCCGTCGCTTCAGATGCGCACCACAGCAGCGATTCCTCCGGCTTATCGCGACAAAGCCGAGTACACACTCAAGCGACTCAAATTGCGTGACGGTGAGCGCGTCATTCGCTGGCGCCAGAGTTGGTACAACATGTACAAACAAAAAAAGCTGACGCTCGAAGGACTCCGTGAAGTGGCTCCGCTGATTGCCGATGCCGTTGAAAAAGCCGCCCTATGAAGGCGGCCTCATTTACCTGCAACCGCAGATTTTTTGATCATTCTTTCACCTCCCGCCTACAACTGCGCTTCTAAACTCTCCTGGTAAGGCCGCCAATGCGGCAGGGAGACAGGCATGTGGCGTGCGGTAGCGGTATTGAGTGTGATGTTGCTGGTCAGCGGCTGTGAAACCACCCGCGAAGACCTGATCGCCCGGGGTTATCCACCAGCGTTCGCCGACGGCTACGACGACGGTTGCAGCAGCGGCCGGCAAGCCGCCGGGGTGATCACCGGCCAGTTCAGGAAAGACGTGCCGCGCTATCTCAAGGACCCGCGCTACGCCGAAGGCTGGAGCGATGGTTTCCGTCAGTGTCAGGCCATGCGCGAAAGCGAGGAGCGTGACGCCTATCGCGAACGTCACTGGGATGAACGTGAACGGGCCTGGCAACAGCAGAAAGACCAGGATGCCGCCCGGGCTTATCGCTCGCCGTAAGTCGCGCACAGACATTCATCGAAACCAAAAGCCTGCGACCATGGCCCAAACTCCAATAGAGGAGAACACCATGAGTCGCGCTTTCGTCAACGAAGACACCGCCGCAGCCCAGGCCGATCAACCGGTCGAACGCCAGGTCAGTGCCCAGCCCAATTACGTGACACCGTCCGGGTTTGCCCAGTTGCAGGCCCGCGTCGCCCAGTTGCAGGCACTGCATGGCCAGCACGCAGCCAAAGGCGACCAGGCAGACAAACAGCGCATCGCCGACATTGAACGGGACCTGCGCTATTTCAATCAGCGCTTGCAAAGCACCCAGGTCGTCGTGCCGACATCAACGGACCAGGTGCGGATTGGGCATTGGGTGACCTTCGTCGACGAGCATGATCACGAGCAGCGGGTGCAATTGGTGGGTGAAGACCAAGCTGATGCGGCCAGTGGACTGATCAACTGGGGTTCGCCGCTGGGGCGAGCGTTGCTGGGGGCGAAGGTTGGGGATGAGGTGATCTGGGAGCGACCGATGGGCAATCTCGCCATTGAAGTCATTGCAATAGCGCTTGATTAACGAACTGAGCGAGCAGCACTTGTTAGTACCATGAGAAAACACTTAAACCTTTCCTGCAGACTCGAACAAGAGCAATAAAGCCTCTAGCGCTAGAGCGTCGCAACAGTAACAACATACCTGTAGCAACATGTAACTGCAACATAAGGTCATAACGACAAGTTGGTGCTTAATCGGCAGCGTGCTATTGTTTTCCCCGCACCAAAACAGGTGCGTAACAACAGAGGAGAAACACGATGAGCGAACACATACTGGCAATGTCCGGTGACTTCGATGGTGACTTCAAGTCCTACCAACTCGTCAGTCGCGGCATTGAGTCAGCAGCGCTGACCATTGTCGAATGTGGCACCGCAGAGTGCACCGCCATTTTGTGCTAATCCCACTTTCAAGGTCGACCTGCACAGGGCGACTTTGATATCCCTAATCCCATTCATAGACAACTTCATTTGACATCCTACAGTTCGGATACAGTGATTGGCATCCGATTGGCCGCAGGCCGCTGTACGCGATATTCAATAACTGATGAGGAAATATCATGAGCGAAAAAATCCTGAACATGTCCGGTGACTTCTATCTCGAGTTCAACGCTTATCAAGCGCCTGCCAACAAGAGCAATGGGCGGATGCTGATAACGTCATTGGAGTGCAACACTTTCGGAACGTGCACCAATCTCGAGTGCTCGACACTGGGCTGCTAATCCCGCTCAACTGATCGTCAAAACAGGCAATCAATAAAACATAGAGCAGGCACCGCCTGCTCTATCCATGTCAGGAGACACGGCATGTTAATTAACTCCTTGAAGTTGAATCAGCGAGGTCAGCACAGATTCTCTTCCGGCCGCGATATCGCCCTTTTTGAAAACAACCTGACTCGCCTGCATGTTGATGATCAGGCCTTGCTGAATCACTTCGGATTAGACAGGGCGCAGCTGTCTGCGTACATCAAGGAACCTGCCAATAACCAACCCTTGCCCATCGATGGCGAAACCGTCTTAAACGCCTTGGAGGCAAAACTTACCCAGCTCGACAGCCTTGACACCGAGACGAACACTATCTCAATCGGCAAAAACAATTTTTATTGGTTTGGCTACCGTTTTTTTCTTTATTTCATGGATACGTTCAAAGGCGATCCGCGCTACGCCGCTGCATCATTGCACATCGATGACCGGGCCTTGTTTGCAAGCCTGGAGCGCTATGTTCTGGGCCGGGTAGAACGCACATCAGAACAAAGCCTGGTTCACTATTTGAATACGCGGATTGCAGCCGGTGAGGACCTCGATTTAACAGCTTTCAATGAGCATCTGCGCACATTGCCACTGCTGAAATTGTTTGAGTCCTACCCGGTGTTGGCGGGCCTGCTACTGGATCTACTGGAAGACACCACCCACTACCTTTATGGGGTCATTCGCGACTTCGCCGACGATACTGAATTGCTGGAGAAGACGTTTTCGATCCCGTCCCGGAAAATCGACGCGATCGAACTTGGTCTAGGTGATCCCCATGGTCGTGGTGAAACGGTCTGCGAGGTTAAAATTGGTACGACCTCGTTGGTTTACAAACCAAGAGCGAGCCGGGAGGCGTTGTTTTTCAATCGTCTCCTTGGGCAATTGCATGAGTGGTCAGGCGCGGATTGTTTTTCTATACATGCACCCAGGATCCTCAGCTGCGAGCAGCATAGCTGGGTAGAAAAGATCGACAATCTGCCTTGCGACAGCGAAGCAGACGTTGCGCTGTTCTATACAAAAATGGGCGCACAAATGGCCCTCATCCACGCATTGAATGGCATCGACTTTCACTACGAAAATATCATTGCGTGTGGAAGCAGCCCGGTCATGATTGACCTTGAATGTTTATTCACCGCCTCTACCAGCGAGCTGCTACACGACTTACCTGCCGACTGCGCGTTGTTCAATGCCTTCAAGTTGACCCAACAGTCAGTATATTCCACCGGTTTTTTACCCTTCTCTCAAAAATCCAATTACGACCAAAGCGGTCTGACTCGGCAAGAGCGATTCACTTCCACCCGCCATTCCCTGGTTTTCGAAGATGGCTTCTACCATCTGCGCAAAACACAATTCGAACACCAGCCACTGCAAAAACACCTGCCACACCTGCAAGGCGGGCATAAGGGATTTGAACCCTATAAAGCTGAACTCCTCCATGGCTTTGACTATGCCTATGGCCAGTTGATGATTTATCAACAGATGATCATGCAGATACTCGAACAATCTGCAGGCGAATTATCAACCCGCGTATTGCTCAAGAACTCCCAGCGCTATGCCGATTTCATCGGACTAAGCCGCCACCCACGCTTTATGCAAAATATGCTGGACAGGGAACTTCTACTGGCAACTTTATGGAAAGATCTGAAGGAACCCTATGCAGCAAAAGGTATTCCCCGTTATGAAATAGCGGACCTGCAACGATCCAGCATCCCATGTTTCACCATGCCTCTCAACGCCAACTACTTGACGAGCGCCCAAGGTGAAACGATAGGAATGACGCCCATAGAGCCACCAATAAAGAGCTGCTTACAGAAACTGGCCAGCCTGTCCCATGCAGACAAAGCGTTACAACGCACATTGCTCGAAATTTGTTTGTTTCCTGAGCCTAATGGACAACTGCCACTGCGCGCCAGACAGAGGCTTGCGAACCTTGAGAGCGCTCTCCCATCGGGCCTACTCGACGGAATATTGAGCATCAGCTCCCGTATCGAGGAGCTCGCTATCATAGGAACATCAACGGACGTCAGTTGGTTGTCTTTTCACCTGCACCCCACGACCCAGAGAAAGTACCCGTCGCCCATGGATCACGGGCTGTACTCCGGTATCGCCGGGATTGGCTTGTTTTATCTGGGCCTGTTCAAGGTGAGCGGCGAACCGCACTTTCTGTCGCGCATGGATCAGGTCCTGTACTCCCTGGAACAACGCTTTGGCTTTTTCAAAACCGATTTGACCGTCAGTGCCTATCACGGGCTGGGGGCTTATCTCTATCTGCTGATCAATCGTCGGCAAATAACGGGAGATCCGAAACACGATGAAAAAATCGCCGGCCTGCTGACCCAACTGATTGAAGTCCCTCCTGAAGACTATGATTTCGACTTCCTCGGAGGCTGTTGTGGGGCTGTGACCCTGCTGGCCAATATCCATGCATTGTCTGCACAGGAGGACGTGCTGCCAGCCATCCAACGCATGATTGGCTACATCAAGGATCAAGTCCTGATTGAAGATGGCCAACTGCTGCGGCGTGATGATCGCTCGGTCATTTTGACAGGCTTGTCCCACGGCCTCTCGGGGGTCATCCATGCCCTGTGCAAAGCCTATGACGTGACCGGCGATGCGACCCTGGTGCCCTTGGCCATCCAGGTGCTCGAAGGCGAAAACCGCTTGAGCCGGGACGGTTTCTGGCTGGACCTGCGAAACCTCGGGCCGGCGGAGCATACGTCCAAGTGGTGCCACGGTGATGGAGGTATCCTCATCGCCAGGCGACAGCTCATGGCATCGATGGGGGACGCCCTGGACGACGCGGCCAGGCAGACCGTGCTCGACGATATACAGCGATGCGAGAACAATCTCTGGCAGCACGGTTTCGGCGAGGGCTACAACCTTTGCCACGGCGATTTCGGCAATCTGATCTGTCTGCATGACCTGTATCGGCATTCGGATAATCCCGAAGGCATGAGCAGGGTCAGAAAGACACTCGACGAAATCGCCCGGCAGTTTTTCGAGGGACCATGGCTCGACAACGATCGGGTACCCGACGTCAGCCTGTTGACTGGAATCACGGGGGCGGGTTATGCCTTGCTGTACGAGATGGACCCGACAATCCCCAACATTCTCACCCTTGAGTTCGCGATGCCAGCGTAACCCCCATGAAAAACGGAGCCTTCGAAGGCTCCGTTTTTTTCATGCAACCGACCGAATCAGGCCAATTTCTTGTGCCGTACGCGGTGCGGCTGGGCGGCCGCTTCGCCGAGGCGTTTCTTGCGATCGGCTTCGTACTCGGTGTAGTTGCCTTCGAAGAACACCGCTTGCGAATCGTCTTCGTATGCCAGGATGTGGGTCGCCACGCGGTCGAGGAACCACCGATCGTGGGAGATCACAATGGCGGCGCCCGGGAAGTCCAGCAAGGCTTCTTCCAGGGAACGCAAGGTTTCGACGTCGAGGTCGTTGGACGGTTCGTCGAGCAGCAGGACGTTGCCGCCCTCCTTCAAGGTCAACGCCAGGTGCAAGCGACCGCGCTCACCACCGGACAAGTCCTTGACGAACTTCTGCTGGTCGCCGCCCTTGAAGTTGAAACGGCCCACATAAGTGCGCGACGGGATTTCGTAGTTGCCGATGCGGATCTGGTCGGAACCGTCGGAGATCTGCTGGAACACGGTCTTGCTGCCGTCCAGGTCTTCGCGGCTCTGGTCGACGCAGGCCAGTTGCACGGTTTCACCGATTTCGATGCTGCCCGAATCCGGCGTTTCCTTGCCCATCAGCATGCGGAACAGCGTGGATTTACCCGCACCGTTACCGCCGATCACGCCGACGATGGCGCCCTTGGGCATGGAGAACGACAGGTTGTCGATCAGCACGCGATCGCCATAACCCTTGGTGACGTTCTTGAACTCGATGACCTTGTCACCCAGGCGCGGACCGGCCGGGATGTAGATCTCGTTGGTTTCGCTGCGCTTCTGGAATTCCTGGGATTGCATTTCCTCGAAGCGTTGCAGACGCGCCTTGGATTTGGACTGGCGGGCCTTGGCGCCTTTGCGCACCCACTCCAGTTCTTCCTTCATGGCTTTTTCATGGGCCGACTGCTGCTTGGATTCCTGGGCCAGACGATCGGACTTGGCTTCCAGCCAGCCCGAATAGTTGCCCTCGTATGGAATGCCTGCGCCACGGTCGAGTTCGAGGATCCAGCCGGCGACGTTGTCCAGGAAGTAACGGTCGTGCGTGATCGCAACCACGGTGCCTGGGAAGTCGTGCAGGAAGTGTTCGAGCCAGGCGACGGAATCGGCGTCCAGGTGGTTGGTCGGTTCATCGAGCAGCAGCATGTCCGGGGCCGACAGCAACAGGCGGCACAGGGCCACGCGGCGCTTCTCACCACCAGACAGGTGTTCGACCTTCGCGTCCCAGGCCGGCAGGCGCAGCGCATCGGCGGCGACTTCCAGCTGGCGATCCAGGTTGTGGCCGTCGCTGGCCTGCAGGATCGCTTCGAGCTTGGCCTGTTCGGCGGCCAGCTTGTCGAAGTCGGCATCCGGATCGGCGTAGGCGGCATAGACCTCGTCGAGGCGCGCCTGGGCGTCCTTGATCACACTGACCGCTTCCTCGACCACTTCACGGACGGTCTTGGTCGGATCCAGTTGAGGTTCCTGGGGCAGGTAGCCGATGTTCAGGTCCGGCATCGGGCGGGCTTCGCCGTCGAATTCGTTATCGACGCCGGCCATGATTTTCAGCAGCGTGGATTTACCCGAACCGTTGAGGCCCAGTACGCCGATCTTGGCGCCGGGGAAGAAGGACAGTGAAATATTTTTCAGGATTTCCCGCTTCGGCGGAACAACTTTGCTCAGCCGATGCATGGTGAAGACGTATTGAGCCATGGTGAACCTAGCGTCAGTGACAGGTGAAAAGAACGAGCCAGGCCATGCGCGGCACCGGCACTTGACGGTCATCAATGCCTGCGCGCGGATAGAGCCTGGGAATCTGGAGCTGGAACGCTCTTGTTTGACCGGCAAAGCTACCTCAACCGTCGGTCAAGGTCCAGCCGGCAAGGGCTGGCACTTTGCCACAAGTCAAGGCATGCTAGCCGCCCTTCGGGCGTCCGGCTTATAGTGCACGTCGCGCCAGTCCAGCAAACTGCAGGATTACAGCTTGTCCAACGTCACTCCGCCCCTGTCCCCTCGCGCATCCGCAGTCGTGCCCGGCTCGCCCCTGCGCGGGACATTGAAGAGCGCACTGGCCACGCTGGTATTGCTGTTGCTCGGCTTGCTGTTCTGGCAATTGCTCGACCAACTGCGCGAAACCCAACAGCAACAACGCCAATACACCATCGACTACACCGCCGATCTCGCCGCGCAGGTCAGCCTGAACATGGCCCTGAACGCGCAAATCGCCCTCAACCTGCTACCGATCGTCGAACAACCCCAAACGGGCGACGAACAGCGGGCCCTGGTGCGCAAACTCCAGCAATCGCTCCCCGAATTGCGCAGCCTGGTCCTGCTGAGCCCCTCCGGCCGAGTGCTCAGTGACAGCGACGCCGACAGCCACGACGCCGACTACCTGGGCGACCTGGTGCGGCGCAGCCGGGCCCAGGCCCATTATTTCAGCAATGCCGAAGACGGCTCCGTGGTGCACCTCTTGTTGCACCAGGCCAGCGGTAGCAGCCGTGGCTACTGGGCCCTGCGCCTGAGCCCAAACTTTTTCTCCACCCTGACCAAGCAGACCGATATGGGGCTGCGCCCGCTGTGGCTGGTAGAAAACCGTCTCAACCAGCAGATCATCAGCCGCGACGAAAGCCTGCCCTCGAGCAGCCCTACCCATTTGTCCCCGGATGACCTGGAGAACACCGTACTGACCGTGCCCCTGAGCAGCAGCGACTGGCAACTGCGGGGGCTGTTCGACCGCCGCCAGGTGATCGAACAACTGCTGCCGGCCTTCATCGGCAAATGCCTGCTGGGCCTGGCGTTTTCGTTGTTGCCGGTGATTGCGCTCTTGAACATGCGCCGACGTCAGCGGCAGTTGCATGAAGGTCGGCGGCGCTACCAGGATATTTTCGAAGGCACTGGCGTGGCCTTGTGCGTGCTCGACCTGTCGGGGCTCAAGGCTTTTTTTGAGCGGGCCGGCCTGCACACGGGCGATCAATTGCGCGCATGGACAAAAACCTCCCATCAACTCGAGCAATTGCGTCAGGAAGTTCACGTCACCGAAGTCAACCAGATGGCATTGAAACTGCTCAATGTCGATTCCTGCGATCAGGCCTGGCAACTGCTGGTCGGCAAGGGTACGCAGGACAACAACCCCGTCGGCTCGAAGCTGCTCGAGGCGCTGCTCGATCAACACAAGCAACTGGAGCTGGAAATCAAGCTCCAGGACGCCCATGGCCGCGACCAGCACCTGTGGCTGGTGCTGCGCCTGCCGGAAAAACAGCAAGACCATAACGCGGTCATCCTGAGCATCAGCGACATCACCAGCCGCAAGCTGATCGAGCTCTCGCTGCTCGAACGCGAGGGTTTCTGGTCCGACGTGGTGCGCACCGTGCCGGATCATCTCTATGTGCAGGACGTCATCAGTCAGCGGATGATCTTCAGCAACCACCACCTGGGCCAGACCCTGGGGTACGACCGCACCGAACTGCACCAGATGGGCGAGTACTTCTGGGAAATCCTGCTGCACAGCGACGATGCCGATCACTACCACAGCCTGCGCCAGGCACAGCGGCGGGGTGGGTACACGCAATTGTTGCAATGCCAACTGCGCTTTCGCCACCGCAATGGCAAATGGCGCTGCTTCGACATCCGCGAGCAGGCCCTGGCCCGGGACCGGGATAACCAGGTGACACGAATCATCGGCGTGGCCAAGGACGTCACCGAGCAGATCGAGGCCAGTGAATCGCTGCGTGACAGCGAACAACGCTACCGGATGCTCGCCGAAAGCATCAGCGACGTGATTTTCTCCACCGACAACAAGCTTTCGCTCAACTACGTCAGCCCGTCGGTGCAAGCGGTGCTGGGCTACACCGCCGACTGGATCTTCCAGAACGGCTGGCAATCGATCATCGCCAATCCGCAACAACTGACCGGCATCTACAGCCTGATGGACCGGGTCAGCAAGGCCCTCGACAAGCCCGACCAACTGGCCGAGCTACGCAACCAGATGCAGACCCAGTTGTTCCTGTTCGACTGCCTGCGTGCCGATGGGCGCAAGATTCCCATCGAGCTGCGGCTGGTACTGGTGTGGGATGAACACGGCGCGTTCGAAGGCGTGCTCGGCGTCGGTCGCGACATCAGCCAGCAGCGTCGCGCTGAAAAAGACCTGCGCATGGCCGCTACGGTCTTCGAACACTCGACCTCGGCGATCCTGATCACCGACCCGGCCGGCTACATTGTCCAGGCCAACGAAGCCTTCAGTCGCGTCAGCGGTTATGCCGTGTCGCAAGTACTGGACCAGTTGCCCAACATGCTGACCGTGGACGAACAGCAGGAAGCCCACTTGCGCTACGTGCTCAAGCAGCTGCAACAGCACAGCACCTGGGAAGGCGAAGTCTGGCTCAAGCGCCGCAATGGCGAGCATTACCCAGCGTGGGTCGGCATTACGGCCGTGCTGGATGACGAAGGTGACCTGGCCAGCTATGTGTGCTTCTTCAGCGACATCAGCGAGCGCAAGGCCAGCGAGCAGCGCATTCATCGCCTGGCCTATTACGACGCCCTGACTCACCTGCCCAACCGCACGCTGTTCCAGGATCGCCTGCACACCGCACTGCAATCGGCTGACCGGCAGAAGACCTGGGTCGTGCTGATGTTCCTCGACCTGGACCGTTTCAAGCCGATCAACGACTCCCTGGGCCATGCCGCCGGCGATCGGATGCTCAAGGAAATGGCCACGCGCCTGCTCGGCTGCGTCGCCGACGACGACACTGTGGCACGCATGGGTGGCGATGAATTCACCCTGCTGCTGCAACCGCGCGCCAGCCGCGAAATGGCGCTGAACCGGGCAATCAACGTAGCCGAGCAGATCCTCGCCAGCCTGGTCCGGCCCTTCGTGCTCGAAGGCCGGGAGTTCTTCGTCACCGCCAGTATCGGTATCGCCCTGAGCCCCCAGGACGGCAACGAACTGAGCCAATTGATGAAGAACGCCGACACAGCCATGTATCACGCCAAGGAGCGGGGCAAGAACAACTTCCAGTTCTATCAGGCCGACATGAACGCCAGCGCCCTGGAGCGCCTGGAGCTGGAAAGCGACCTGCGCCACGCCCTGGAACAGAACGAGTTCGTGCTGTATTACCAGCCGCAGTTCAGCGGCGATGGCAAACGTTTGACCGGTGCCGAAGCCCTGCTGCGCTGGCGCCATCCGCGACGCGGATTGGTGCCGCCGGGGGATTTCATCCCGGTACTCGAAGAACTCGGCTTGGTGGTGGACGTCGGCGACTGGGTCATCACCGAGGCCTGTCGGCAGCTCAGGACATGGCACCAGGCCAAGGTCCGGGTGCCGAAGGTCTCGGTCAACATTTCGGCCCGGCAGTTCTCCGACGGCCAGTTGGGCACGCGCATCGCCAATATCCTGCGCAGCACCGGCCTGCCGCCGGCCTGCCTGGAGCTGGAACTGACGGAAAGTATCCTGATGCGCGAAGTCAGCGAGGCGATGCAGATCCTGGCCGGGCTGAAAAACCTGGGCCTGAGCATCGCCGTCGATGACTTCGGCACCGGTTATTCGTCGCTCAACTACCTCAAGCAATTCCCCATCGACGTGCTGAAGATCGACCGCACCTTCGTCGACGGCCTGCCGTCCGGCGAGCAGGATGCGCAGATCGCCCGGGCGATCATCGCCATGGCCCACAGCCTCAACCTGGCGGTGATCGCCGAGGGTGTCGAGACCCACGAGCAGCTGGATTTCCTGCGCGAGCACGGCTGCGACGAAGTCCAGGGCTACCTGTTCGGCCGGCCGATGCCGGCCAATCGGTTCGAAGCGCAGTTCAGCAATGATGCGTTGTTCATGATTGATTGAGGCAGTTGCAAGCTTCAAGCTTCAAGCGGCAAGCTGAAGGCAGAAACGGTCCGCGTTAACTTGCAGCTTGTCGCTTGCATCTTGAAGCTGAATTCCTTTCATATGCCTTCCAAAACCGGTTGGGTTAGAATGCCCCCCTTTTCTGCCCCCGATCCTTGAGGACCGCCATGTTCAGCCGTGATTTGACTATTGCCAAGTACGACGCCGATCTCTTTGCCGCCATGGAGCAAGAAGCTCAGCGCCAGGAAGAGCACATTGAGCTGATCGCTTCGGAAAACTACACCAGCCCCGCGGTGATGGAAGCTCAAGGCTCGGTACTGACCAACAAGTACGCCGAAGGCTACCCAGGCAAGCGTTACTACGGTGGTTGCGAGTACGTCGACGTGGTCGAGCAACTGGCCATCGACCGCGCCAAGCAACTGTTCGGCGCCGATTACGCCAACGTCCAGCCGCACGCAGGCTCCCAAGCCAACTCCGCCGTGTACTTGGCGCTGCTGTCGGCCGGTGACACCATCCTGGGCATGAGCCTGGCCCACGGCGGTCACCTGACCCACGGTGCCAGCGTTTCCTCCTCCGGCAAGCTGTACAACGCCGTCCAGTACGGCATCGACGGCAACGGTCTGATCGACTACGACGAAGTCGAGCGCTTGGCCCTCGAGCACAAGCCGAAAATGATCGTGGCCGGTTTCTCCGCCTACTCCCAGGTCCTCGACTTCCCGCGTTTCCGCGAGATTGCCGACAAGGTCGGTGCCTACCTGTTCGTCGACATGGCTCACGTAGCGGGCCTGGTCGCCGCTGGCGTCTACCCGAACCCGGTGCCATTCGCCGACGTGGTCACTACCACCACCCACAAGACCCTGCGCGGTCCACGTGGCGGCCTGATCCTGGCGCGCGCCAATGCCGACATCGAGAAGAAGCTGAACTCCGCCGTCTTCCCGGGCGCCCAGGGTGGCCCGCTGGAGCACGTGATCGCGGCCAAGGCGATCTGTTTCAAGGAAGCCCTGCAACCTGAGTTCAAGGCTTACCAGCAACAAGTGGTGAAGAATGCCAAGGCCATGGCCGGCGTGTTCATCGAGCGCGGCTTCGACGTGGTGTCCGGCGGTACTGAAAACCACCTGTTCCTGCTCTCGCTGATCAAGCAAGAGATCTCCGGCAAAGACGCCGACGCGGCGCTGGGCAAGGCGTTCATCACCGTCAACAAGAACTCGGTGCCAAACGACCCACGCTCGCCGTTCGTCACCTCGGGTCTGCGCTTCGGTACCCCGGCCGTGACCACTCGCGGTTTCAAGGAAGCCGAGTGCAAGGAACTGGCTGGCTGGATCTGCGACATCCTGGCGGACCTGAACAACGAAGCGGTCATCGACGCCGTGCGTGAGAAGGTCAAGGCTATTTGCAAGAAGCTGCCGGTGTACGGCGCTTAATCAGCCCGTCAGACCGTAGCCAAAAGGCCCGCCTCTTCGAGGCGGGCCTTTTTTATGGGCTGTTAAAAAGCTAACGCCAACTTACCCGTTCATCCTTACACCATTCACTGGTTGTTATCGCACTTAACTTTCTGCAATACAGATAATACCACCCACCCCCAACAAAACTAATAAGATCCTATCCGCTCCATCTCATACTTACTAACTCAACACAGGATTCAATTATCACATGGACAGTGAAAAATCTTTTCATGCAACACTTCGCATGTTTGATGCCCACGTCAATCTACTTGAAACGCTGCATGGTAAACCTGCGATGGCGACCGTCAGTTCATTCAGCGGCGGATTCTTTACCGGCAAACCGCAAACCCATGATCACTCGCATTTGCTCGGCATGCACGCCGAAGCCCAGGGCACGGCCTCTACCCAATTGATGCTGCATTTCCGGCCTACGCCCAATGGCTACATCCTGACCCTGAAAAACCCCGGGGAATACTACAACAGGCTGATTAGCAAGAGTTGGCTTGAAGTACTTGGTGCAGTACATCCAAACACTGCCAACCCGACGCGTTTCATCCTGGTCGATCAACAACACAACATCATCACTCGGAAAAACATCAACACCCAGCACACTCCCCTCTCACTCATGACCGCAACCCATAAATATGTCGGGGGATTAAGAGTGCCTGGCTCGCCGTATCTCTATCTGGCCGAGACCGAAGAAAAATCAAAGATAACTTTTATCTTAAGCCTGCACTAAGGCATGTAAATCTCGTAAAAGACAAATCACCAGATAGCTCTTGTGGCGCAGGATATTCCCTCGCCACAAGGCTCTACGGGGGGCAGTTTCTCCTTCAACAACTCACCTTGGGCAAGTTGAAAGCCACAGGCAGCGGAAGATCAAAGCAGGATGGCATCGAAGCCTGCACGGATTTTCTCTTCGGGCAGTTCGTCGGCGATGAATACGATCACGCTTTCCCGGGGTTCATCCGGAGCCCATTCGGTGTCCCAATCGAAACCGTACAGTTTCAGTACGCCCTGGAATACCAGTCGACGGGGTTCGTCGGCGATGTTCAGCACACCTTTGTAGCGCAACAATTGCTTGCCGTGCTCTTCCAGCAACTGGTTCATGAACTCGCTGAGCTTTTCGATATCCAGTGGTTTGTCGGTGCGCAGCACGAGGCTGCTGATCCGATCGCCCGTGGTGGCCTTGCCGACCGGTCGCAGGCTGAACCCTGCGCCCAGGTCCGCATTGAGATTGAAGCCACGGATATCGAGCAGTTCGGCCAGGTCGATCTTGCCGTGTTCCACCACCCTGATAGGTGCCCGCCGGTTGATGCGCGTCAAGCGCTCACCAAGGGCTTGGACCTGGGCTGCGTCCACCAGATCGGTTTTGCTCAAGAGCAGGCGGTCGGCAAATCCAACCTGGGCCTGGGCGATGGCCTGGGTCAGGTGGACATCGGCATGAGCAGCATCCACCAGGGTCAGGATCCCATCGAGGATGTAACGCTCGCGCAGGTCCTCATCGATGAAAAACGTCTGGGCCACCGGCGCTGGGTCGGCCAGTCCGGTGCACTCGATGACCAGGCGATCGAAGGCAATCTCGCCGCTGTCCAGCCGCTCGAGCAACAGATACAGGGCCTTGGTCAGGTCGGTGTGGATGGTGCAGCACACGCAACCGTTGGCCAGGGTCATGACTTGCACCGGCTCGTCGCCCAGCAGTTGGGTGTCGATACCGGCATCGCTGAATTCGTTCTCGATCACGGCGATTTTCAGGCCGTGTTCGGCCTTGAGCAGATGGCGCAACAGCGTGGTCTTGCCGGCGCCGAGGAAGCCGCTGAGGATGGTGACCGGGATGGGAGAGGACAAACTGAATCTCCTTGATGCCTGAAAGGGAAGCGGTTTTGTGGAAGCGAGCCTGCACGCGAAGGCGTCGGGTCAGTTGACATCGATGCTACTGACCCACCGCCATCGCGAGCAAGCCCGCTCCCACATGGGTTTGAGGCTACCTCAACTCAACAGCACTTGGACCCACCCTTGCCACCGTAACCAACAGCGCAATCAAGCCAGACAACTACCCTGTGGCG
>NZ_FMTR01000020.1:0-244 GCF_900100135.1 Pseudomonas sp. NFACC05-1 | reverse complement strand
GTCGGCCTGAAGAACCGCCGGGGCCTGCTTCGCACGCCAGCGGGAGCAAGCTCCCTCGCCACAAGGGATTTGTGGCGCATACAAATTCTGAGCCCCCCCAAAAACAACTGTGGGAGCAAGCTCACTCCCACATGGGGTTTGACTCAACAGCACTTGGGCCCCCCCTTGCCACCGTAACCAACAGCGCAATCAAGCCAGACACTACCCTGTGGCGAGGGAGCTTGCTCCCGCTCGGCTGCGCAGC
>NZ_FMTR01000047.1:8272-13820 GCF_900100135.1 Pseudomonas sp. NFACC05-1 | reverse complement strand
CCGACTTGTCAGACGTTTCGCTCTTAGGCTTAGGCTTCAGGTAGTAATCCAACGCTCGCGTGGCAGCGTCGTCGATTTTCTTGTTGCGGGCAGACTGAGCACGGGAGACGTGCTCGTTCGTATCAGGGGGGTTCGGAGTATCTTTTGCCATTGTCTTGCTTCCTATAGTTGGAGCCATCACCCGCTCGCGACTAAACGATGGGAGGCAGCTGTACGCAGGTTAGTCGACCGGGGAAACAAGAAACCGGCGCGTCCGAGGACGCCCTGCGCACAGCCACCATCAAGTGCAGGATGGGAATCCTGACTGGATGACGCCTTGCACAACCTGTTTCACCCTGGGCGACTAAACCCGATCACTGATGAGCAGTGACAGGACCCAAACTACCGACGTGACCCAAGGCGCACAAGCCGGCGGATTCTGGCGTAGTTGTAGGCAATGGCGCAAGGCGATGTCGGCCTTGGCTAGTCTCGTGGAGTCACGATAAACAGCTGGCCGGAAGGTTGCTGACACACTGCAATCGCGAGCAGGCTCGCTCCCACAGAGGAACATGTGTGCATATGTCGCTGCTGGCGACATGACGATAGAACGTGTCGCCGAAATCTAAAAATGGCGACACGTCAGGCGTTTCACAAATGGGATTGGCGGAAACGCGACTGGCTGCATCCATGCAGCCAGTCGCGAAGCAGTGTTACTCCTCGTTGCTCAACGGGGCTTGCGACCAACATCGCAATAAATCAGACGGGATATCTCGATCATATCCACAACGGTTTTGTCATCGACCTCAAACCCGCTGCCTGCCCCCCCTGTGTTGCTATTACTTAAGCGTAACGTCGAGCATCGGTGGGATGTAACCGTAGTCGTACTCAGCCACCACAAACGTCTGCTGCCCTTTAATTTTCATACCCACCGTTGGCGCCTCGGTGCCACCGACACGAATCTGCGTGCCGGTTGCGTCGGTCGGTACGCTGTCGATAAAGGAGGTCACCAGGCCGTTTGGCATCACGTAGTGCGAGTAGGTCTGGAATGGCTGGGAGGACGGGTTGCCCAGTACCAGGCCGGAACCGTTGAGCGGCACGTAGGGGCCGAACAGCGAGTCAGCGACAAAACCGTATACGCCGTCCGGCCCGGTCACGCCGTCGGCATAGGTGAAGGTGTGGCTGATCGTGAACAGGTAGTACTTGCCATCCTGGAACACGAAGTGCGGGCGTTCGGTCTGGTCGTTGACGCCCACGGCCGTCAGCAGGGGCGGCAACATTTCCCAGTCGTCGCCGTCCGCGTCGCGGGCCACGGCGATGCCAACGCAGGCGGTCTGGAAGCGCGAGTTGCCGACATCTTCATAACCCGGTGGCACGTCGCCGATTTCGGCCTCGCCCACTTTGTGCGAGCCGCGCTCACCGGCCACGTTGCCCTCGAACAGCATGTACAGCTTGCCATCTTTCGGGTCGCGGAAAGGCCATGGGTCGCGGAAACCCCAGAAGGCGTTTTGGGCTTCGGTCTGGTACATCTTGCCGTCGGCCTCGAACAGCGGCTTGACCTTCTCGAAGCCGACCATGCTGACACCATGTTCAGTGGTCACGACCCGACCGCGTACCTTGACGATGGTCGCGCCTGGGGTGACGGCGGTGTAATACAGGTCCACTTCGCCTCGGTCGTTCAACAGAATCGGGGTGCCGGCCCATTCGCGAGCGGTCGGCGAAACCCCTTCGGCCATCACGCGGCCACCGAATTCCCAGTTCTTGCCGGTACGAGAAAACCAGTAGTACATCTTTGCTCGACCGTGACGATCGTTCCAATCGCGGAGGATGTCGTAGTTGCCGTCCTCATCGAGGTACGCCGGGTCATTTGGATGACGATCGGCCGTCAGGGTGAAGATCACCGACCAGCCATCGACGGATGTCACGTTACCGTCCAAGTCGCGTAGGGGCATGGTGTCCCAGATGAACACGTCGTTGTTCAGTACCGGGAAATCCGCGCTGACCAGCGGCTGCGTGGTGGTGGGATCGTCCGCCCGGACTTTCAGCGCATCAGCGCGGGTCCAGAGGCTGGGTTGATGGGGGGTTACACCGAATTTTTCAGTGGTGGTTTTCATAAGGTAATACCTCGTCCATGAATGGATTCAAATAAATGATGCTTGAGAAGTACTGGATGCGCATACAGTAAAGCCACCTTATAGAGGCTTATGCATGCGGGTCAAGCAAAAAAATGCATTTGTGCATAATTTGGTTTTCTCTTAAGGCTGATACGTTTCAGCTTTGAACGTTTGCAGAAGTTAGTTCACGGGAAGATCGACGACGTTGCCGGCACGCTCGGTGCTCTGGGCCGCTATGCAGTGGAAAGCTTGCGGAACTGGCAACAGGTGGAAGTAATGCATAGAGGGATTGGTCGACTGAGCTTGGGCGTCGTGCGCAAAGCTCAACAAGGCGGGGAGTCAGCGGTTCTGAGGGTGACGGGTGTATCGCTATCGCGAGCAAGCTCGCTCCCACAGGGTATGCGGTGGCTGTGCGGTTTGTGCAGAAAAGCATCAGGCAGGTGACCAAACCTGCCCGATGCCAACGACCTGACCTGTTATCCCAACGTATTCAAACAAACCACCTTCGGCTGGGTCATTTCCTCATACGCAAACCGCACCCCTTCCCTGCCCAAACTGCCGTACTTGGAACCGCCAAACGGCATCGCATCGAAACGAAAATCCGAAGAGTCGTTGATCATCACGCCGCCCGCCTCGACCCGCCGCGCCGCGCTCATCGCGGTGCTGAGGTCGTTGGTAAAAATCCCGGCGTGAAGGGCGTATTCAGGTTCGTTAGCCAACGCAATGGCTTCATCGAACGTGTCGAACGGTTGCAACACCACCACCGGGGCAAAGGCTTCATGGCGCCAGAGTCGGCTGGAATGATCGACATTTTCCAATACGGTGGCGGCGTAGCAGGTGCCTTGGCGGCGGTGGCCGCAGAGTAAGGTGGCGCCTTGTTGCAGGGCTTCGGTCACCACCTGTTCGGCGTTCTGCGCGGCCTGCTGGGTGATCATCGGGCCGATGTCGGTGTGGGCGAGCAGTGGGTTGCCGACCACGAGGGCTTGGGCCTTTTGGACGAAGCGTTCGCGGAAGGCTGAGTAGATCGGGGCGTGGATGAGCAGGCGTTGGGTGCCGATGCAGTTTTGCCCGGCGGCCCAGAAAGCGCCGGAGAGGCAGCTGTCGACGGCGGCGTCGAGGTTGCAGTCGGCCATGACGATGACCGGGGCGTTGCCGCCGAGGTCCATGGCGAGTTTTTTCAGGCCGGCGGTGCGGGCGATTTGTTCGCCGGTGACGAAGCCGCCGGTGAAGGAGATCATGCGCACGTCGCGGGCGGCGACCAAGGCTTTGCCCAGTTCCGCGCCGCCGGTAGCGACGGTGACCACGGTTTCAGGCAGGCCGGCGGCGACCAGGTACGAGACCAATTTGAGCGCCGACAACGGCGCCAGCTCGGACGGTTTCAGGATGACGGCGTTGCCGCCGGCAATGGCCGGGCCGAGTTTGTGGGCGACCAGGTTCAGCGGGTCGTTGTAGGGGGTGATGGCGACGATCAGGCCCAGGGGTTCGCGGGTGAACCAGCCTTGGCGCGATTCGGCGCCTTCGTAGGCATCGAATGGCACGATTTCGCCGGCGTTGCGCTTGGCTTCTTCGGCGGAGAGCTTGAGGGTGTTGACGCAGCGTTTGACTTCTTTTTCGGCCTGCTTGAGGGTCTTGCCGGCTTCGTCGACGATCAGCCGGGCGAAGGCTTTGGCGTCGCGTTCGATGTTCAGTGCGGCGTGTTCGAGGATGCTAGCGCGACGATGACGGGGGAGCGCGGCGCAGGCTTTGACGCCGCTGCGTCCGGTCTCGAGCAGTTGCGGGACTTCCGAGGCGCACACGTCGGCGACGGTGCCGACGATGCTGCCATCAAATGGGTTGAGGACTTCGATGTGCGGTTCGACGACCGCCAGGGCCAGGCGCGATACGTTCACAGGTTGTGCTCCTGTTTGCGGGTTGCCGATTGGTGGATGTGGATGTGGATGATGTCCGACAGCAGCGCGAAGGCGGTTTCGGTGCGGCCTGCGCCCGGACCGGAGACGGTAACGGCGCCGAGCAGTTCGCTGGTGAACGACACGGCATTGGTGGCGCCGCTGACGCTGGCCAGTGGGTGGTCGTTGCTCAGCAGGCGCGGTTCGACGCTGGCGCTGATGGAGCCGTCGGCCTGGCGCGTGGCGGCGCCGATGAGTTTCCAGCGGGCGCCGTTGTGGCGGGCTTTTTCGATGTCGGCGAGGCTGAGGGCGGAGATGCCGCGGCAGGTGACGTCGTTGACGGTGAGCTTGGCGTCCAGCAGTTCGTTGGCGAGGATGACGACTTTGAGGCGCACGTCATGGCCTTCGACATCCGCCGTTGGGTCGGCTTCGGCGTAGCCCAGTTCTTGGGCTTCTTTGACTGCTTCGGCAAATCCCGATCCGCCTTCCATGCAGGTGAGGACGAAGTTGGAGGTGCCGTTGAGGATGCCTTCGAAACCGGTGATCGAGCTGCCGGCCAGGGATTGTTTGGCCAGGCGAATGACGGGGGTGCCGCTCATGACCGAACCTTCGTATTCGAAGGCGACGTTGTTGCGCTGGGCCAGGGCTTTGAGTTCGGCGCCGTGCAGGGCGATGGGGCCTTTGTTGGTGGTGACCACGTGCTTGCCGCGCTCCAGGGCCCAGCGGCAGAACGAGCTGGCGGGCTCGCCGTCCACCGGGTTGGTGAAGGTGGCTTCGGCGATGATGTCGGCGCCGCAGTCTTTGATCACGGCTTCGTTGAGGGCGTCGATGGTGCCGCCGGGCAGTTGAGCCATGGCGCCTTGGGTGGCTGGCAGTCTGGCCAGCGACGCGGCGTCGAGGCCGTGGCGGTCCATCACCGAACCGAGGAACAGGTCGGTCACGCCGACGATTTTCAGGGTGAAGCCGAGGTCGGTTTTCCAGCTTTCGTTACGCTCGGCAATCAGTTGAGCCAATGCCCGGTTCACACCGCCGAAGCCGACCAGCGCCAGTTTGTATTCAGTCATTTTTGTTATGTCCTTGATCCGGGTGATGAGGTTGTTGGGATCTAGGTTAGGGGGGTGGGCTGGGCAGTGAAATATGCCAATTTGCTCTATTTTTTGGGCGTTTTGACCAGGGGGTGGGCAAAGCGGTAAGCATGCTTGTTCCACTGGCCAGGCACATTCCCCTGTGGGAGCGAGCTTGATCGCGATGGGGCCAGGTCAGGCACATCGATGGTGGCTGGTGTACCGCTATCGCGAGCAAGCTCGGTCCCACAGGTTTTCTCGGTGCCTGGTCCATTGGTGTCAGGAAATCCACCTGCTTGGCTGGCGCACCGCCGGCCGCTCTTGTGGCGAGGGAGCTTGCTCCCGCTGGGCTGCGCAGCAGCCCCTGGAGTTGGCCAGCGCGGTGGGTCAGGTGGATTGCGGTCAATCGGGTTGGGCTGCTTCGCAGCCCAGCGGGAGCAAGCTCCCTCGCCACGGGGGTTGTGGTGGTTGGGCACATTCCTCCTGTGTGCGAGCATGCTCGCGATGG
>NZ_FMTR01000047.1:0-7217 GCF_900100135.1 Pseudomonas sp. NFACC05-1 | reverse complement strand
CCCAGCGGGAGCAAGCTCCCTCGCCACGGGGGTTGTGGTGGCTGGGGCGCCTGCGGGCATCAGCAGCGGATAGCGCGCCTAGACCACCGATGACAGCACGAACGAAGTCACGGTGTTCTCCACCCCCGGCAACGCCGAGATCTCTTTCCACACTTTATGCACCCGTTCCGGGTTCGCCGCGCCCACCCGCAGCATCAGATCGAACTCGCCACTCATCACATCGCACTGCAGCACTTCCGGCATGGCCTGCAACGCTTGCAACACCTCGGCACCGCGCATGCGGTCGTAGCGGTAGACGAAGATCACCGCGTTGATGTTCGACGACGCTTGCGCGCCCTCCCCGGTGCGCACGGTGTAGCCTTGGATCGCGCCGTCGCGTTCCAGGCGTTCGATGCGTTGGCGTACGGCGTTGCGCGAGAGGTTGACCTTGGCCGCCAGTTCGGCGTGGGCGGCGCGGGCGTTGAGACGCAGTTCGGCGATGATGCGTTCGTCGAGGGGGTCGAGAATTCGCTTCATGGGGGCCTCCGGTTATAGGGCGCCGAGCAGTTGATGGAGGGCACCGAGGTCGTCCGGCTGGAGGCGATGAATCTGCGCCGGGCCATGTTCGGAAACCGGGCGTTGTCGCGCCGCGATGTGGATCCCCAACTCGCCGAGCAACACCGCAGATTTGACCGGGGAGATCTCGCCCAAGGTCACCATCGGCGCCACCAGGCTGCGCCGGTACAAGCGCGCCGCGAGCACGCCGGTGGCGGTGTGGGGGTCGATGACGTAGCCGGTGTCGCGATGCAGCGAGGTGATTTCCTCCAGCGTCTGCTCATCGCTGACCGCGTACGAGTCGATGATCATCCGCGCCTGTAGCCAGAACTCGTTGGCGATGGTCATTTCGCCGTGGGTTTCGAAGGTGTGCATCAGTGCGCTCACGGCCTGGTCGTCGTGCCCATAGAGCTCCCAGAGAAACCGCTCCAGGTTGGAAAAAATCGACAAGTCCATGGCCGGCGACAGGGTCTTGCTGGCGCGCAATCGCGAGTAATGGTTTTTCAAAAAGAACTGATGCAGCGCGTCATTCTGATTGGTCGCAACAATCATCTGCGTGATGGGCAAGCCCATCTTCTGCGCGATGTAGCCGGCATAGACTTCGGCAAAGCTTGCCGCGGGCACGCTGAAACCGATGGGCCGCTGACCGCCGCCCAGTTGCAACACGGCATGGAAATAAAACACCAACTGCGCCATGACGCTGACCCAGTTACTGGAATTGAAACTGATCGCCTCGTGCTGTCGGAACAGTTGGGTGACCAAGGTCTGGCACTCATCAAAACTGCCATCGACAGCCACTTGATGAACCCGCGGATGCGCCGTCGCTTGCAGGTCTTGAAGCTGGTCTTGCGGCACGCCGGCTTCGGGATAAATCACCACCACATCGGTCTCGTCGCAGTGCTTGAAGGCTTCGATGGCGGCCAGCCCGGTATCGCCGTTGGTGACGCCGATCACCACGGCGCGACGCCCGCGCTTGCGCAAAAAGTACTGCACCAGCCGCGCCTGCAATTGCGCGGCAAAGTCCTTCGAGGAGCGAGTCGGCCCATGGAACAATTCCAGGATCCACTCGTTGCGATCCACCTGATGCAACGGCGCCAGGGACCGATGGCTGAACTGGCTGCCGGCTTCCTTGAGCACCCGCTTGAAGTCGGCCTCGGGGATCGCCTCGCCCACGAACGGACGCATCACCCGATAGGCCAGTTCGTCATAGGACAATGTCGACCAGTTGGCGATGTCCTGGGGTTCGAACTGCGGCAGTTCGAGGGGGACGAACAGCCCGCCGTCCTCGGCGATGGCCGACAGCACAACTTTTTCGAAATCGACCTGCACGGCGGAATTTCGGGTACTCACATAGCGCATGGTCAACTCCGGATATTCACTTGAAACGGCTCACTTGAAACGATGCGCCTGCTCCACCAGCCAGGTGGAAAACCGCGCCGCGTCCGGGTGTTGCTCGGCCCCGGAACTACGCACCAGGTAAAACGATTCGCTGGCCTCGATGCGCTGGGCGAAGGGTTCGACCAGGCGCCCGTCGCCGAGCATGTCACTCACCATCGACGACCGCGCCAGGGCGATGCCCTGCCCCAGTTCAGCCATGCGCAAGGTGCAGACCAGCGTGTCGAACTGCATGCCGGTCGAGGAATCCACCGAGTCGGCACCGACCATTTTCAGCCAGTAACCCCAGCCCTCTTCGTAGCCCAGCACGTGCAGCAATGGATGCTTGGCCACGTCCGCCGGCACCTTCAGCGTCGTCATCAAGGCTGGCGAACACACCGGGAACAAGGTGTCCCAGGTCAGGCGTTGCGACACCAGGCCGGGCCATTGACCGTGGCCCCAGCGAATTTCCATGTCGTCCTCGCCGTCCAGTTCCTTGACCCAGATGTTGCTGATGTAGCGGATGTCGACGTGCGGATGCACCTGGCGAAAATCCACCAGTTTCGGCGCCAGCCAGTGCACGAAAAACGCCAGGCTGCCGCGCACCTTGATTGGCCGGCGCTTGTGCTGGCCAAAGATCTCGTTGGTGCCCACCGCCAGTCGCGTGATCGCGTCCTGCACCACCGGCAGGTAGGCCTGGCCCTCTTCGGTCAGGCCCAGGCCACGGGGCAAGCGCTTGAACAGCGCCACCCCCAGGTGACTTTCCAATTGGCGGATCTGCTGGCTGACCGCGCCCTGGGTCAAAAACAGTTCGTCGGCGGCGTGAGTGAAGTTCAGGCAGCGGGCCGACACTTCGAATGCCCGCAGCCAATTCAACGGGGGCAACGTTTTTTGCTTCATGATCTGGACCTCGTTGACCCCCACGCACCGGGCACGTTTGCCCGACCCGTCGACGCGCCTTAGAACGCGTCGGACGGTTGTGCCACGAGGGCAACCGACAAGCGTCGCTCGCGGCTTTTGCGGGTAATGTAATACACGAAGTAACACCAGGCGATGAACGGCAAGCCGAAGTACAGCGCCACCCGTTGTTCAGGGTCGAAGGCGATCCCGATGCACGCCAGGCTGCAGCACACCAGCGCCCCCAGCGGCACCCACGGATAGCCGCGAACCCGGAACTTGAGTTTGCGAATGTCGCCGCCGTTGGCCACATAGTGACGCCGGAAAGCGATCTGGCTCGCGGCGATGCTCATCCACACCACCACCACGGCCAGGCCGGAAATCGACACCAGCGCCAGGTAGATGGTGTCGGCGGCAAACACGCTGCTGAGCAACGAAGCGGCGCCGCCGGCCATGCTGACGATGATCGCGTTGAGCGGCGTGCCCATGCGGGTCAGGGCCGAGAACTGCTTGGGCAGGTGGCCTTGGTCGCTGAGGGTCCAGAGCATCCGCGAGGCGGCGTACAACCCGGAGTTGGCCGCCGACAACAGGGCGCTGATGATCACGAAGTTCATGATGTCGGCCGAGTACGGAATGCCGATGTAGGTGAACACTGTGACGAAGGGGCTTTCGACCAGACCGGCTTGCTCGCGGGGCAGCAGGGTCGCCAGGACAAAAATGGTCCCGACGAAAAACACCGCCAGGCGCAGCACCGTGGTGCGGATGGCCCGCGGCACATTGCGTTGCGGGTCCTTGGTTTCACCGGCGGCGATGCCAATCAGCTCAGTGCCGGAGAACGCGAAGGACACCGCCAGCAGCGTCATCGCAATCGGCATGAAACCGGTAGGAAAAAGTCCTTCGCGGGTGAAGTTGCTCAAGCCGATGCTGTGGGCCTGGTCGATGTTCAACAGGCCAAGAATCGCGCCACCGCCAATCAGCAGGAACACCACCACGGTCAACACTTTGATCAACGACAACCAGAACTCGGTCTCGGCGAACAAACGCACCGAGATCACGTTGGAGAGGAACACCACGCCGGCGAACAGCGCGCTCCAGATCCACACCGGTGTGTCGGGAAACCAGCGCGACATGAGGATGCCGGCCGCGGTGAATTCGGAACCGATGGCCACCGTCCACGTCAGCCAATACAGCCAGGCCACGGTGTAGCCGGTGCCCGGGCCTAGAAACCGTGTGGCGTAGGTGCTGAACGAGCCGGTTTCCGGCATCTGCACCGCCAGTTCGCCCAGGCACATCATCACCATGTAGACCATCAGCGCGCCAATGATGTAGGCGATCACCGCGCCCATGGGGCCGGCCTGGTTGACGGTATACCCGGACGTGAGAAACAGCCCGGTACCAATGACGCCGCCTAATGCCAACATGACAATATGGCGCGTCTGCATTTCCTGTTTAAAACCGGCACGCGTATTGAGTTGTTGTTCTTTTATGGACATGGTTGTTCTCATGAAAGTTGTTAGGGCGCGCATTAACGTCCGCGACAAGTTATTGGGCAGAGTAAAAGTGCATCGCCACTAAGCTTTATTATTATTCCTATTCATGAACGCCCCATTCACAGCCTTGTGGCGGGGTACCAACTTTCAAACTTCAGCTTGCGGTCTCGATAGGGGCTTCATTGAGTTGCGGGGTGAGGGTCTTTTTGACGAAGGCGAAGGCCTGTTTCAGATCGTCCAATAGATCGTCCGTGTCTTCGATGCCGACCGAAACCCGCACCAAGCCTTCGGAGATGCCCAGGGCCAGGCGTTCTTCCAAGGTGTTCTCGACATGGCTGGTGGTACGGGCCGGACCGTAGATGGTTTCCACCGCGCCCAGGTTGCCCGCGCAATGGGCGAAGCGCAGGCGTGGCAGCAGCAATTTGACCGTGTCCATGCCACCGACCAGGACAAAACTGACGATGGCGCCGAAACCGGACATTTGCGCGCAAGCCACGGCGTGGTTCGGGTGGCTGGGCAAGCCGGGATAATTCACCGCCTCCACCAACGGTTCGGTGCAGAGAAACTCGGCCAGGGCCCGGGCGCTGTGTTGCTGCTGACGCATGCGCAGTGCCAGGGTCTTCATGCCACGGATGATCAGGTAGGCCGAGAACGGGTCAAGGCTCGCGCCGTTGATTTCCCGATAATGCCGCACCTGGGCCATCAAGGCTTCGCTGCCACACACCAGGCCACCGAGCACGTCGCCATGGCCGCTGAGGAACTTGGTCGCGCTATGAATCACCACGTCCACCCCCAAGGCCAGTGGGCTCTGGTTCAGCGGCGTGGCGAAGGTGTTATCGGCCACGACCACCGCACCGACACGCTTGGCCGCTGCCACCAGGCGCGGGATGTCGAGGATTTTCAGGGTGGGGTTGGTGGGGGTTTCCAGGTAGAGCACCTGGCAACCCTTGGCGATTTCACGCTCCAGATCGTCGTGATCGAAGGTCTCGCACAAGGTCACCGTCACGCCGGTGCGCGGCAGGAACTCTTCGAAGATCTTGTTGGTGCCGCCGTAACTGTCCTTGGTCGACACCACGCGATCGCCATGGGCCAGGAAGGTGTAGAGCACGCTGCTGATCGCCGCCATGCCGCTGCTGAAGGCCACGGCGGATTCGGCCATTTCCAGCTCGCGAATCTTGGCTTCGAGGGTCTCGACGGTCGGGTTGCTCATGCGGCTGTAGATAAAACCGGGGGCCTTGCCCAAGGCGACGTCGTACCAGACGTCGATGTCGTCGTAACCGTACGCGGCGCTGGCCACGATGGGGGTTTGCGTGGCGTTGTAGGGGTGCCTGACCTGCTCCCCACCCCAAACCGCCCGGGTTCCTGCTCCCGCATTATCAAGCCCTGTGCTGTCAGGTTTATTGTTCATTGAGGCTACTCACACTGAGGGGGTGGACGTTGAGCCATCCACCGGATCTGAGGGCCAATATAGGGAAAAGCCGCGCGACCGAGAAACGATGTTATCGGTGCCAAAGGGGTGGTTTTTTTAATGGCTGGAGGCGAATAGCGACCGGCGAATCACCGATGAACCTGTGGGAGCGAGCTTGCTCGCGATGGCGGTGGGTCAGTTGCCATTGGGGGTGACTGACACTCCGCTATCGCGAGCAAGCTCGCTCCCACATTGGGTTGCATTGATTTTGGCTATGCAGTCTAACCATCGGCTGTCAAAGAGAGCTCATCCATCGCTCGTAATAATCTGCCTGCTCATCGATATCATTGGTTAAATTTTGATCTTCATAGTCGAAAATATTTACTATGTCATTATCATCCGCAGGCTCACCCCAGCGAACTTCGTAGGCCACTACGCCACCAGACATTTGCGAAGACATTCTCGAGGGGTGCACATTAATTTTGGCTCCCTTGCATAAAAATTTCACATCCGGAAAATCTTTTCTAACCATCCCCAGACAAAAGTATAAATCCGTCGCGGTGTAACTTTTTACCAATCCATCTGGCATCGTTACAGTCATAGCCATAATTTTTCGGTCACATTCAAAAATCGCGCTCTTAACGACGCCATCAATTTCAATTGCCACCTCTCTAGAGGTCATATCATCACCTGTCAAAATTAGGTATCGAGTATCCTACATAGGTTCCATCTTCATTCACTGGGGTTGCCCCTACTATATCTTTTCTATCAATCCCTCCGGGCACAGCTATTTCCACCTCCCTTCGATGCGGCGACATGACACCTAGTTTCTTATTCACATCAATACCCGGCACATTTTTTAACACATATACGTATCCACGCTCATATCCAAAACCAGTCGCGAATTTTATTGCCTCTGTCTTTGAAGGGGTTGTACTTACATAAATACTAGGCGGATTTCGATTATCTTTAGCATGCAAAAATAGATCGGTACTCCACCCTAACGGTTCGAATCCTGCCTCAAATATTTCCCAAGGCTCTCGTGAGTCACCTCGATAGGTATAGATATCTTTAGGCTTGGCTTGAGGGAGCTTCGATTCGCCCTCATCCACCCCAACCTTCGCCGCCGGATCCTGCTCCCCAACCGCCGGCCGACACCCACCCTTCCCCGGACAATCCACCAACCCCAACGGATCCACCCACCCCGTCGGGTTCACCGTGTAGCGATACCCATTGAGCCCACCCGCCAATTTGCTCGGGTCAGGCGTCAGATAGCGGCCGGTTCCGGGATTGTAGTAGCGGTGGCGGTTGTAGTGCAGGCCGCTTTCCGGGTCGAAGTATTGGCCCTGGAAGCGCAGCGGTTGTTCCAGTTGTTCGCCGCCGCCGTGCTGGAGTTCGGTGAGTTGGCCGTAGCCGTTGTAGCGCGCCGACCAGACGATCTGGCCGGCGGGGTTGGTCAGTTCCTGGGGGGTGCCCAGGTGGTCGAGGTGGTAGTAGAACGGGCGGGCGTCGGG
>NZ_FMTR01000051.1:0-3512 GCF_900100135.1 Pseudomonas sp. NFACC05-1 | reverse complement strand
GGCAACGTGGTGGGTGACATCGCCAGCGAGGCGGGCAAGGTCGCTTTCAACAACACCGGTAACCTGAAGGTCGGCACGCTGACTGAAACCGACGGCAACGGCAATGTGGTGAAGGTCATCACCGGGGTGAATAACACTGGCGACGTCAGCATCGGCACCCAAGGTGACTTGGCTATCAACGAAGGGCTGGCTACCAGCGGCAACGTGTTCCTGAACATCAACGGCAAGACCACCCAGGATGCCAACGGCAATATTACCGCCGATGGCCTGGCCCTCAACGGTGGCGACTTCGAGTTGCGCAACAATGGCAACGTGGTGGGTGACATCGCCAGTGACGCGGGCAAGGTCGCCTTCAACAACACCGGCAACCTGAAAGTCGGCACGCTCACCGAAACCGATGGCAACGGCAACGTGGTCAAGGTCACCACTGGTGTGAACAACACCGGCGACGTCAGCATCGGTACCCAAGGTGACTTGGCGATCAACGAAGCCCTGGCTACCAGCGGCAATGTGTTCCTGAACATCAGCGGCAAGACCACCCAGGATGCCAACGGCAATATCACCGCCGATGGCCTGGCGCTCAAGGGCGGGAATTTCGATCTGCGCAACGCCAGCAACTGGGTCGGCGATATCGCCAGCCGAGCGAAGGATGTCAGCTTCGTCAATCGGGCCGACGTCACCGTCGGCAGGCTGACCGAGACGGCACTGGACGGTACCCGGCTGGATCAGATCGTCGGTATCGGCAACACCGGCAAAGTCCAGGTCGTGACGACCACCGGCAACATCACCCTGGCCGAGAACGTCAGCACCACCAGCAATGCCGCCGATGCGATCGTGCTCAACGCCGGTCAATCCGCTTCGGCGGGCGTGGCTGCGGGCGGTGACGTGAAGGCCGACGCGGGCGTGACGGTGTCGACCGGCGCCGGCGGCCGGGCGGTGATCTACACCGGTAGCCTCGCTGGCAGTACCGGTGTGGTGGATGTGGTCGGCAGTGGCAGCGGCAATTTCCGCTACAACAGTGACGAGCAACAAAGCAATTTCGGCAGGGCCCTGGGCAACACGGGCGTTCATGCCGTTTACCGCGAGCAGCCCGTCCTGGTGGTGTCCACCAACGGCGCGACCACCCAGACCAAGGTGTTCGATGGCCAGACCACGTTCAACGGCGGCGGTATCGCCGGTTATGACGCCAACGGCCTGTGGAACGGCGACACCAAGCCGATGCTCGGCAACCCTCTGTATTCGGTCGGCACTCAAGGCCCGGGTTCGCACCTGATCAACATCGGCGGGCTGGCTGACCTCGGTTACCTGATCGTGAGCAGTCCGGCCAACGCCAATCTCACCGTGACGCCGTCGATTGATTATGACGCCGTCCGGCAGAGCGTCGCCGATGCGACACGCGTCGGCGCAGAGGTGAGTTCGCCTCATGCACCGGAGCTCAACCCAGCCCAGCCGAAACCGGTTAATTGGTCTGACTACGGGGTCGAAGACGGCGGTCTGTTGCTGGTGGACCAAGGCGGCACGCGTGCCAACGGGAATGCGGGTGACGGCGCGGGCAACGCCCTGGCGCAAGGCGACAGCGATTCGGCTGCCCAGGCCGAGGACACCGCCAGCGAGCGGGAACTGGCCGGGAACGTCTGCGCCGATGGCGGTGTATCCGAAGGCGGCGCCTGTGCGGCCTACCCGCCGCAGACCGTGTTCGTCGTGCGCGGCGGCGTGCGCTTGCCGAGCCTGGCCATGCGTCCCTGATCCCTGACATCCACCTTTTCATTTGAAGGAACCCTTGGCCATGTCCCCGGACGTGGCCAAGGGCTCAGGCAACCCGAATTATTCGAGATTGATTCCATGCATAACAAACTGATGTCCTGCGCGGCTGGTCTGGCGTTGTTGTCCACTTCCCCGGCCTGGGCGGCGACCCTGCCGGCACGCCCGATTCCCGACGCCGGCCGTATCCTCCAGGAACTGCCGATTCCGCAGCAGGAATTGCCGCAAAGCATTCGCCTGGATGTGGAAGCACCGCTACCGGAGCAGGAAAAAGTCGGCGGCGCCAAGGTCCAGCTCAACGCCGTCCATTTCACCGACAACACGCGCATCGACGAGGCCAGCCTGCAGCGTGTCGTCGCCCCGGCTATCGGTCGAGCCCATGACCTGGACGAGCTGCGGGAAGTGGCCCGGCAGGTCACGCTTTATTACCGTGAGCAGGGTTACCCGTTCGCACGTGCCTATTTGCCGGCCCAACGCA
This sequence comes from Pseudomonas sp. NFACC05-1, assembly GCF_900100135.1. Classification (NCBI taxonomy): domain Bacteria; kingdom Pseudomonadati; phylum Pseudomonadota; class Gammaproteobacteria; order Pseudomonadales; family Pseudomonadaceae; genus Pseudomonas; species Pseudomonas sp. NFACC05-1. The sequence goes on along the minus strand of NZ_FMTR01000051.1, from coordinate 1,273 downwards.
TGGCCAACGGGGAACTGACCATCGCGGTGATCGAAGGCCGTTATGGGAAAGTCACCGCCACCAACGACGATGTGAAACTGGCCGCGCAGGCGCAGCCGTTCCTGGGTGACCTGCAACCGGGCGACGTGATCGAGCGTGATCGGCTGGAGCGCAGCATATTGGTGCTTTCGGACTTGCCGGGGGTGGCTGTTCGTCCGGTGATCCGGCCAGGTGAGGCACTCGGCACGGGCGATCTTGATGCCAAAGTGAGCAAGACCGAGGCCTTCGAGGGCAAGGCCACCCTGGACAACCATGGCAATCGTTATTCGGGGCGCAATCGCCTGACGGTACAAGGCGACTGGAACAGCCCGCTGATGCTGGGCGACCGGCTCAGCGCCGCGGTGATGGCCACCGATGAAGACTTGTATTTCGGCAGCCTCGGCTACTCGATGCCATTGGGCACCTCTGGCCTGCGTGGCAACGTGGGTTATGCCCAGAGCGCCTATGACCTGGGCGCGGAATTCGCCGACCTGGGGGCCACCGGTACCGCTGAGGTCAGCAGCATCGGCTTGAGCTACCCGCTCCTGCGCAGCAACCAGGCGAACCTCATGTTGGCTGGGCAGTACCAGCACAAGGAGCTCGAGGATAAGTACGAAGTGCTGGGCCTCAGTTTTGAAAAAAGCAGCAACACGCTGCCCATCAGTTTGCAATTTGACGTGAGGGACACGGTATTGGGCGGCGGCATCACCTACGGCGGCGCGACGCTGACCTACGGTGACCTGAAACTGGATTCGGCCCTGCGCGAGGGCGACCGTCAGACCGCCCAGACCGAGGGCAACTTCAGCAAAGTTAACGTCGACCTCGCCCGTCTGCAAGCGCTGCCGGCCAACTTCACGCTCTTCGCCCGTTTCCTCGGCCAGTGGAGCAACGACAACCTCGACTCCTCCGAGGACTTCAGCCTCGGCGGCATCGATGGCGTACGGGCTTATCCGCAAAGCGAAGGTTCGGGCGACGAAGGCATGCTGACCCAGATCGAGCTTCGTTACCCAATCGACAAGCTCACGCCCTACCTGTTCTGGGACGCCGGCAAGGTGCGCATCAACCACAACGAGTGGGCCGATGAGGAAAACACCCGCAGCATCTCCGGCGGCGGTGTGGGCCTGCGCGCTCAATACGGCCAACTCTCCTTCGACGCAACAGTCGCCTGGCGTCACTCCGGCGGCGAAGCGCAGAGCGATACGCGCCAGGAAAACCCGCAACTGCTCGCGCAGATCGGTTACTCGTTCTGATCGAT
>NZ_FMTR01000048.1:0-10051 GCF_900100135.1 Pseudomonas sp. NFACC05-1 | reverse complement strand
CCCATCCTGCACTTGATGGTGGCTGTGCGCAGGGCGTCCTCGGACGCGCCGGTTTCTTGTTTCCCCGGTCGACTAACCTGCGTACAGCTGCCTCCCATCGTTTAGTCGCGAGCGGGTGATGGCTCCAACTATAGGAAGCAAGACAATGGCAAAAGATACTCCGAACCCCCCTGATACGAACGAGCACGTCTCCCGTGCTCAGTCTGCCCGCAACAAGAAAATCGACGACGCTGCCACGCGAGCGTTGGATTACTACCTGAAGCCTAAGCCTAAGAGCGAAACGTCTGACAAGTCGGACTCCATTTTACGGATTGACCCTGGGGTTGATTCTGAGTGTTTGCTTGCCAATCTCAGTGAAAACCTGGCTTCGGCCAATGCCATGATCAATGATTTGGCATTTGGTCTTGAGGGAACACGACGGCATTTTGCGTTGGGGATTTTGCAGGTAATTGAGGTGAGTGAGCTGTTGGCGAATCGGGCTTTGGATATTGTTGAGGTGAGGTAGAAGGGCGAGGCATTCGCGCTTTGAGAGGAAAAAAGGTCTTGCTCAGCAAGGCCTTTTTTCGTGAGAACTCGCGGCAATGGGCGTCAGGTATGGGAGCGCCGAGGGTTCGTCGCTCAATTTCGGCTGTGAATTTCATTTAATCGCTAATGTAGATCACGATCACGGCAGCGCCTAGGCCGGTAACTATGCGGGCTGGTTTATTAAATCGCTATTGTCGATAGCGCTTGTCGCAGTGTGTTTTGCAAGAAGCGCAGGTCGGCAACGAACAGCTCTTTATCCGCCCAAACGCAGTTGCTGGCTCTTAATCATAATGAGTTCAAGACTTACGACTGATCTTCTCAACGGGTGGTGGCTTGTTTGGATGCGTTGGAGGCGCGTTGTTTATTCTTGCGATTTGGATCTGGGGGCGGCTGACGTTGTCTTGCGCCATTGCCTACAACTACGCCAGAATCCGCCGGCTTGTGCGTCTTGGAGGGCGTCGGTAGTTTGAATCCGTCACTGCTCATCAGTGATCGGGTTTCGCAGCCCGGACTCTATAGGCGCACAACGACACCTTCGAAAGCAGATCGCCCGTGTCTGTGATTTCGTCAGAGGTGGCTGTGCGTGGGAGACCCTCGGGTCTGCCGGTCCCTAGAGTCCCGGTCTGCGAACCCGCGTACAGCTGCCACCCCAACTTCGTTTCGCAGCGAAGGGTGGTAGCTCCAACAGACTCTAGGAGCTTTACCATGGTCAAAATTACACCGAACCCGCCAGCTACCGACGAAACCGTATCCCGCGTTCAGTCGGCTCGTAACAAGAAGCTTGATGAGGCTGCTGATCGGGCTTTGGATTTTTATCTGAAGCCTACGCCGAAGAAAGAAACGTCTGACAACCCCAGCAGCATCTTTCGTATCGCGCCTGATGTTGATTCGGAATGCCTGCTTGCTAGCCTCAGCGAAAACCTGGCTTCGGCGAATGCCATGATCAGTGATTTGGCGTTTGATCTGGATGGATCGCGACGGCGTGTTGCGATGGGGATTTTGCAGGTGATTGAGGTGAGTGAGGTGTTGGCGAATCGGGCTTTGGATATTGTTGAGGTGAGGTAGCAAGGGGGCGCTTACCCCAGATATGAAAAAAGGTCTTGCATGGCAAGGCCTTTTTTTGATCGGGCTTCAGGGGCGAGCGACCTGTCAGGAGCGCCAACTGAGAATTGTGCAAGTACCTCTTGCACAATTGACGGGCAGCTCGTCAAATCGGGCTAATTGCTGATCAACGTAAATCGTGCAGCGACATGCTGAGCAATTACCCGAGCCACAGCTTCCCGCTTCTCATCCTTATAGGGATGGGGTTGTAACGGCACCATTTCATCAATCGGAGCTGCATCGCTTAACCTCCCATCGAGAGGATTTGCTACCCGGCGCGCAATCACGGACTATACGGATACACATTTGTGTATCCAGGATTTTCCTTGTCCCATGAGTAGCAAAGATGTCGGATTACGCATTCGCGTAGAAAAAACTCTGCGGGAAGCGTTCCAAGATGCGTGTCTGGCCGAAGATCGTAAAGCTTCGGAGGTGCTGCGTGAGTTCATGATGTGTTATGTGGAGCGGCATGAGCGTGGTCAGGGAGCCCTGTTTCCGGGTCCTGGCAGGACGGAAAAGCGGAAATAGATTGAGATCACTGAGTATTCGGTGAAAGCGGTGAAGGCAGCGGCTGCAACCGCTGCCTTCACCTAACCAACCGCTACTGATTGGAGTAGAGATATGGCTGTTGAGCATGATATGACGATTGACACAAACGGTAAAAATGTTCGTGCGAGAGCATCCATTCGCCGTAGAGACCCCGATCCGCTAATTGACCCGCTCAGTGGGCAAGTGGTCGCAGTGACTTCCCGTCGCACCATCGATCTTTTTTGTGGTGCGGGAGGGATAACTGAAGGGTTCCGCCAAGCGGGTTATGTCAGCCTGTATGGCAATGATGTGATGCCGGAGGCCGTAGAGACATTCAAATTTAACCATCCAGAAGCAATCGCTGATTGCCGTCCTATCGAAGAGGTGGACCCCGCTCTGGTCCGGGCTCAGTTGGGTTTGGAGAGAGGGGAGCTAGATGTACTTGTTGGTGGGCCGCCCTGCCAGGGCTTTTCCATTAATGCACCAGATCGGTTTCTAGAGGATCCGCGCAATAAACTGTTCAAGCATTACGAGCGGTTTCTTGAAGAGTTTATGCCTCAAGCATTTGTTTTTGAAAACGTACCAGGCCTTCTATCCATTGGAGACGGCCAGGTGTATAGACAGATCGTCGAAATTTTCACGAGTTTAGGCTATCACGTCACTGCAAAGATTCTATTTGCAGCCCACTACGGGGTTCCTCAGGAAAGATGGCGGCTAATCCTACTAGGTTCCTTAACTGGTGAAATTGATCACCCACTTCCATCTCACTACGCTATAGGTCGCGCCAATTTCAGAGGCGGGAATACAATGACCTTTCAACTGACTGAGAATGATGCGAAAGCATTGGCCCCAGCCGTTACGGTTCGAGCGGCGATTGGTGATCTTCCGAAGTTGGAAATGGGCGGTGGAGCGGAAGTCATTCAATATGACTCACAAGCAGTTAGTGAGTTTTCTGAAAGCATGAGAAATCCTTCTGGTGAAACCTTTAACCACTATGCTGCCAAGCTATCCAAGCAAAACGCTGAGCGGATGAGGCATGTACAACCTGGCGGATCTTGGAGGGACATACCGCATGATCTGCTTCCGAAGGGTATGCAGCGTGCACGCCGCTCTGATCACACTAAACGTTATGGCAGGCTTCACCCAGAGAAGCTTTCAGGGACTGTTCTGACGAAATGCGATCCACACTGGGGGACAGTTTTTCTTCCCGATCAGGACCGAACCCTTACAGTACGAGAGGCCGCTCGTTTTCAGTCCTTTCCTGATACGTATAGATTCCTTGGGTCTAGAGTTTCTCAGTATGAGCAGGTCGGTAATGCCGTGCCCGTATTAATGGCAAAAGCAATAGCGGAAAGAATACTTTTGCATTTTGAATCTGTTTCTGTATTGCCCATCCCTAGACAGCACCAAAAGGAACTTGCATTTGGCTAGCCGCATTATAGAGTTTTTTGGATATGCGCCCACAGACATGTCTGAGATAGCCCGCCAAGCGCGGGCTGGGTTCTATTGTCCGTTTATTAAAAGCACCTGCCAAAAGACTTTGAATAATGGTGAGCCCAGTGGGGTTTGCACGCTTAAACCATCGACATCTGGTCCGGTAATATGCTGTCCGAATAGATTGTATTCTGATGAATATAGAATTCTTTCGGACGTTGCAAAGGTCGCTTTCGGTGGCGAAGTTGAGCTTTTTAAAGGAAATCTTGCAAAAGATGGCGTCGTTTCAGAAGGCAAAATAAAAGTCGCCGTTTTTGGAAAGCGTTGGGGTAAGGAGCTTCGTCTACCTAACCGCGGAAAGTCAGGCGGTTATTTTGTGGATTGGGTTTTAGCTCAAATAAATGAGCAAGGCGAACTGGTCGATTTTGTCGCGATCGAAGTTCAGTCAATTGATACAACTGGTAATTATCAGGAAGAGCGGCGAGCGCACCTCGGGGAAGATGGCTTTTTGGGTTCCAGTACCGCGGGATTCAACTGGGAGAATGTCAATAAGCGTATCCTTCCCCAGCTTATCTATAAAGGGCATGTACTTCGCCGTGAAAGACTTTGTAGGCATGGACTGTTTTTTGTTTGTCCAAAGCCAGTGTATGAAAAAATTAGAGAGCGGCTCGGGGGCAACCTTTACGAATATGCACTTCAACCAGGTTCGCTATCTCTCATGTGGTATGACATCGGTCAGGAAGTTGAGAGTGGAAATATTAGAGAGTTGAAGGCTGAAGGTGTTTTTACTACTACAGTTGATCAAGTAGCAAATGCTTTTACTTCCCCTAGTAATCTTCCTAAAGAAAATGTGTACAGGGATGCGATTCTCGCGCAGCTCTAAGCTGTCGTGGAAGCCGGCTGTAAAATAATTTATACAAGGGCCGGCTGGTGGCCGGCGATTTTAACGACCTGTTAGGTTGGAAACGTAATTAGCTGTAGTAGTTATAGGTGTTGGACGCGGGATTCATCACGCCTTCAACGCCAAAATCCAATAGGCCCTTTTTTAGTGCTTGGTATATAAAATAGAAGCTGGGCAATTTTAGTAGCTTTTTTCCGTGAATTTTTTGTTTTGCCAGTTCAGATAATATGTTGTTTCTGGAGACGTTGAATGGGAAGTTTTGGTCCCGATTGTAGCCCCAGTTTTTCAATAGTTTTCCTCTAATATTGATCGCTTTGTAGATTGAGGTTACGAGCCAACCGTCAAGGTTTTTTAGCTGAGCTTCGTTGTTTATTAATGGGTAAAAGCTCATGACTCCTTTGAAAAATATTCTATTGCTGGCTCCATTGATGTAGTTTGCAATCATTTGGTCTGTTAAGTCGCCGTAAAGATAACGTCTGATTTCCATCATAGCGCTAACAAGATTCTCGTCTTTATTGTTGGCTGGTATTTTTAAGGCAACGAGCTTTGCGCCGCGTAGCGGTTGAATTAGGTGTTTGTAAAGTATGTAGTTAATTTGTCTCTTTATTTTATTTTCGGAGGTTTCTTTTATTGAAATGTTGTCGGTGGAAACTGAGTAACCAAGGAACTCGATAGAGGGAGTACTCTCCATTTCTACTTTCATGGTTTGCTTGCAAAGCAATCGTATCCCTTTTGATTTCTCCAAATTTATAGCAATTCCAGCATCAAAAGAAAAATTGCTTATTATTTGGGACGCCTTGCTGATCTTGTCGTAGTCTTTTGACCATATAATTGTATCGTCTGCGTATCGCGCAAAGCGTAACCCCGCTTGTTCCAGTTCCCTGTCCAGTCGCCAGCATACGAGATTTGCTAGGAATAAAGAGATGGACGTTCCTTGTGGAATTCCTTTTCCGCTTGTGCCTAGAAACGATCGAATCACTTGGTTTTCGTGAGCGCTTATTAGAAAGCCATTTTTATTGAATTGATCAAATAAATAATTATGGTCAATGCTGTCAAAAAATTTTGAGAAATCGAATTCGGCTACATATATTCTTGAGTTTTGGTTTAATTCGATTCCTATGTCTTGTATGGCGAAATGTACGTTTCTATCGTTACGGTATGCATAGGAAAATGAGCTGAAGCGGTGCTTATTTTTTCTTATTAGTTGTTCGTAAATCATTCGAGATACAGCGGCATCAGGTATTTGATATATTGTTACGGAGCGATGTCCTCCGGATGATTTTGGAATCTGTTTTATAATTGGGTTGTGGGGGGAGTACGTGCCAGCCATGATTTTTTTTGCAATGGAGTTGGCAATCTGTTTTTTGTTTTTTTGAACATAGAAAGGATTGAATTTTCTATCATTGATCCAGTAGCTTGGGATCTTAACCTCTTTCGTTCCAGGACTTACCAGTCGCCTGGTTTTTCTTTCATGTTCAAGTTGAAGGGCGTTGTGATAAGCATGCTGTCTTTGGGAGAGTTTTAATGCTTCTGCTTCTATCAGGTCGATTAGCTTATTTTCCAAGCTCATTATTTTTCTCCATAAAAAAGCCCGACGTTAGTCGGGCCCACGGGTGCAACCACGTAAAAGTAAGTCGCTAGATTCGGTGGCAATAAGCTTTATCTCGACACCGGCCATATCTCTGAGTACGTCCCAGAGTACCAGGGCACCCGCTTGTCTCCTGAAGACATGTCCCGATTCCATCATCTCTAGGTCTGGTAGGTCAAGATATTTTGATATCGCTGGATATTACAGCCATCGCGTTAGGGCTGGCTCAAAATTGGGCCAAGAATGGTTCCAATTTATTTACAGGCAGAATCGTTGATATTTAAGGATTTTTTGCATTAAAAAGCCGGCTTATGGCCGGCTTCTCGTTGACTAACTCAGTTCGTTTTTGACAAACCTCACCAGCCTTCAAAACGTACATCCGGCTCTTGCGGCCGGCTGTGGGACTTGGTCAGAAAGTGATCTGCCTTGTCGGTGCGAGGCGTGGGCTCGCAAATGTGGGGCGGAGGATACGCGGGTTTTTGGCAGAATCCCAGTGGTAAGTGGTGTGGAATCATTGGGTTAGGGGGATTCAGGGTGAAAAGCAGGGGCTGCTGCGCAGCCCAGCGGGAGCAAGCTCCCTCGCCACAAAAGCTCTTCACCATAAAGCTCCTCGGCACGAGGCGCTTTGCCTGTCTTTCCGTTCGGGTGGGTTAGTCGTACACCGGCGGTCTCTGTTTGTTGAGGGTGGACCACCAGAACACCCAGCCGATCACCCGTATGTTCTGCGCCTCGATCTGTTCGGCGCTGAAGACTTCGTCCGGGTAAGCCGCGCTGTTGTGGCTGCGCAGGCGCAGGCGGTTGCCGGGGATGCGGTGCAGGTATTTGATGCGGAGCATGCCGTCGTGTTCGAGGGCGTAGATTTGGCCGTCGACGATTTGGGTCAGGCCGCGGTCGATGGCGAGGGTGGAGCCGTCGGCGATGCGTTCGGCCATGCTGTCGCCGACCATGGTGGTGCAGATGGCGTCACTGGGGTTTATTTCCAGAGAGTCGAGGTGGCTGCGGGGCAGGCGGATGGATTGGTCGGGGATTTCGGTGATGTGGGTTTTGGTTTCGCCGGGGGCGATGGGGACTTCCTTGTAGAAGGGCAGTTCAATGTCCGTGGGTTCTACCACGCTGTAGACGCCTTGGACTTCGGCGGCGTCGTAGGTGGTGCCGGGGCCCAGGCCCAAAGGGGTTTGCGGGCCTTCGCCGTGGGCGAGCCATTCTGGGCTGACGGTCAGCAGGCTGGCGATGCTGTGGATGCGCCGGGGTGGGATGCCACGGTTGAACCAGTTGTTCACGTGCTGGGATTTCACGCCGTATAACTTCGCGAAGTCGGCGGAACGGATATGGGCTTCTTTTAGAAGGGCTCTGAAGCGGTCGCCACTGGAGATCTTTTTCATAAACGGAAAGTTTAGGGGCGACGATGTTTTCGGCAATAAACAAGTCGTGCAAATATATAAGACGATCTTTCCGTTTGCAGGATTTGAAAGGCGCGGGCTAAACGCAGTTAAACAGTGTTAATACGATTTTGTATTAAGAACCATTAAGACATAAAAAACCCCGGGGCAAACCGGGGTTCTTTATCAAGTTTGTTTCAGCCTTTGTAGGCGGCAACCGACTTGGTGATCGCTTCGCGGGCGGCGTCTGCACCGGCCCAGCCTTCGATCTTGACCCACTTGCCTTTTTCGAGGTCTTTGTAGTTCGCGAAGAAGTGCTCGATCTGCTGGATCAGCAGCGGTGGCAGGTCGGTGTATTCCTTCACGTCGACGTACAGTTGCGACAGTTTGTCGTGTGGCACTGCGATGACTTTGGCATCGCCGCCGCCGTCGTCGGTCATGTTCAGGATGCCGACTGGACGGGCGCGGATGACCGAGCCTGGGGCCACTGGGTATGGGGTCACGACCAGCACGTCGAGGGGGTCGCCGTCGTCGGCCAGGGTGTTGGGGATGTAACCGTAGTTGGCCGGGTAGAACATGGGGGTGGCCATGAAACGGTCAACGAACAGGCAGTCGCTGTCTTTGTCGATTTCGTATTTGATCGGGGCGTGGTTGGCCGGGATTTCGATCGCGACGTAGATGTCGTTCGGCAGGTCTTTGCCAGCCGGAATCTTGCTGTAGCTCATTGGGCGGTGCCCCCGTTAGTTGACCAAATGACTGGTCGGATTGACCAAAAAGTGGCGGCGATTATAGGCATATTCGGCCGCTGATGCCACGTTACCAGGGTCGTAGAGACCTTAGTATGACGCCTGATAGACCGGATCTTCGGCCTGAAGTTGCCGCAGCCGGGCCAAAGGATCCTGGCGGTAGAAGGCCTTGAGCTGTTCATAGACCTTTGGATAGGCCTGGTGCAGCAGGTCCGGGGCGCTGAAGAAGTATTCGCTGGTGACGGCGAAGAACTCCGCCGGGTTTTCCGCGGCGTAGGGGTCGATGAGGGTTTCTGCGTCGGGGTTCTGGTCCAGTTGGCGGTCGAGGTCGTCGAAGGCTTGTTGCATGGCTTCGGCCCAGTCGCTGACGCGCATGTCGGGGTGCAGGGGCGGCAGGCCGTTGGCGTCGCCGTTGAGCATGTCGAGTTTGTGCGCCAGTTCGTGGATCACCAGGTTGTAGCCGTCCCAGCCGCCGCTGGCCATCACGCCGTCCCAGGCCAGGATGATCGGGCCTTGGGGCCAGGCTTCGCCGCTGTGTTCGCCGTCCCATTCGTGCTCGATGCCGCTGGCGTCGCGGTAGCGCTGGGGGCTGAGGAAGTCGTCGGGGTAGAGCACGATTTCGTGGAAGCCCTGGTACCAGTTCAGTTCACCCAGGTGCATCAGCGGCAATTGGGCCTGCGCGGCGAGCAGCAGGCGTTGTTCCTGGTGCAGTTCGACGCCGGGCAGGGCGGTGAGGTGTTTGTCGTGCAGGAACAGCACGCAGGCTTCCCGCAGCCACTGGTCCTCGGCGGCGCTGATGCCGTCGAGGAAGCTCAGTTGATGACGCACGCGTTGCCAGGTTTCGTCGGGGACGGGGTGTTTGGCGAGGGTGCGCTGGCGGCGCCAGTTGCTCAGGGACCACATGGGCGATCAGGCTTTCGAAGCGCGCTGGCTCAGTTTGCTGCGCACCAGGCTGATGATCATCGGCAGCAGTGACACCAGGATGATGCCCACCACCAGCAGCGACAGGTTTTGTTTGATGAAGGGTACGTTGCCGAAGAAGTAACCGAGGGTCACCAGGCCGCCGACCCAGAGGACGGTGCCGAGGACGCTGAAGCCGAAGAAACGCAGGTAATTCATCTTGCCGACGCCGGCGACGAAGGGGGCGAAGGTGCGGATGATCGGCAGGAAGCGCGCCAGGGTCACGGTTTTGCCGCCGTGTTTGTCGTAGAAGTCGTGGGTTTGCTGCAGGTAGTCGCGGCGGAAGATTTTCGAGTTGGGGTTGCTGAACAGTTTTTCGCCAGCGGTGCGGCCGATGAGGTAGTTGGTGCTGTCGCCGAGGATGGCGGCGAGCATCAGCAGGCCGCCCAGTAGCAGTGGGTCCATGGCGCCACCGGCGGCGACGGCGCCGGCGATGAACAGCAGGGAGTCGCCGGGCAGGAAGGGTGTGACCACCAGGCCGGTTTCACAGAAGATCACCAGGAACAGGATGGCGTAGACCCAGGTTCCGTAGTTGGTCACCAGCATGTCGAGATAGACGTCGAGGTGCAGGATGAGGTCGAGGGGGTTGAAATCCATGCATAACACCTGTGGTGGTGGCCTGGCTCGGCAGGCTTTGGGTCGGGCTTGGAGTGGCTACAGAGTGTGTAGCTTTTTCTTACAAGCCGGGAAGAGCGGCATTATACGGGGTGAAGGGCGGGGAGCGGGGTGAGTTTGTAGCTAGGGATTTCGACGGTGTGCGATTGAGTGAGGGCTCTTGTGGCGAGGGAGCTTGCTCCCGCTGGGGCGCGAAGCGGCCCTGAATCAGCCGGCTCGGACAATCTGATGCACCGCGTGCTTAGGTTTTGGGGCTGCTTCGCAGCCCAGCGGG
>NZ_FMTR01000049.1:0-6252 GCF_900100135.1 Pseudomonas sp. NFACC05-1 | reverse complement strand
GCGAATTTCAACGAAATCCGCATGGAAGACAAGAAAGGCGCCGAGCAGCTGTACATCCATGCCGAGCGCAACCAGGACATCGTGGTCGAGGTGGATGAAAGCCATTCGGTGGGCCATGACCGCAACAAAAGCATCGGCCACAACGAAACCATACGGATTGGCCAAGACCGACTGCGGGCCGTGCAGCGCAACGACGCATTGCTTGTCGGGGGAGCCAAGAGCGACAGCATCAGTACCCAGTACCTCGTGGAGGCGGGTTCGCAGATCCGACTGGTCTGTGGCAAAAGCGTGTTGGAGTTCAATGCCAGTGGCGAGATCAATATCTCGGGCACTGCGTTCAATATCTACGCCAGTGGCAATGGCAACATCGACACCGGCGGCCGCTTGGACCTCAACTCCGGTGGCGCAAGCGAAGTGGATGCCAAGGGCAAGGGCATCAAAGGTGTGATCGATGCGGCGGTGAAAGCTTTTTTCCCGGCAAAGGCCAAGCACTGAGGTTCATGGCCGGAATAACCGTGGCGAGGGAGCTTGCTCCCGCTGGGCTGCGTAGCCGCCCCTTTTTGTGAGCGCTTCGCACTCAAGCGGGAGCAAGCTCCCTCGCCACGGGTTCATCGTTGCCACCCACGCAGAACCTGTGTGCCCGGTGGACCCAGGCATCTTGAAGTTTCACTCGTTCGTAAGCCGGTATTGACCGGGCTGCGTCCACGCGACGCGCAAGTACTTGCCGCTCAGCAATTGCTCGTCACGAAGATATTCAAAAACTTCGGAGGGACACCATTCCTTGCCCGCCGAAAAGGCCACGCCCAATGAACGGAGTGCATCGAATACCTTTGCCTTCTGCGTGTTGTGCGCGACCTGCAAAACGTAGATATCTTTCTCTGCCGCATTCGAAAACCCGATAACGCGCAGGGGTGAGTCCAGCGCTTTATCGATGATTCGAACATGGATCAAATCACCGTCCGCTGTTGCCACATAGGCCCTCAGCACATCATTAACCACTCAGAGATTAGCCGGGACGAAGTCAGGGCCGCCCAGCTTATCCCGAACGACAAGGGCGGTCCGCATCAACGGCCCCCACAGGCCGTTCTGGCTGTTCCAGCTACCACCCGCCCAACGCGTATCCTGGACAAGCTCAGCCTTGTTGAGCTCAAGCTGCCGCTGGAGGGCCAGCGCCACGGCGCCCATATCAACCTCGAACAAGTCGGCATAAAACCCCTCGGGTTGTGCCTGTTTTTTGCTCAGGCAAAACCGGTAGTACCAGACCCACGACGCCGCAACATAAATTGCCCGATTACGATCAGGGTAGGTCGCGAGAATCTTGAGCAAAGCCGTCACCCAGCGCACAGGGAACTGGGGATCGCGAGTCTGTTGCCAATAACGCAGCACCAGCAAATCGAAAGCCGCAACGATGTTCTGCGGTTCCTCATAATCATTCTTGGCTTCTTGAAAGTAGAACGGCTCGCCTACGAGGAATTTATCCAGCTCGTCATTGGCCAGGGCCAGCAGCAATACATTTTCTAGGGTGGCACTCATTGGATTCTCACTACATCCGGGTTCGCGAGCAGGAAATTGATGTCGTTATTGTGTGGGATGGCCACCTTATCCAATACGGCTTCACGCATACCGCCGGGATGGGTCAGGCCGCCAGGGCGCCATAACGGGTTCGCTCCGCGCTCGTTACCGGAGGGCATGACAACCTTGGGATTGTCCAGGTTCATCATGTAAATCTCCTTGCCGGTGAAGCTGCCCGGTTCATAACCCAAAGCGGTCTCCAGAATGGAAAGATCACCGGTTTTCTTAAACTCGGCGACCACACCGTGCAGGTCTGACTTGGCCATGACGTACTTAGTGTCGCTAAAGGTTCCATACATGGGGTTGGCAATGTCATCGGGGGTAAACAGAAACGCACCGCCTTCATCCTGAAAGACTTTGAGGTGCTTGTCGATATAGGAGGCCTCAAGGTAATCGGCAGGATTGGGCCGGCTTAACTTGGGTATCGCAGCGATATCCTCTGACGTGTAGCCCGGTTTGAAGCTCACCGAGCGCGGCTTGGGCGCCGTACCGATTTTCGCCATTTTCGGGCCCAGGCCCAGAAGCGCCATTCCCGCGACGCCCTGCAGCAGGTCCCGGTAACCCGGCCCCAAGCGATCCCCCAGATCCCCCAGCAACGCCATACCAGCCATCATCGTGCCGCCGATCACCACGAAACCGACCAGAGCGGCCACGCCAGCCATGGCCGCGAGAATCGCTGCGCCCCCCATGGCCAACATTCCCAACGCTTCCAGCCCGGTATGCATCCAGCCTTCAAGATCCAGGACAAACGCCACCGACACCGTCGGCCCACCGATGAACGTATTCGGGCTGCCGGTCTTGATGTGCGCGCCACACACCATTTTGCTGTGCAAGCGTGCGGCGGGTTTGCCGTTGATGAACACCGTGGCGCTGCCTTCGGCGATCAGCACCGGGAAGGGCCAGATCGGATGGTTCATCGGCAGCCCGGTGCAGGAAGATGAAGTGTCTTCACCCGCCCGCATGGCATTGCGGCTGTTGATGTAGACGTTGAAGCTGCCCATTATCAACGCCCCCGTGGTGGGCTCGGGCAGGTTGAAGATGGTCGACAGGCCTTTGACGATCTGGAACATCGACAAGCCGCCGGCGGCAATCGAGCCGGCCATGATCGCCAGCGCCACGCCGCCCGTGGCAACCGTCGCGGCTACGACCGCGGCGCCGATCAAGGCACCGGCCACGGCACCGGCGACCATCGCGGCCAACCCGAAGCCATGGGCTATTTCATCACCCAGACGTGCTGCAGCCTGTGCATCCATTGCGAAAATCCAACTTACTGGTTGTATGACTGCACAGGAGAGTTATCGATGACCAGAGATCGCTGGGCACGGTCAGAGCGAACGCAGCGCCGGTCTTGCCGCGTTGTCCTTCAACGAGCAGACGGCGGCGACATGATTCATTGCTCTTGCAGGTAACGCAATGCCCGATGATATTTCGCGGCGCGTTCCAGGTCCTTGTCTCGCACGACGGGCAGCCGAGTGAGGTCAAGATTGTCGTGGATGTCCGCTATTTTCACTTTGGTCGCCAGTGGATTGGGACGAATCCGGGCGATGAATTGTTCATAGGACTCGCCCTTGCGCTTGGTCAAGCAGTCGATAGCCGTCACCACAACCTCGGGAATGCCAAGCCCGCGCAGCTCATCCAGCGTGACATCGCCGTCTTCGACCACATCATGCAACAGGCTGACCAGTTGCTCTTCAAGCCCGTCGAACTTCATCATCAAGCGCAACGGGTGGAGGATATAGGGCTTGCCGGCCTTATCCACCTGGCCCGCGTGGACCCTTGAAGCCAGGGCGATTGCAGCGTCCAGAATGCTCATTGGCGATCAAAGCCCTTCGCGTATTGTTCTTTGGAAATCTCGCGACCATACAAGACGGCGTCGTTGTACAGCCTATTGTCCGCGGGAACCGATTGTTCGCTTTCGGCAGCACCGTAAAACTTCCTGAATACGGTCCCGGTGCGAGGGTCCCAACGGAAGGTGACCGCTTCGTAGGCGTAGTCCAGGAACACATCCCGACTGGCGAAGGCACTCAATTCAATTCCCACCGTTCCCCCTGCCCTTCGACGATCAGATGGCGGTGCCGCGGTTCGTTCCCGGTTGGACAATCAATAGCTCGTCCAGCTCACGCTTCCTGCAACGCGCCACAAAAGGCAGCGCCGCATCCGGGTCACGCTTGAACAGCTCGAAGGTCGCCTGATTGATTTCATAATATTCCTCGTAGTCGGCCATGCCGTTGCTCACCGGTATGGAGACATAGAATCGACCCGAATCCTGTTCGATACCCACGCAGAACATGTGTTCGCGACTGACCAGAACATCTTGAAATTTCATGATTTGCCTACCTCTACCGTCATAATGGCGTCCAACTGAAGTCTTTGGGCAAAATGCCCCCGGCATCGATGACCGCCTCGCTGGCACCGGTCGGCAGCTTGCCGCCAGGGATCCAGAATTCGTTGGCGCCGGCCTCGTTACCTGAAGGAATCCGCAGGTTCATGTCTTTAGGCGCGGGGATGTCGACCCGCACCAGAGTACTACTTTCCAGGGTATTTTCTGGTAGCCCAAGGGCCTTCTCCAATGCGCGCTTGTCGCCCTTGGCATTGGCAATCAATTGATCGGCTTCAGCCTTGGGCATCAGGAACGTCGTACCGTCGCGCTGGGCGATGCCGTACTTGTCCAGGTTGGCCTTGGTGGTGAAACGCGAGGCACCGTTCTCGAACTGGGCCAAGTGTTCTTTCACATACTGCGGTGACAGGTACGTGTCGGCGTCGGGTCGCGACCCCTTCGGCATGGCCAGGATATCGGCCTCGGTCACGCCAGGCTTGTACTTGGGCGGCGGCAGTTCGGCAGGCTTGGCCGCCTTCGCCATCTTCGGACTCAGCCCCAGCATGGCCATGCCGGCGACCCCTTGCAGCAGGTCCCGATAGCCAGGCCCCAGGCGGTCACCTAAATCACCGAGAAGCTCCATCCCCCCTACGATCAGCCCGCCCACCACCACGAACTCGACGAGCACGGCGATACCCGCCATGGCGGCCATGACCAGCGCAGCACCTGCCGCCAACAACCCCAACACTTCCAGCCCAGTGTGCATCCACCCTTCAAGATCCAGGACAAACGCCACCGACACCGTCGGCCCACCGATGAACGTATTCGGGCTGCCGCTCTTGATGTGGGCTCCGCAGACCATTTTGCTGTGCAAGCGCGCCGCCGGCTTGCCGTTGATAAAGACCGTGGCGCTGCCTTCGGCGATCAGCACCGGAAAGGGCCAGATCGGATGGTTCATCGGCAGGCCGGTGCAGGAAGATGAAGTGTCTTCACCCGCCCGCATGGCATTGCGGCTGTTGATGTAGACGTTGAAGCTGCCCATTATCAACGCCCCCGTAGTGGGCTCGGGCAGGTTGAATATGGTCGAGAGGCCCTTGACGATCTGGAACATCGACAAGCCGCCAGCCGCAATCGAGCCGGCCATGATCGCCAAGGCCACGCCGCCCGTGGCAACCGTCGCGGCAACGACCGCAGCACCGATCAAGGCACCGGCCACGGCACCGGCGACCATCGCGGCCAACCCGAACCCGTGGGCTATTTCGTCACCCAGACGTGCTGCAGCCTGTGCATCCATTGCGCGCATCTACCTGACTGATGTGTATGACTGCTCAGTGGGACGTATGGATGCTCAGATGATCGGAGGCTGTGGCTTGAACGAATGCATCGCCACCTTCCAGGCCGGCTCGTGATAGGCGAAATCGTTCGGTGTGGTGGTCAAAGTGGTGATCACCACGGATGGTTTACGCTCGATGAACACCTGGCGCAGCATCAGGTCGCGCCCCTCGCGTTGCCAGGTGTAGTCCAGCAATGTAGCGGTGTGCCCATGCAGTACGGTGTCCCAGCGCTGAACCAGCTTGAAGCCCGGCAGTTGCTGCTCCGCGCTTTTGAGTTGGCGGTCCACGTACTCGGCAAAAGGAGCATCGCCCTGAGTGGTATCGCGGCTGATGACGAAACTGGCTTCTTTAGCAGGGCCGACTGCCGGCAGCTTGAAAATATTGATGCTCTGGTCCTGCCAGGTATCGGGGATTTCGAGATCGGCTTCTTGAATGCGGTAAGAGGTCACAGTAATCGCTTTCCATGGACGTGAGGTGACGCGCGAAGGAGCAGATATTCAAGTAATGCCTGGTAACAATCAAGAACCGGGTTCCTCTGCCTCAAGCAACGAACTACATTATGCGATCAGCGTCACTACTCTGGCGATTTCATGCCTGTGCACGAGCTATCAAAGGGCGCGATCGCTTGATCTTCAACGTCAAAAGCCGGCAATCTTGCGCAGCGTCAAATGGACTGCGGCAGCGATAAGGACAACCGATGCTATTCAACCAAGCCTCACGCCTGGCCAAAGTCACCAGCCCCCTGGGACCTGAGGTGCTGTTGCTCAAGGACATGGGCGGCGGTGAAGAATTAGGGCGGCTGTTCAACTACGAGTTGCAGCTGCATTCGCTGGACAATGCCATCGATCTCAACCAGCTGCTTGGCAAGCCCATGTGCGTGAGCCTGCAGCTCGATGGCGGTGGTGAGCGCTACTTCCATGGCATCGTCGCCCGCTGCAGCCAGAACGTCGACCAGGGCCAGTTCGCCAGTTACCAGGCGACGTTGCGGCCGTGGTTGTGGCTGCTGACCCGCACTTCCGATTGCCGGAT
>NZ_FMTR01000050.1:0-5771 GCF_900100135.1 Pseudomonas sp. NFACC05-1 | reverse complement strand
TATCAGTAGTCAGGCCAACGCAGTCTCGGCCGGCGAAACAATACTGGTCTTGCCGCCACGCGAGCGTCCGGAGCTCAGGTATTCGGCAATCGATTCCTGGGTCACTTCCCCGAGGAACACCCGCTCGGCGTCCATCACCGGTAGCCACGAACGGTTGAACTCGTACATGCGCGACAGCAGGATGCGCAGGTGTTCGTCGTAGGCCGCGGTGGCGTTGAATTCACGCAAGTACTGCGCGCAGGTGCCGCTCTGACGGTACAGGTCGCGCCGTCGCACATAACCCAGGGCCTTGTTCTCGGCACAGGTGACCACCACGTAGCGACGGTCATGTTCGTCCATCAACTCCAGTGCCTCACTCACTGGTGTCTCGGGGCTGACCGACGGGGCGTTGTCCGCCGCGTCTTCGGCCTTGACCAGCAACAGGCGCTTGAGCGTGCTGTCCTGGCCGACGAAACTGCTGACGAACTCGTCGGCCGGATGCGCCAGCAACGTGTCCGGGTGATCGAACTGGACCAGCTTGCCGGCGCGGAAGATCGCAATCTTGTCCCCCAGCTTGATGGCCTCGTCAATGTCGTGGCTGACCATGATCACGGTCTTGTTCAGCGCCCGCTGCATCTCGAAGAACTCGTTCTGGATCATTTCGCGGTTGATCGGGTCCACCGCGCCGAAGGGTTCGTCCATCAGCAGCAGCGGCGCATCGGCCGCCAGGGCACGGATCACGCCGATCCGTTGCTGCTGGCCACCGGACAACTCGCGAGGGTAGCGATGAAGGTACTGCTTGGGTTCGAGCTTGATCATGCTCATCAGTTCGCGGGCACGGTCGTGGCATTTCTGCTTGTCCCAGCCCAGCAGGCGCGGGACCACTGTGATGTTCTCCTCGATGGTCATGTTCGGGAACAGGCCGATTTGCTGGATCACGTAGCCGATGTTGCGGCGCAGGGTCACTTCGTCCAGGCCGGTGGTGTCCTCGCCGTTGATCAACACTTTGCCCGAAGTGGGCGGGATCAGGCGGTTGATCATCTTCAGCGTGGTGCTTTTGCCGCATCCCGACGGCCCGAGGAACACGCAGATCTCGCCTTCGTTGACGATCAGGTTCACCGAGTCCACGGCCTTGACGTCCTTGCCGTTGCTCTTGAAGGTTTTGCTGAGGTTTTGAAGTTCGATCATTTCAATAGTCCTTTTGGGGTCAGCGAGCGTTGCAGCCATTGCAGAAGCAGGTCGGCGAAGATGGCCAGGAGACTGACCAGCACGGCGCCGACGATCAGCATCGACATGTCGCTGCGGCTGATGGAAGCGAGGATGAGCACGCCCAGGCCACCGGCGCCGATGGTGGCGGCGATGGTCATGACGCCGATGTTCATGACCACGGCGGTGCGCACGCCGGCCAGGATCACCGGCACGGCGATGGGCAGTTCGACCATGCGCAGGCGCTGGGCGAAGGTCATGCCGATGCCCCGGGCGGCTTCACGGATGCCCGGTTCGACGCCGGTCAAGGCCAGGTAGGTGTTGCGCATGATCGGCAACAGCGAATAGAGAAACACCGCGGTGATCGCCGGCATCGGGCCCAGGCCTTGGCCGAATTTGGAATAGAACGGCAGCAACAGGCCGAACAGCGCGATCGACGGAATCGTCAGCAGCACGGTGGCGCTGGCCTGTAACGGGCCCGCGAGCGTCGGGAAGCGGGTCATGAAGATGCCCAGCGGCACGCCGACCACGATGGCCAGGGTCACAGCGATGCCCACCAGGGTGATGTGCTGCCAGGTCAGGTGCAGCACCAGCGGCCAGTCCAGATGGGAAAAGGCGTCAAGAAAATCCATGGCTTTTCCTCCAGGTCATTGGGTTGAGAGCAGGGAATGCTGGCGCAGGAAATCGGCGGCAACGGTGGAAGGGCTTTCATGGTTGACGTCCACGCGGGCGTTGAGCTGGCGCATGGTTTCGTCATCGAACAGCTCGGCCAGGGGCTTGAGCTGCGCGGCCAGCTGCGGATGCGTGTCGAGGTACGCCTGGCGCACCACGGGCGCGGCGGTGTAGTCGGGGAAGTAATGCTTGTCGTCTTCCAGCAATTTCAGCTTGAACGCGTTCAGCCGGCCGTCGGTGGTGTACACCAGCCCGGCGAACACCTGGCCGTTGCGCAGGGCGGTGTAGACCAGGCCTGCGTCCATCTGCCGGATGTTCTTGCGGGTCAGGTTCATGCCGTACTGCTCGACCATGCCCGCCAGGCCGTCGGAGCGGTTGGCGAACTCGGTGTCCAGGGCCACCAGATGATTGTCAGCGGCTTCGGCCTGCAGCACCGTGTTCAATTGGCTGATGCTGTTGATCTGCGGGTACTGACGGGCGATTTTTTCTGGCAGGGCCAGGGCGTAGGTGTTGCTGAATTTCGACGGTGTCAGCCAGACCAGGCCTTTTTTCGCGTCGAGTTCTTTCACCCGGGCGTAGGACTGGGCGCTATCGAGTTTTTCCGTAACGTGGTTGTAGGCCACCAGCGACACGCCGGTGTATTCCCAGAGCATGTCCAGTTGCCCGGTTTCATGGGCGCTGCGGGCCAGGTTGCTGCCCAGGCCACCGGTGATCTGCGCGTCGTAGCCCTTGCTGCGCAGGTATTGCGCGGTGATTTCCGCCAGCAGCGTCTGTTCGGTGAACACCCGGGCGCCAAGGCGGATCAGTGGTTTTTCTGCGGCTTGGGCGAATCCTGCGAACAGCAGCACGCAGCCCAGTATCAAGCTCAACTTCTTCATAAACGATTTCCTTTATCCAGCCGGCTTATGACGGTTGCAGACCGCGTTCCAGCCAGAGGCGGCTGGCCAGTGTCACCAGCCCGTCGAGCAACAACGCCAACAGGGCGGTGCAGGCCGCGCCGAGCAGCAGCTGCGGCTGGTTGTTCAAGGCGATGCCGGGGAAGATCAGGCTGCCGAGGCTGTTGGCGCCGATCAGGAACGCCAGCGGCGCGGTGCCGACGTTGATCGCCAGGGCCACGCGCACGCCACCGACGATGATGGGCACGGCGTTGGGCAACTCGACTTTCCACAGCACCTGGCG
The DNA here is from genome assembly GCF_900100135.1 of Pseudomonas sp. NFACC05-1. NCBI lineage: Bacteria > Pseudomonadati > Pseudomonadota > Gammaproteobacteria > Pseudomonadales > Pseudomonadaceae > Pseudomonas > Pseudomonas sp. NFACC05-1. Next base: position 2,735 of record NZ_FMTR01000050.1, on the reverse strand, counting down.
CGGGGTCATGCCGATGCCGACGGCGGCTTCCTTGAGGGAGCCCTGGACGTTTTTCAGGCCTTCATAAGTGTTGCGCACGATGGGCAACAGCGAGGCGAGGAACAGGGCGAAGATGGCGGGACCGCTGCCGATGCCCAGGATGCCCAGGGCGATGGCCAGCACGGCCAGGGGCGGCACGGTGTTGCCGATGTTGAACACTTGCATGAAGCGTTCGGCGCGCCCGACCATGCCGGGGCGGCTGAGGGCGATGCCAGCGGGAATGCCCACGAGCAGGGCCGCCAGCATGGAGGCCAGGACAAGCAGCAGGTGCGCTTGCAGGTAGAACAGCAGATCGTCGTGGTAGCGTTGGATCGTATCGATGCCGATCCAGTGGACCAACAGGGCCAGGAGCGCGACGACGACCGCACCCCCGATAAGCCCTTTGCCATAGCGGATAGCCACAGGCGGACTCCTTTGTCTTTCAGTCGGCGCACGCTTTCCCGGGCGGCAAACCATCACTGGTTGCCGGGAAAACGTTCGCGAGAAGCAGCTCTTTTCCATACCGGTAAAACGGCAGGTAAATCGAGCCATGAGCGCAGCCTCGTCAGGCTAACTTGCTGATTTTTCAGACCCTGACGAACAGCCGTAGCAGGGTGGTGGACGCCTCCACGCGGCTAAAGGTTCCCATGCCAGGGAAGATCTGGCCACCCTGGATGTGCTCAACGGTTCGGTTCCTGGCGCAAGTTGAGCTATAATCGCCGCCCTTTTTTGAATCACCTGCCAGGCGATTTCCCATGACCAAACAGGCCGCCGAAGTCGCGAAACGCCGCACTTTCGCCATTATTTCCCACCCCGATGCCGGTAAGACCACCATCACCGAAAAGCTCTTGCTGATGGGCAAGGCGATCGCGATCGCCGGCACGGTGAAATCTCGCAAGTCCGACCGCCATGCCACCTCCGACTGGATGGAAATGGAAAAACAACGGGGTATTTCCATTACCACGTCGGTCATGCAGTTCCCGTATCGCGACCACATGATCAACCTGCTCGACACCCCGGGCCACGAAGACTTCTCCGAAGACACCTACCGCACCCTGACGGCAGTGGACTCGGCATTGATGGTCCTCGACGGCGGTAAAGGCGTCGAGCCACGGACCATCGCGCTGATGGACGTCTGCCGTCTGCGGGACACGCCGATTGTCAGCTTCATCAACAAACTCGACCGTGACATCCGCGACCCGATCGAATTGCTCGACGAGATCGAAGCGGTGCTGAAGATCAAGGCCGCGCCGATCACCTGGCCGATCGGCTGCTACCGCGACTTCAAGGGCGTGTACCACCTGGCCGACGACTACATCATCGTCTACACCGCCGGTCACGGGCATGAGCGCACCGAGGTGAAGATCATCGAGAAGCTCGACTCAGATGAAGCCCGCGCGCACCTGGGCGACGAGTACGATCGTTTCGTCGAGCAATTGGAGCTGGTGCAGGGCGCCTGCCACGAGTTCAACCAGCAGGAATTCCTCGACGGTCAACTGACCCCGGTGTTCTTCGGGACCGCGTTGGGCAACTTCGGTGTGGACCATGTGCTCGACGCCGTGGTCAATTGGGCACCGCGCCCGCTGGCCCGCGTCGCCAACGAGCGCACCGTGGAACCGGTGGAAGAGAAATTCTCGGGCTTCGTGTTCAAGATCCAGGCGAACATGGACCCCAAGCACCGCGACCGCATCGCCTTCATGCGCATCTGCTCCGGCAAATACGAAAAAGGCATGAAGATGCGCCATGTGCGCACTGGCAAGGACGTGCGCATCGGCGACGCCTTGACCTTCTTCTCCTCGGAACGCGAACAACTGGAAGAAGCCTTCGCCGGTGACATCATCGGCCTGCACAACCACGGCACCATCCAGATCGGCGACACCTTCACCGAAGGCGAAACCCTGGGCTTTACCGGCATCCCGCACTTCGCCCCGGAACTGTTCCGCCGCGTGCGCCTGAAGGATCCGCTCAAGTCCAAGCAATTGCGCCAGGGCCTTCAGCAACTGGCCGAAGAGGGCGCCACCCAGGTGTTCTTCCCGACCCGCAGCAACGACATCATCCTCGGCGCGGTCGGTGTGCTGCAGTTCGACGTGGTCGCCAGCCGCTTGAAAGAGGAATACAAGGTCGAGTGCTCCTACGAGCCGATCACCGTGTACTCCGCCCGTTGGGTCGAATGCGGCGACAAGAAGAAACTCGAGGAGTTTTCCAACAAGGCCGTGGAAAACCTCGCCTTGGACGGCGGCGGTCACCTGACCTACCTGGCCCCGACCCGGGTCAACCTGGCGCTGATGGAAGAGCGCTGGCCGGATGTGAAATTCCGGGCGACGCGTGAGCATCATTAAGCCTTGAGCTTCATCCCCCAAACCCCGTAGCGAAATCTGCGGGGTTTTTTATTGGTGCGCCAGGCATGGCGCGTTGCGCGCAAGCGCAACCAGCTTGGCTGTGGTGGTCACGCTGGTGACTTGGAGGTGAAAGTCCTCTACACACCCGGCAAGGGGAAGTGTTAGCCAGAGGCAAGGGTGTCGCGGGTGACTGCGAATCTGAAGGAAGCCCGAGGCAAAATGCTGGCCTGACGAACAGGAAGCGGATTAGGCGGTGCAGCGGGGTAAGGTAGCCAAAATTGCCAAAGCCCAATACTTGCACGGAACGCTGTGACGTAGATCCGACAGGCATAAGCAGGAAGGTCGCGCGAATTACCCTGGGAGATCTGCCCGTTTGCC
>NZ_FMTR01000054.1:0-1568 GCF_900100135.1 Pseudomonas sp. NFACC05-1 | reverse complement strand
TGGGGCTGCTTCACGCTCTGAGCTCTTCCGTCAACATGCTTTCGTTGCCTCCGGTGCTCTTATCAAAGGCGAGTCGTGGCGGGCCAAGGCTTGTAAATAGACGCTCTCGTCATACTGGGATCCAGCATTCCAGCACCGATAAACGATCCTGATCCATTTAAAAGCCAGTGCCCTCAGGGCTGCTTGATGAGAGCAGCCTTTGGCCTTCTGCTGGCGATAGTACGCCCCTGCCCATACCGATTGATTGATGCTGTGGGCAGCCCACTCGACAAATGTCTGGCGCAAAAAGGTTGAACATTGATAGCGCCAGCGAACGATTTTCTTCTTGCCACTGCGCTCGGTAACCGGAGCGATCCCGGCATATCGCTGCATAGCACCAGCATCCTTGAAGCGATCACGTTGCTCACCAAAAGCTACCATTAGCCGTGGTGCAAGCTGTTGCCCGGCTCCAGGCAAGGATTTGAAGAGGCTGTAATCGGCCAGGGTATTGGCCGTTTCTTCGATCGCCGCATCAAACTGCTTGATCGCCACCAGCATCCCACTCAGTTGCGATGCCAGGGTCCGCACATACAGCGCTGAAGGGGTAACAATCCCCGGATCCTCTGTCAGCGGCGTGGCCTTGAGGATCAAGGCCAGGCGCTGCTGATTGAGTTCTGCATGGCGAACATTGTGCGCGTTAAGAAACTTCAAAACGCTTGTAGGCCGAGCACGTTTAAGTGTTTCCAACGTCGACCAGCGCTCCAGGAAATCACAAAACACCTGTGTGTCATGGTCGTGGAACAACTCCAGCGCCAACGGATAGTACTGCTTGAGCATGCAAACCAACCGATTACTGGTTCTTACCCGCTCATCAACCAAGGTTCTCCGATGTTCAGTCAAGCTAGCCAGAGAGCGTATGGCAGGACTTTGTTTCTCCTGCAGGGGAAATCTGTCGGGATGCTTGAGCAATAGCTCAAGTGCCCACTGGGCATCGCTCGGATCGTCCTTCGCACCGCTGGGAACAAAGGCCTTACGCTGCTTGGCTAAGGTGGCGGGGTTGATTGGGAACAAACAAAAAAAATCATATTTTTGCAGGGCCGCTATCAACGGTCCTTTGTCTAACTCCACGGCAATGGCGATAGGACCGCCATAACGCTGATACAGCGCATGAGCCCATTGATCAATAGCTTCGGGGTTGTGTCGGATGACCGAGAAGCACCGCTGGGCTTGCCCAGCAACCTGCAAGCAGACGTCATGTTTGGTATCGGCCCAATCAATTCCGATATAAGCAGTGAATTTCTGAGACAAGAGCGTTTGCATTGCACACCTCCACAGACGCTAAAGTACATGCAGGAACATGCATGCTTGCGTCCAGCGAAGGCGATATAGAGAGCCGTGCCCGGCTTTCCCTGAGTGTTCGTTAGAGGGCGCAAGCGCACCTGCTGGGCTCGAAGGTGAAGCAGTAATCATCGAGATGCGTTGCAGCCCTATTCGTAGCTCGCAGGTGCATGTTCCTTCCTCGCAACAACCGGACTCCAGCGAGTATCAGTATGGGGGAGCAAGGAACGGACTACCTATATCGCAGCCCA
>NZ_FMTR01000055.1:0-1430 GCF_900100135.1 Pseudomonas sp. NFACC05-1 | reverse complement strand
GGCTTGGAGCATACAAATTGCTTGGGTGTTATATGGTCAAGCCTCACGGGCAATTAGTACAGGTTAGCTCAACGCCTCACAGCGCTTACACACCCTGCCTATCAACGTCGTAGTCTTCGACGGCCCTTCAGGGGACTCAAGGTCCCAGTGAGATCTCATCTTGAGGCAAGTTTCCCGCTTAGATGCTTTCAGCGGTTATCTTTTCCGAACATAGCTACCCGGCAATGCCACTGGCGTGACAACCGGAACACCAGAGGTTCGTCCACTCCGGTCCTCTCGTACTAGGAGCAGCCCCTCTCAAATCTCAAACGTCCACGGCAGATAGGGACCGAACTGTCTCACGACGTTCTAAACCCAGCTCGCGTACCACTTTAAATGGCGAACAGCCATACCCTTGGGACCGGCTTCAGCCCCAGGATGTGATGAGCCGACATCGAGGTGCCAAACACCGCCGTCGATATGAACTCTTGGGCGGTATCAGCCTGTTATCCCCGGAGTACCTTTTATCCGTTGAGCGATGGCCCTTCCATACAGAACCACCGGATCACTAAGACCTACTTTCGTACCTGCTCGACGTGTCTGTCTCGCAGTCAAGCGCGCTTTTGCCTTTATACTCTACGACCGATTTCCGACCGGTCTGAGCGCACCTTCGTACTCCTCCGTTACTCTTTAGGAGGAGACCGCCCCAGTCAAACTACCCACCATACACTGTCCTCGATCCGGATAACGGACCTGAGTTAGAACCTCAAAGTTGCCAGGGTGGTATTTCAAGGATGGCTCCACGCGAACTGGCGTCCACGCTTCAAAGCCTCCCACCTATCCTACACAAGCAAATTCAAAGTCCAGTGCAAAGCTATAGTAAAGGTTCACGGGGTCTTTCCGTCTAGCCGCGGATACACTGCATCTTCACAGCGATTTCAATTTCACTGAGTCTCGGGTGGAGACAGCGCCGCCATCGTTACGCCATTCGTGCAGGTCGGAACTTACCCGACAAGGAATTTCGCTACCTTAGGACCGTTATAGTTACGGCCGCCGTTTACCGGGGCTTCGATCAAGAGCTTCGCGTTAGCTAACCCCATCAATTAACCTTCCGGCACCGGGCAGGCGTCACACCCTATACGTCCACTTTCGTGTTTGCAGAGTGCTGTGTTTTTAATAAACAGTCGCAGCGGCCTGGTATCTTCGACCGGCGTGGGCTTACGCAGCAAGTGCTTCACCCTCACCGGCGCACCTTCTCCCGAAGTTACGGTGCCATTTTGCCTAGTTCCTTCACCCGAGTTCTCTCAAGCGCCTTGGTATTCTCTACCCAACCACCTGTGTCGGTTTGGGGTACGGTTCCTGGTTACCTGAAGCTTAGAAGCTTTTCTTGGAAGCATGGCATCAACCACTTCGTCACCCAAAGGGTAACTCGTCATCAGCTCTCGGCCTTA